>NZ_JBLYEE010000008.1:0-244801 GCF_048515415.1 Pedobacter sp. N23S346
TATATAGAAGTATTTTGCAGCTATATTATAGCGATCGCTATAAACACCCAACAAGGCCAAACCACTGTTTCTTCGTTCTGCGCCTAGACCGGCATGGTCAATTTTTCGGGATGGCACTGACCTAGCTTAACAGCTGACTTTAACAGAAAAATGGTGCAACCATCATGAATGCAATTAAAAATATAAAAACTATATGAACAATTGCGAGCTAGCAACTTTGGGTTTTCACTTGTGTTTATTAGTTATTTTGTGTTCAAGCTAGCTTCGCTGGTCTTTTGGTTGCCAAAAGAAGAGAGTCCGTCCGGCTAGGACAAGATGAGATCATTTAAATAGGCTATTAAAAAAGTGGATCCATTTCATAGCCTAAGGGGTACCTCCCGTTTAGGTATTACAAAAAGAAGGCAATAGTTTATACCTTATATATAGTAGTAGAGGGAGTTAAATTACACAACGATCCAGGTGTGGGTATTCGCAGAACAATTTAAGTCTAGTAACTTAGCGACGCATCAATCATCGGCATTAGAGTAAAGACTAAAATTGATTTTATGTTAAAAATTGTTAACTATATATATGTACTGATTTCCTTTGCATAGCTTAGCGTCGAATTGTTTTTATTGATGTTATCGTATTATTAATTATCTTTGCAGAATGTTTAAAGTTAAACACTTAATTATTTTAGTATTTATTGCCGCATTGGGCTTTGCGGGTTGTAAAAGTCGTTTCGAGAAATTGAAGGCCAGTAACGACGTGGCTAAAAAATACCAGGAAGCGCTTCGCTTATATAACAAAAGGGATTACAGTAAGGCATTGGTGCTTTTTGAAGATCTTTCTCAGAAATACCGTGGCCGCGCCGAAGCAGAAGATTTGAACTATTATTACGCTTATACATTATATAGATTAAGTGACTTTACCACGGCCAGATATCAATTTAAAAGTTTCGCCGATACTTATCCAGCAAGTAAGAATGCTGAAGAGGCTAGATATATGGGCGCTTATTGCTACTATCTGGAGTCACCTAGCTTCTCTCTTGATCAGGAAAATACTTATAAAGCAATCGATGCGCTACAATTATTTATCAACTTATATCCATCAAGTGATAGGGCTGCCGCTGCAGGAAAATACATTACCGATTTAAGGGGAAAACTTGAAGATAAGGCTTTTGAAAACGCAAAAATGTATTTAACAACCGGACCTAGTAATGTAGATAACTACAGAGCTGCCGTTATCGCCCTAAAAAATGCACAACGAGATTACCCGGATATTAAATATGCAGAAGAAATGGACTTTCTGATGATCAGAGCTCAATATCTATATGCTAAAAACAGTTATGTAATCCGCCAAGAGGATCGTTATAATGAGGCACTTTCTTTGTATAATGAATTTACAGAAAATCATCCTGAAAGCAAATTTGCAAAAGATGCAAAACAAGTAAAATCAGATGTTGAAGCAGGAATAGTTGCTACAAAACAAGAACTTGCACTATATGCTGCTGATCAGGAAAAGTACAAACAGATGCTGATCAAAACGAAGAAAGTTAAAGATACGGTTTCTACCAAACCAACTAATGCAGACAATACAGATATTAAAAATTAAGTAACACATGAATACTAACAAACCTGCTGTACCAAATACTACAGTTACCAGAAACGTACACGATTTAGATAAAACTACAGATAATTTATACGAATCTTTAGTTGTTATTGCTAAGAGAGCAAATCAAATTTCGAACAACGTTAAAGAAGAGTTACATGGTAAATTGGCAGAATTTGCATCAAGTAACGATAACTTAGAAGAGATTTTTGAAAATCGTGAGCAAATCGAAATCAGCAAGCACTACGAACGTATGCCTAAGCCTGTTTTGGTTGCTATTGACGAATTTTTGAATGATAAAATTTATCACAGAAATCCTGCTAAAGAACAAAAATAATATTTAGCATGGTGCATGGAGTTTTAAGCAAAGCGTTTTATACATACGCCCCTTGCCCTATGTTTTAAACTCCTTGCTCAATGCTTAAAAATAAAAACATAATCCTTGGCGTTTGCGGTAGCATTGCTGCCTATAAATCGGCGTTTTTAGTCCGGTTATTAGTAAAAGCTGGTGCAAACGTTAAGGTTATTCTTACTCCCGATGGCGCAAATTTCATTACGCCACTTACCCTTGCTACGCTTTCTAAAAACCCCGTTTACACACAGTACTTCGATGAGGAAACTGGTGTTTGGAGCAATCATGTTGAATTAGGCCTTTGGGCAGATTTGATTATCATCGCCCCAATAAGCGCAAATACACTTGCCAAACTGGCTACCGGAATTTGCGATAATTTGCTTACAGCCGTATATCTCTCTGCAAAATGTCCTGTTTATGTTGCGCCTGCGATGGATCTAGACATGTGGAAGCATGAAACTACACAAGGAAACATTAAAAAAATCGAAAGTTTCGGTAATACCATTATTGAACCTGGCGATGGTGAACTAGCTAGTGGCTTATATGGTGCAGGCAGAATGGCTGAGCCAGAAGAAATCATATATTTCCTGAATCATTCGATTAAACAATCGATGCCACTATTTGGGAAGAAAGTAATGGTCACTGCAGGTCCAACTTATGAGGCAATTGATCCCGTTCGTTTTATTGGAAATCACTCCTCAGGTAAAATGGGCTTCGCGTTGGCAGATGAATTGGTAAAACTTGGTGCCGACGTGACACTAATTTCAGGTCCTACTGCACAAAGAGAAAATCAATCTTTACGGCGAATTGATGTAGTAAGTGCACAGGAAATGCTGGATGCATGTTCTACTATATTTCATGAAACGGATATTACCATTATGTGTGCCGCCGTTGCAGACTATCGCCCGAAAGTTGTAGCCAATCAGAAAATCAAAAAACAAGAAAATAACCTGGTACTGGAATTAGAAAAAACTGTTGACATTCTGGCTTCACTTGGGCAAATAAAGAAAATCAATCAAATTTTAGTAGGCTTCGCTTTGGAAACCAATGATGAGGAAAACTATGCTAAAGGAAAACTAGAAAAGAAAAACCTGGATTTAGTGGTGCTCAATTCTCTTAATGATAAAGGAGCGGGTTTTAAATCAGATACCAATAAAATTACTATTTTTAACAAAGCATTGGAACGAACGGTTTTCGAAACAAAACCAAAGGCAGAAGTTGCCAAAGATATTTGTACTGCTATTTTAAAAATTTCAAAATAATGAAAAGGATTGTCTGGATATTATTATTAGTAGGCTTTGGTAAATTACAAGCCCAGGAATTAAACGCCAGGGTTACCTTATTGGCACCGCAGGTTTCTAACATCAGCAAGCCAACTTTAGATGCACTCCAGAGAACTATCCGCGATTTTTTAAGCAATAATAAGTTTAGTACCGAAAACTATAAGCCTACTGAACGGATTGATTGCAGTTTCATTATCACGATAAATTCATGGGATGGTGGATCTGGCTATACCGCTGAAGCACAAATACAAAGCAGTCGGCCGGTGTTTAATAGTTCTTATAACAGCACGTTACTGAACATGAGCGACAAAAACTTTGATTTCAGTTACAATGATGGCGCAACTATCGATTTCTCAGATCAAAACTATATCTCCAATATCAGTGCACTCCTATCCTATTATGCTTATACCATTATCGGCATGGATAAAGATAGCTTCGCCAAAATGGGTGGAACCACTTATTACAAAAAAGCTCAAAACATTATTAACCTCGCACAAGCGTCAGGTAATGCGGGTTGGAAAGCTGCTGATGGTTTAAGAAACCGCTTTTGGTTTAATGAAAATGTATTAAATCCGGTTTTTAGTGAATTGAGGGCTTTTATCTATAGCTATCACCTGAATGGTTTGGATCTACTCACCGACAATGATAAAGGTTTAAAACAAATTGTTGATGCACTGCCTGCCTTACAGCAAATGGATAAGCAAAAATTAGGTTCAATTTTCCCTAACGTATATTTTGCATCGAAGGCAGAAGAAGTAACGAATGTGCTATCGAAACTGAATACACAAGAGCGATTAAAAGCTTATAACATGCTGGCTGAAATAGATCCTGCCAATATTGGTAAGTATGAAGGGTTGAAAAAGTAATCCACTATTACCCTGTACAAAACGCATGCTGGAGTAATTTACTATCTATAAACCTGTCAAAGGCAGCAATACCTATCCCCTTTCCTTTGCTTCAATAAAATAATTTCAAAAATATTTTGATATTACGAATATCTTCGTACATTTGATTACGAAATAATTCGTACAACTCGTAACATATGACTAATCATAACATCAAACCAACAGAAGGTGAAATGGAAATCCTCCAGGTGCTTTGGCAAAAGGGGAACGCAACGGTAAGAGAAGTTCATGAGGCATTGAACAAAAAAGATTCAGGTTATACCACTACTTTAAAACTGATGCAGATTTTGCACGAGAAAGGAATGGTGGAAAGAGATACCAATCAGAAGACGCACATCTATAAAGCAATTGTGAATCAGGATAAAACGGAAAAACACCTGGTTAATAAAATGATTGACAACGTTTTTAATGGCTCAGCCGCACGTTTGGTGATGCAGGCACTAGGAAATCATAAAGCAAGCGCTGATGAAATTGATGAAATTAAAAAGTATTTGGATAGCTTAAAGTAATCAGACGTTTTTCGTTGATCGTTTTTCGTTAGACGTCTATCCTTGATAGTTGATCATATTTTAGGGGAGCAGAGAGTTGATGGTATTCTGAATATAATATTTGTTTAAATAAAACATAAAAATGGAAACTTTAGTACAACAATTTATCAAAGCATTTGGCTGGAGCATTTTAAATTCACTTTGGCAAAGCGCCATCATTTACGGCATTTTATTTATCATCATGCTAATTTTGCCCAAACTTGCTGCAAAACATAGGCATAACCTTGCCTTCTCTGCTATTATACTCATGTTTTTTGTTTTTTGCTATAATCTCGGAGAACAACTGGTGTTAACTAAACCCGTTCATCAATTGCCTGTTACGGCACAACAGATACAGTTCAGTCAATACTTTAAAAATTTGCCTGAAACTTTTAGCAGCAAAGTGGAGCAGTACTTCCCCTTAATTGTAGTTGCCTATATCCTGGGTATTTTTCTTCAATTATTTATCATTGCAAAAGGATATCATCAACTTTCAAAACTCAAAAACGAAAATTTAAGTACCATCCCTGAAGAGTGGAAATTGATCTTCGAAAACATCATCGCTAAATTGGGAATTAAAAAAGTGGTCAGATTTGATCTGTCCTCGCTGGTAAATGTTCCATTGGTAATTGGTTATTTAAAACCTGTTGTATTGTTTCCATTTACATTGGTTAATGAGTTGGATAGTGACCAGGTGGAGGCCATTTTAATTCATGAACTATCTCATATCAGAAGACATGATTTTTTACTTAACCTCATCAAGACGGCCATTGAAACGCTTCTATTCTATAATCCTTTTGTTTGGATGGCGGGAAGATTCATTCACATCGAACGTGAACATGCCTGCGATGACCTGGTGTTAAAAACCACAGGCAAACCTTTAAAATATGCCCATGCCCTACTTAAACTCGAACTGATAAAAGAAAATAAAAGTCCGGCTTATGCCCTGGCAGCCACTGGTAAAACGCAGAATTTGTATCAACGAATCAAACGAATCACTAATATGAAAACAAATTATTTAAACGCCAAACAGCAAATGGCAGCCTTAACATTAGGGGTGGCCTGCATGTTATCCATCGCATGGATTAACCCAAGCGAAAAGAAAAAAGAAATTAAAAAAGCATTAACCAATCAAATGGCGAGCATTAATACTGCTTTTGAAAACTTAACAACTCCTCAGGATACTACTAAAAAACGTAAAACGAAGATTGTTACTATCGATGCAAATGGCAAGAAAACCGAGTACAACTCTATAAGTGAGATGCCTGATAGCCTTAAAAAAAGCATTTACTCAGAAGATTTCGCGGGGATTAGACATCTTTTCAATTTCAGTCATGATAGTTCATTTATCTTTGGTGATTCTACACTACGTGTTAAAATGCAAAAAGAATTCAATTCGCCAGAAGCAAAGGCCAAGTGGAAGAAATTTGGGGATGACTTAGCCAAAGAATATAGCAGTCCACAAGCACAGGCAAAGTGGAAGAAATTTGGCGAAGACGTGGCCAAAGAATATAGCAGTCCGCAAGCGCAGGCAAAATGGAAGAAATTTGGCGAAGACGTAGCCAAAGAATATTCTTCTCCTGAGGCTGAAGCCAAATGGAAAAAGTTTGGCGAAGACATTGCTAAAGAATATTCATCGCCTGAAGCACAAGCCAAATGGAAAAAATTTGGAGAAGATGTCGCGAAAGAATATTCATCGCCAGAGGCACAAGCCAAATGGAGAAAATTGGGTGAAGATAAGGTATTTATAGTGGTTGATGGGGATACGTTGCTTAACGAAAGAAATTCTTCTGTAAAGACAAATAGATCTTTTAACTATACCTATAATAGTTCTAATAATAAGGTAAAAAACTCCGAAGAATACAAAAAGCTAAAAGAAAAGTTCGATAAGGAAGTAAAAGAGCTTAAAGAGAAAATAGAAAAAAGGGAGAAAAGGGAAAATTAATCAACCAAACAAACCATAGTTAAAACAGCGAAGAATATTCTTCGCTGTTTTTGTTTTGAATCGCCTGCTTGAAATAACTTTTTAGTATTTTCGCTGTAGTTATGCTACAAAAACTTTCTATTCGTAATTACGCATTAATCGATAGTCTTGACATTGAATTTGACAAAGGCTTAAACATTATCACGGGGGAAACTGGTGCGGGGAAATCCATTATTCTTGGCGCACTTTCGCTTATCCTTGGCCAGCGGGCAGAAAGCAAATATTTTTTCAGTCAGGATAAAAAATGTGTTATAGAAGGGAACTTTATTTTAGCTGATGAAAATCTTCGTGAAACTTTTGAATCCTACGATCTCGATTTCTCTAACGAAACAATTCTGCGCAGAGAAATATCTATTGATGGCAAAACACGTTCATTTATTAATGATACTCCTGTAAATCTTTCCATTTTAAAGCAAATAGGTGAAAGGTTGATAGATATTCATTCGCAACATGCCACTCAGGAAATTAACGATGCTGATTTTCAGTTATTGATTGTAGATTCTCTATCCAGCCATCATAATTTATTGTTCGATTACCGCAGCGGGTTTAAAAAACTAAAGCAAGAAAGCAATAGCCTGAAAAAATTTATTGATGATGCAAATGAAGCAAAAAGTAAACAGGATTATGAGCAATACCTATTTAATGAGTTAGAACAAGCAAATATCAAAGATAACGAACAAGAAGAACTGGAGCAGGAATTGGAACGCCTAACCCATGCTGAAACAATTAAAAGGGCCTTACTCACTGCTGCCGGATTATTAAATGAAGGTGAACCCTCAGCATTGCAAATTCTTAAAGAAACGGCTTTACAGTTACAGGGAGTTGAAAAGTTTGATCCTTTGATTAATACTTTATATGAACGCTTAAGGTCTTCGATCATTGAAATTAAAGACATTTCTGATGAACTTTCTGCTATGGAAGAAAATACTTTGCATAGCGCAGATCGTATAGATATCATTAACCAGCGATTAGATCTATTTTATTCACTACAACAAAAACACCGGGTGGCTAATAATGGTGAATTATTGGAAATTCAATCTCAATTGGAGCGCAATCTTAATCAGCTTTTGTCATCTGATGAAAATATAGAAAAACTTCAAAAGCAAATCGACCAACTGAAAAAAGATTTACAAAAGCAGGCGGAGCAGTTAAGTAGTAATAGGAAAAACGCGATCAAAGTTGTAGAGGAACAAACAAGTGCTACTTTAAAAAGAGTGGGTATGCCAAATGCGAAATTGGTTTTAGCGCAAAAAACTTTAGGAGATTTAAATAAGGATGGTTTGGATGAAATCAATTTATTATTCACAGCAAATGCTGGTCAGGCACCTGCACCAGTAACTAAAGTTGCTTCCGGAGGTGAACTTTCCCGCCTGATGCTGGCCATAAAAGCACTTTTAGCAAAACATACTTCACTCCCAACCATTATTTTTGATGAAATTGATACAGGAATTTCCGGAGAAACAGCTTTAAAAGTTGGCGAAGTGATTTCTGATTTAGGCGAAAACATGCAGGTAATTTCGATCACGCATTTACCTCAAATCGCGGCAAAAGGAAAATCTCACTATTTTGTTTATAAGAACGACGAAAAAGGTAAAACAACAACGGGGATTCGAAAACTTAAGCAAGAAGAAAGAATAGGCATAATTGCAGAGATGTTAAGCGGTAAAAACCCGGGCATTTCTGCTATAGATAACGCAAAAGAACTTTTAGGATAAAGCAGGCTGGATTTGTTATTTTAAAACTAAAACATTAGTTTTAAATATGAAATTAATTTTTGCTTTTCTTTTCCTGTTATTCGCATCACTGACTTGTTCTAGTCAACAGTTTACCCTATCAGGGACAGTTAAAGATGGTCGAGGTGAAGCACTTCCAGGAGCTGGGATTTATGTAAGTGGTTATCAGATTGCAACAGTTTCAGATAACGATGGTAAGTTCAGTTTAAGATTAAAGCCAGGCAATTATGATCTTCTGGTTCAATTAATTGGTTTCACAGCACTAAATAAAAATATTGTGATTGCCGATAAATCGCTCAGCATTGATTTTATTTTAAAGGAAAGTATTACCCAATTAGCTGAAGTAACCATCAAGCCCGATCCAGACCGTGAACATTATATTAACATGTTCAAGGATTTCTTTATCGGTACAACGCCTAATGCAAAACAATGCAAGCTGATAAATCCGAATGTGCTACTTGTTGATTACGACAAAGATGAATCGGTATTAACCGTTAAAACCAATCAGTTCCTAATTATCGAAAACAAAGCTTTAGGTTACCGTATAAAATATTTATTAAATGTTTTTCAGTTTGACAGTAAATCACGCATTATTTATTATGAGGGTTTTCCGTACTTCGAAGATCTAAAAGGCTCTTCACGGCAAAAAAAGAATTGGGAAAAGAGGCGTTTAATGGCTTATCTTGGTTCTCCACAACACTTTTTCAAGTCACTTTATCAACAAAAAGCAACCGAAGAAGGCTTTGTGATTAATAAACTGGTGATGCAGCCGAATATCAACAGACCATCCGACAGCCTCATCAAAGCAAATATCAATCGCCTTTCTAAAACAAAGTTAAATACGGGAAGAACAATTTACATCGACAATAACGATTCACTAACCTATTGGGTGAGGAAAAAAAATCAACCTGCAGAAATAGCAGTCTTGAGCAGAGCGAATATTTTACAGGATACATTGGTAAAAACAGTAAACTCCAGCATCAAAAAAATAGATTTTACAGATAAACTGTTCATCTCTTACACTAAAGAAAAGGAAAATCCATTGTTTAGTAATAGTATTGGTTTATCTATACCGAGGCCATTAGATATGGGAGATAATCAGGTTTCTACGGTTACTTTGCAGGTTAGCCCTGTTTATTTTTATGAAAATGGAGGTATTTACAATACCAGGAGTATGTTATTTGCTGGATATTGGGCCTGGGAAAAGATTGCCGATAATGTACCGATGGATTACATCCCGACTTTACCATAATTTTAACGACTAAAAATGTTAAAATAGTTAACTGGCATTTACAATATTATTGCTTTTGTTTACATTCGTTGCTATGATCAAAAGTCTGCTGGCTTCCTTAATATTCTTCTTTGCTTTTACCAATGTTATTGCTCAGAATACGTTTTCGATTAGCGGAATTGTGCGAGATAAGAAGGACGGTTTACCTGGCGCAAGTATTTATTTGAGTGGCTACAAAATTGCTACGGTAGCAGATAATGATGGAAAGTTTAAACTTTCAAATTTGAAACCCGGAAGTTATGATTTATTGGTTCAGATTGTAGGTTACCTCCCCTACTCTAAAAGTGTGATTATCGCTGATCAATCGGTACAGGTTGATTTAGTTTTGAAAGAAAATGTAGCTCAGCTTGATGAGGTAACGGTTCGGGCAGATCCAAACAGGCAGAAATACATTAACCAGTTTAAAGAATTTTTTATTGGTAAAACGCCAAATGCATTACAATGCAAAATCCTCAATCCGCAGGTGTTAAATGTTGATTTCGATATCACAAAAAGTACACTGACAGTTTCGACAACGGAATTTTTAGTGGTGGAAAATAAAGCTTTAGGTTATCGCTTAAAGTACATGCTGGATCATTTCGAGTTCAATTCCCGCACGCACATCATTTATTATTCGGGTCACCCTTTCTTCGAAGAACTCAAAGCATCTGCAGCTAAAAAGAAAAAATATATCGCCGCCAGGGAGATTGCTTACTATGGTTCTTCGCAACATTTCTTCAGGTCGTTGTATGCCAATAAAACAAAAGAGGAAGGGTTTATCATCAATAAAATGGTTAAAATACCAAATCCTAACCGCTATCCGGAATACCTGATTAATGCCAATTTGGAGAAGTTAAAAACACTGCCGGGAAAAACTGGGGTGAGGAAAACTGCTGGAAAAATTGATACAGCCTTGCTTTCATTTTGGACCAAACAGATGGAAATGCCCCGTACAATTGATAAGTTTTCCAGGGCAGAAGTATTGACTGATACACTGGTTCATGATTTTAACCAGAACTTAAAATACATCAGCTATACCGACGCATTGCTGATCCAATACACAAAAGAGAAAGAATCACTGGCCTACTCAAATACGGGTTTCTGGATTTTCAGACCATTGGATGTGCCAGAGAATGAAATTTCAGTGGCCAATTTAATGGGAGAAGGTGTACGATTTTATGAAAACGGTGGCATTTATGATTCACGTTCATTACTTTTTGAAGGTTATTGGGCATATGAAAAGGTGGCAGATATGGTGCCTATGGATTATGTACCGCTGCCGAGGAAATAAAATTGATGTAAGATGGATGATGGGAAGACGGATAATGTGAAAATTGATGATGAATAATGGAATTGGATTAGTGAAAAATGTATTAAACACATTATGCTTCTAAATATTGTTGAAAAGTAGTCTTCACTCCCAAGCTTTAATTACTAAAAATATTAGTAATTTTAATTTATGTCTGGTGAAGAAGAAAAACAATATTTTAAGGGAAGAGGTGCTCAGGTAAATCCACATAACAAATTTTTAAAAGATGTTTATGTAAAGGAGCATGATGAAGGAATTGACGATTGGGAGGAGACCGATCATAAAACATCATTCATCTTCGAAAACTCAAAAACCATTGTAAACAAAGTTGATAGTCCGGATGTTGGCATGGCTTATTCCTTAAATCCATATCAGGGCTGCGAGCATGGCTGTACATATTGTTATGCCAGAAATTCGCATCAATACTGGGGCTATAATGCAGGATTAGCGTTTGAGCAAAAAATAATTGTAAAGCAAGATGCGCCTTCCCTATTTAAAAAATTTCTGGAAAAGAAAGGATGGGATGCTTCAACTATATCCTTATCTGGCAATACAGATTGCTATCAACCCGCAGAACGCAAGTTTAAACTAACCAGACAGTTGTTAGAAATTGCCATGGAGTATAAACAACCCATAGGCATGATTACCAAAAATTCTTTGATTTTAAGAGACCAGGATATCCTGCAGGAAATGGCGAAACTAGATCTTTGTATGGTCTATGTATCAATCAACAGCCTGAATGAAGATTTACGACAGGTGATGGAACCGAGAACAACCACTGCAAAACAACGATTAAAAATAGTAGAACAATTGAGTAAAGCCGGAATTCCAGTTGGTGTAATGGTTGCACCATTGATCCCTGGATTGAGTGATCATGAAATCCCCAAAATACTCAAATGCGTGGCAGATGCTGGCGCAGTGAAAGCTGGCTATACCGTGGTGAGGCTAAACGGCGCAATTGCACAAATATTTGAAGACTGGCTACGTAAAAATTTTCCCGATCGTTTTGATAAAGTCTGGCACATGATACAAAGCTGCCACAGCGGAAATGTAAATGACAGCAGGTTTGGAGACCGGATGCGTGGCGATGGAAATATTGCAAAGATGATTAGAGATAGTTTTAAACTGCATTCCAGGTTAAATGGCTTAAATACAAATGAAATTATTTTAAATCATTCTTTATTCAAAGTACCTAGCGATCAGATGTCTTTATTTTAGATTTATTTGCTGCTTAATTGAATAAAACTTAGTTTTAGAAATGAATATTGCTTTAGTTACCTATCATGATCAAGGTGCTTATGACAGTGAAACCGTTGAAAGTGAAGATCAGCGGCTGCTGATATTTTTACAGGAAAAAGGTTTACAGATTAAGATGGTGATCTGGAACGACCCAGAGGTGAATTGGGAAGATTATCAACTCGCTATACTTAAATCTCCATGGGATTATTTCGATTTAATCAATGACTTTCATCAATGGTTAAATCATTTGGAAGAGAAAAAAGTAAGGTTGCTGAATCCGATTGATATAGTTCGGTGGAACACAGATAAGCAATACCTGAAAGAAATCGAAGCCGCTGGATTAGACATTACACCATGTTCTTTTATCAAAAAAAATGAAAAGGTAAATCTCAACGACTTTTTCAACATTTATCATACGGATAAACTCATTGCTAAACCCTGCATAAGTGGAGGGGCGAAAAACACGTTTAAGGTTACAGCGGAGAATATTGAGGAAGTAAATGAAAAATTAAGCCTACTTGTTCAGGATGAAAATTTTATTATTCAACCATTTTTACCTGAGATTGTGGAGAACGGGGAATGGTCGTTTATTTTCTTCAATGGTGTTTACAGCCACTGCCTGATTAAAAAAGCTAAAGATGGCGATTTTAGGGTGCAGCCTGCACATGGTGGATCAGTTCATCCACAACATCCTGATCAGTCTTCTATTACAACTGCATCAGAATATGTTGACCGATTTGCCAAAAATTGCCTTTATGCAAGGGTTGATGGAACATTTGTTAAAGGTAAATTCTTATTAATGGAGCTTGAGTTAATAGAACCGTTTTTATTTCTCAATACGGATCCTTTAAACTACGAACGATATTACATTGCCCTCAAGACATTAATGTAATTTCATATGTAAAATTGAGCGAATATGCTAAATAGAAGCAACCAATGTATCGTCTTCGAATGGAAACGAACACCTAACCTGATTAAGTAATTATTTACCCAGTTGAAATTGTGTTTCTTTTACCACGATCTGGCTGAAAAATTGCCAGTCGATATGAGGCTGTTTCCATTTTGCCAACTCATTTTCTATGGATACTTGATCTATATTGCTTTTGACCAGGTCATTAATTTCAGCGATTGTAGATTTTAAACTTTTTAAAACAGAGAAAAAATGTCGGTCGTTATTAAATGCTACTCGCCTATCTTTTTCACCAGATAAATATTCGAAATTTGAACTTTCACTATAGGCAAACTGCATTTTATCGAGTACCATCAAGCGTTCATTAATAATATTTAGAGCCACTTTAGATAAAGGAATATCCGCTATTGCTACGATTTTTTTATTTTCGATTTTGAAACTCAAACCTTCAATGTCTACGGTATGTGATCCTGCCTGATTAAAAATATATTTGGATTTAGGAAGATTCAGCGTTTGAATTTCGCGTGACTTAATGAGCGTCTTATTAAAATTGATGCGGGCATCAACTAATTTTTTGATGTTGACATTGGCATCAGCAATAGTAACTAAGTTATTTTGTGCGTTAACATATGTTGAAATACTTAACGATGATATGAGTAGAAGAGCGAATTTGGTTCTCATAGCGCAAATCTAACCTTAAAAAATTACATAACCTCTATTATTGTATGTTCAAGAATACACATTTATGAGGATTTCAACAATTTCATATTGATAAAAATCAACAATTGATAACTTCTCACTTGTTACCGCAGCTATCACTATCTATAATTTATCGCAAAACGATTTAAATGGATAAAAAAAACTCCCGATTTCCATCGGGAGTTTTTAAATTATTTACTTGAAGAATCTTCTTCTTTTTTAGGCTCTTCTTTCTTCTTTTCGCCTTTTCTATGATTTATTGAAATCAATTCGGTTTCTTTTTCATAATCGATTTCCAATACATCACCATCAGATAATTCACCTTTCAGAATTTCTTCTGCAATCGGATCTTCTAAGTATTTTTGGATCGCTCTCTTCAACGGACGAGCACCAAAGTTACTGTCGAAACCTTTCTCAGCAATATATTCTTTAGCATTTTCAGTTAATGCAATTTCATAACCTAAGCTATGAACACGACCGAATAAAGCTTTCAATTCAATATCGATAATTCTGAAAATCTCCTCTTTACCTAAGCTATTGAATACCACTACATCATCAACACGATTTAAAAACTCTGGAGCAAACGCACGTTTTAAAGCACCTTCAATTACACCACGGCTGTGAGATTCTGCCTGATTTGTTTTCGCTGTAGTAGAGAAACCAACCCCTTGACCGAAATCTTTTAACTGACGGGCACCGATGTTTGAAGTCATGATGATGATTGTATTTCTAAAATCAACCTTACGGCCTAAACTATCTGTTAATTGTCCTTCGTCTAAAACCTGCAATAGAATATTGAATACATCCGGATGCGCTTTCTCAATCTCATCCAACAAGATCACAGCATAAGGTTTTCTTCTAACTTTCTCGGTTAACTGTCCACCCTCTTCGTAACCAACATATCCCGGAGGCGCACCCACTAAACGTGAAACTGCAAATTTCTCCATGTATTCACTCATGTCGATTTGAATTAGTGAATCATCACTATCAAACATGAAACGAGCCAATTCTTTTGCTAATTCTGTTTTACCAACACCAGTCGGGCCTAAGAATATAAATGAACCAATTGGTTTTTTAGGATCTTTTAATCCTGCTCTTGTGCGTTGGATCGCTTTTGTTAATTTTTTGATTGCATCGTCCTGGCCAATGATTTTTTCAGCCACTTTATCAAACATGTTCAAAAGCTTCTGGCTATCCGTCTGCCCAACACGTTGAACTGGAATACCAGTCATCATGGCCACAACCTCAGCTACATTATCTTCTGATACTTCGTAACGTTTAGTCTTGGTTTCTGCTTCCCACTCTGCTTTTGCTTTATCTAATTCTTCAATTAAATTTTTCTCCGTGTCGCGTAGTTTTGCTGCTTCCTCATACTTCTGACTACGAACAACCTTGTTTTTCTCTAACTTGATATCTTCAATTTTAGCTTCAATATCAATAATGTTTTGAGGAACATGAATATTCGTTAAGTGAACTCGGGATCCAGCTTCATCTAAAGCATCAATCGCCTTATCTGGCAAGAAACGATCTGAAATATAGCGGGAAGTTAAGCTAACACAAGCCAAAATTGCTTCATCTGTATAAGTTACACCATGGTGTTCTTCATACTTATCCTTAATCCTAGTTAAAATTTCTACAGTTTCATCTGGTGTAGCCGGTTCAACCATTACCTTCTGGAAACGACGGTCTAAAGCACCATCTTTCTCTATATACTGGCGGTATTCATCTAAAGTGGTCGCACCAATACATTGAATTTCTCCTCTGGCCAAAGCAGGTTTAAACATATTCGATGCATCTAACGATCCTGATGCACCACCAGCTCCTACGATGGTATGAATCTCATCAATGAATAAAATCACATCTGTAGATTTTTCTAGTTCGTTCATTACCGCCTTCATACGCTCTTCGAACTGACCGCGATATTTCGTACCTGCAACTAAAGATGCTAAATCTAATGTAACCACACGTTTACCAAAAAGCACACGTGAAACTTTACGCTGAACAATACGTAAGGCTAAACCCTCTGCAATGGCAGATTTACCAACACCTGGCTCTCCGATTAAAATCGGATTGTTTTTCTTCCTACGAGATAAAATCTGCGAAACACGCTCAATTTCTTTCTCACGTCCAACAATTGGATCTAGACGACCTTCTTCTGCAGCCTTTGTTAAATCGCGACCGAAATTATCTAAAACCGGTGTTTTTGATTTAATGTCAGAAACCTTTTTAGGGGTGCTAAAGCTTTCCTCTTCACGATAATCATCATCGCCACCAGTTGATGCACTGTTGGAAATATCATCTCTGAAACCATTTTTATTCACTTCTACCTCCTGTTTAAAAACATCGTAAGTAACGCCGTATTGCAATAAAATTTGTGAGGCGATATTATCATCATCTCTCAAAACGGATAACAATAAATGCTCGGTACCAATTAAATCACTTTTAAATATTTTAGCTTCTAAGTAAGTAATCTTTAAAACTTTTTCTGCTTGTTTCGTTAGCGGAATATTACCTAAATTAACTGTAACGCTCGAAGTACCGCGAACAGCATCTTCAATTGAGCGGCGCAATTTACCGGTATCAACTCCTAACGATCTTAAAATTTTGATAGCCATACCATCGCCTTCGCGGATGAGGCCCAATAATAAATGCTCGGTTCCAATGTAATCATGCCCTAAACGGAGAGCTTCCTCCCTACTAAAAGAGATTACATCTTTAACCTGTGGTGAAAATTTTGCTTCCATAATACCTTTCTTAACAGCTACGTCCCTAAACTATAAAATTAATTATAAAAAGAGATAGTACCGTTTTCTTTATTTTATCAACAATTGCGCCATGTGGGTAGATAAACAGCCTTTTGAACCATCGCTACCCTAAAAATTTATGTAAGAATATAGTGGCTGTAAATATGCTTATCCTGATATATATCTACGTAATATCTATTTTAAAGGTTTTAAAAGTGCTTTTGAATTTGGCACTTCAACTACATTTAATTTTTGTCGGTTTAGTGTAAGGATTTTTCTATTGAATAAAACTGACAAATTGTATCTTATAATCTATGCAATTTACAAGTTTTGACAGAAAAACAAAGGGATTGTGACATCCTTTTATAACTAAACAAAGAAATTTATAGTTGATTTAAAAAAGTAGTTCCATTTTAGATCGCAATACTGAAATAACCTTGCCTTAAAGCTTTTTGTTTCAGGAATTTTGTTGATGAAGTGATTAATGTGAATGTCATTGTTGGACAAGGAATAATCCTTAATAAAAAAGATTTATTTTGTCCTGACCGGACGGGCTCATTTTCTTTTGACACCAAAGACCAGCAGAGCTAGCTTGAAGACAAAATAACTAATAAACACATGTGAAAACACAAAAGTGCCGGCTCGCAATTATTCATCTAGTTCATATGTTTTTAAAAGTATTCATGAGGGCTGCGCCGTTTTTCTGTGGAAGTCAGTAGGTAGGCTGGGACAGTGCCATCCCAAAAAATTGACCATGCCGGTCTAAGAGCAGAATGAAGAAACAGTGGTTTGGCTTTGTTGGATATTTATAGCGATAGCTATATACATTACGCTGAACAAACTTTCATATACCATTATTTTCATCCAAGCACGTTATCCGGCCTAGCATGATTTCGCCGAAGAGCACAGTGAAATTCTTGCACAAACTTTTGTAATCCGAATAACCAAGGAAATATGCAGCGAGGGCGAGTCTAAGTAATGGCTAAGCCTCATATTGCCGCTATAAGAATTTTGATGCTGCTATTCAAGAAAGGATGCAAGCCTTGGGTTTTGTTTCTTTTTGCCAAGAAAAAGAAAGACGCCCGTCTGGCTAAGACAAAAAAAAATCAATTTTAAACAAGGAGTAGTCGTTAAATAAAGAAATTTATCTAGTCCTGCCGGACGGCCTCATTTTCTTTTGACACCAAAAGGAACAAAAGTGCCGGCTCGCAATTATTCATATAGTTTTATATTTTTAATGATATTCATGAGGGCTGCGCCGTTTTTCTGTTCAAGTCAGTGGTTTGGCTGGGACAGTGCCATCCCGAAAAATTGACCATACCAGTCTAAGAGCAGAACGAAGAAACAGTGGTTTGGCTTTGTAGGGTGGTTATAGCGATCGCTACTTCTCGACACATCGTCTTTGCGGGGAGGCACGACGAAGAATCTTAATGCGATCGCTATATGCTTTGAGTCGTAGCGAGACGCTACAATCAGATTCTGGGAAACAGTGGTTTGGCCTTGCAAGTATTAGATGTATACAATGATCGCTACTCATCTCTTTTTTTAAGAGGATATCTGAAAGGTAAGGTGACTAACACTGAAATCTTATAAACATAACTTTCATTTTAACTCAATCCATCACAATTAAACAATCCTTAAAAATCTAACTTATTTTTTTTTACGTAGATGCTTTTGAATCGAAAGAAATATAGCTTTTAATATGTCAGCACTTTACCAAAGGTTTTTCATTGTATTAATTCTGCTAACTGTTTTTACAGGCAGGATTTTTATATATGCCATGCCTTTGCCTAAAGCCACTAAAGAAATTTTTAAAAGTTCAGCTGGTGATTCATCAGAAAAATCTGAATCTTCTGAAAAGCAAAATCAATTAGAAGACAAAGATAAACTGGCAGATTTACTGCTCATCCGAATGAACGAAGTCGATTTCAATGATCTTCATCACTCCATAAACAGCCAATTCCACGGCATGTTTAATCTGATACACTGCCATTTACAAATACCTGAACAACCTCCGAAATAGATTTACCTAATACTATTTCAAAAAAATCCTTATTCATAACATTAAACATTAAAAACATGATTAAAATTAAACATTTAATCGTAGTAGCCATATGCGCTATTATGACCCCAATTTTATTTTCTGCCTGCAAAAAAGACCGAAACATTGCCCAGGAAATGCTCACTCCAGGACCAGACGTTAATTTTTATGCGCTAACATCCGATAGCAAATTACATCTGATAAATGCTAAAAACCCATCTACTATTACCTCTACAGTAAATATAAGCGGCTTACAAACTGGCGAAACCATTCTAGGCATTGATTTCCGTCCGGCCACAGGTCAACTATATGGTTTGGGAAGTACGAGTAGATTATATGTAATTGATCAAAGAACTGGTGTAGCGAGATCAATTTCTTCGACTCCTTTTATACCTGCTTTAAGCGGTACATCAGCAGGTTTCGATTTTAACCCAACAGTAGATCGCATTCGTGTAGTCACCAATACAGGACAAAATTTACGCCTGAATCCAGAAACAGGATCTGTTGCAGCAACAGATGGTGTAATTAACGGGGTAATTAATGCTAGAGTTTCTGATGTAGCCTATACTCAGAATAGAGCTGGTGCTACTGCCACAGTGCTTTTCGACATTGATGCTGCGACAGATAAACTGTATAAACAAGATCCGCCTAATGATGGAAAATTAGTAGAAGTTGGAAACTTAGGTTTCGACGTAGACGAAATGGGTGGATTTGATATTAATCCTGATGGAACAGCAGCACTTGCAGCCTTAAAAGTTGGTGGCATTTCTAGCTTATACACCATAGACATCAATAGTGGTAAAGCAGCTAAAGTAGGAAATTTACCAGTTAACATTACTGGTTTGGCCATCCCAACTGAAACTGTAGCATATGCTGTATCTAACAACAATGAGTTATTAATTTTCAACCCGTTATCAACCACGCCGACCATCAGTGTAAAAACAATCACCGGCATTCAGGGTGGTGAAAGTATTTTAGGCATCGATCTTCGTCCATTAAATGGTCAACTTTATGCTTTAGGTAGTTCAAGCCGAATTTATACCATCAATATGTCTTCTGGTGCATCTGTAGCTGTTGGTACTGCACCACTGAGCACCTTGTTAAATGGTACTCAGTTTGGTTTCGATTTTAATCCTACTGTAGATAGAATTCGTATCGTAAGTAATTTAGGTCAGAATTTACGTTTCAATCCAAATGATGGAAGTGTAACCGTTGATGGCAACATCAGTTTAGCAACTGCTGCCATCTCTGGTGCGGCTTACACCAATAATTTTCAAGGTGCAACTGCCACTGTATTATTTGATATTGATGCAGCAGGCGATAGATTATACAGACAAGATCCACCAAATATTGGAACTTTAGTAGACGTTGGAGCTTTGGGTATTAATGTAGAATCAAACAACGGTTTTGATATTGGTGGAACAAGCGGGTTGGCTTATGGCTTATTTACCGTTGGCGGAACCCAAAGAGTTTATAGTGTAAACTTATCAACTGGTGTTGCAACAGCTGGAGCGACTATTTCAAATGCAGCCAGAGGTTTTGCTTTAGGTCTAGGTTTTTAATCGATCGCAATTTTAAACCAAAAAAATGGCCACAGTATAAAAACTGTGGCCATTTTTCATTTCAGATGATAAACCTTGCGGAATATTCAGCACTTAGGACGTGCTGAAGGAAAGCTTATTTTGTTAGGGGTGATTTGATGTTTTTATAATTTTTTCATTGGCTCTTTACTGCCCACGTTCAGGAAAGTCTTGGTTTGTATTTGGATTTATTAACCGCTGAAATAGCGAATAATAAACCATGCGAAGATTTTAAAGATGACATAGAGGTTAACAATATTTATTTGTGCTTCAACTTTACAAATATTGGAGAATTATACACGAAAAACATTCCAAAACAGGCACTTGTAAATTGCAATGTAAGGATTTTAAGTTTTTTATTGAAATTGGTAATTCACTTAAAAACATTAATCATGAAAAATTTAAAAGAAAAAGTACTATCAAATGCAGAAATGAAATGCATTAAGGGCGGTTTAAAATGGACAAACGACAGAAGTGTTAATGTAGAAGATAGGCGGAATGATCCTAAGAGCATGAATGAGATATTGTCGTACAGACGACAATTAACCGCTAGAGAAATTCTTGCTGGATACTAATAACGGCTGATTAGAAAATTCACTCTTTAAACTTTGTAGCAAAAAGCGCAATTATTATAGTGTGAACAAATTTTCTGCTGTAGAAACAAAAAAGGTTCATTTGATTTAGAATGGGCCTTTTTATTGTCGGAATAACTCTCATAATTCTGTCACTAAAATGCAAAAACTGATTACTTTAAATAACTATTATAAATACAAAGCCCCATAAAAGATTGATTCTCTAAATTTTCACCAATCACCCACAGCCTTTTACCTTCCGCCTTAAAAAAGTATCTTTGCGCTTCAAATCTTTTAATTATGTCTGACGAAAAAATAATCTTTTCAATGGCGGGTGTAAACAAAGTTTACCCCCCACAAAAACAGGTTTTAAAAAATATTTACCTTTCTTTCTTTTACGGCGCTAAAATTGGCGTAATTGGTTTAAACGGCTCAGGTAAATCATCGCTATTAAAAATTATTGCTGGTTTAGATAAAGCCTATCAAGGTGAAGTGGTTTTCTCTCCAGGTTATTCGGTGGGTTACTTAGCACAAGAGCCAATTCTTGATCCGGAAAAAACCGTCCGTGAGGTAGTAGAAGAAGGCGTTGCTGATGTAATTGCAACATTAAAAGAATACGAAGAGGTAAATGAAGCCTTCGGACTGGAAGAAAATTATTCTGATCCTGATGCCATGGATAAATTAATGGCCAGACAAGGTGAATTACAAGATAAAATTGATGCTATAGGTGCCTGGGAACTCGATTCTAAATTGGAAAGAGCCATGGATGCCTTGCGTTGCCCTGATCCAGAAACTAAAATCGGCGTACTTTCAGGAGGAGAACGTCGTCGGGTAGCCATGTGCCGCTTATTATTACAAAAGCCAGATGTATTGTTATTGGATGAGCCTACCAATCACCTGGATGCCGAAAGTATCGATTGGTTAGAGCAATTCTTGAAAAATTACGAAGGAACTGTAATTGCCGTTACCCACGATAGGTATTTCTTGGATAACGTAGCCGGATGGATTCTGGAATTAGACCGCGGTGAAGGAATTCCATGGAAAGGAAATTACAGCAGCTGGTTAGAGCAAAAAGCTAAACGTTTATCTCAGGAAGAAAAAACAGAAAGCAAACGCCAGAAAACGCTGGAACGTGAGTTGGAATGGGTGCGAATGGCCCCAAAAGCCCGCCACGCAAAATCAAAAGCACGTTTAGCAAACTACGATAAATTAGCATCAGAAGATGGAAGAGAAAGAGAAGATAAACTGGAACTTTTCATTCCTGCCGGGCCACGTTTGGGTAATGTGGTGATTGAAGCGACAAATGTAACAAAAGCTTACGGCGATAAAATTTTATTTGATAACCTGAACTTCTCACTTCCCCCAGCTGGAATTGTAGGAATCATTGGCCCAAATGGAGCAGGTAAAACCACGCTTTTCAGGTTAATTACTGGTCAGGAAGAACCAGACAATGGTACTTTCCGTGTTGGGGATACCGTAGAATTGGGTTATGTAGATCAGATGCACAATGATTTGGATGCAGATAAAACCGTTTATGAAAATATCACCGATGGGCTAGACAATATTCAACTGGGCACCAAAGCCGTGAATGGGCGTGCCTATGTTTCTAAATTTAACTTTAATGGTGGCGATCAACAGAAAAAAGTAGGTATTCTATCTGGTGGAGAACGTAACCGGGTTCACTTAGCTATTACTTTGAAAAAAGGGGCAAACGTACTGTTACTCGATGAGCCAACCAATGATATCGACGTTAACACATTACGTGCTTTAGAAGAAGCATTAGAAAACTTTGGCGGTTGTGCAGTAGTGATTAGTCACGATAGGTGGTTCTTAGACAGAATTTGTACGCACATCCTGGCATTTGAAGGAAACTCTGAAGTATATTTCTTTGAAGGAAATTATTCTGATTACGAAGAAAACCGTAAGAAACGTTTAGGTGATGTAACGCCAAAACGAATCAGATATAAAAAATTAGATTAATACTTTCATTTATCGGTTGGTTTGGTGAGCCACCAACCAGTGAGTTAGCGATAAGTATAAGCCCTATTTCATATTAATGTTAAGCTTTGACAACTTTCTTTGGCATTTTGCCAGAAAGCTGTCAAAGCTTTTTTTATTTATTGTCCTACGAAAGTTGGAGGGAATGACTCAGGTTTTAAAGGTTGATTCGATTTTCTTTTACCTCTAAAAAAGAGATAAAGATTAAGAAATAACATGATCCCCAGGTAGATAGAAAAGCCACCAATTTTAGAACCTAGCGCTTCTACCAAATGCTGATAGCTATTAGTATAGATCGTGATCTTCATAATAAGCAAGGCAAATCCAATATTCAATAAATAAAAGCCTGTTTCAAAAAGTTTATTGGTAGCAGCAGCAATCTCTTCCCTTCCCTTAAAAATATCGAGCATATAAATTTTACTGTTTTTAAATAATGTTTTTGAAACGTATAGTGTTAAGAATAGCGCTACTGGTAAATAAATAGCATAACCGATTAAAATTTTGGTAGTTTCCATGACTAAATTTTTAGATTGTTATTTAATTAATTTATGAATGGTGTTGGTAAGCAAAAAAATATTTAAATAATGCAGCACAGATAAAATACAGATAATCACCGCGAATTTTATAGCCAGTATCTCTATCAATTGCAATGGCGAAGTAACCGTATCCCAACTTACGAGCGTCATGGTACAATAGCCAATGTTAACGAGGTAATAACAAACAAGAAGTGTTTTATTAATCTGCTGACATAGATCTAAATGATCGGGAATAAGCGCAGCGACGAAGATATTACCATTTTGATAGCAAATTCTCCCAACAATAACGATGATAAAAACAATCACTGTGATAAAAACGCTGTATCCTATTAAATTGTAATTCATCTTGATTCGATTTAACAATACCCAATTGTTTTTTAATGGAACAATGCTAAATTCAACCGTGAGACTGAACTTCCGTCATCAAAATAACTGCTGTTCCTATTACGATATAAAGATAAATATAACTTTCTGTATTTTCAAATATTATTGAAAGTTTAATACAAAAAATAACCCACAAACTTTCTTGTGGGTTAAAATGATTTATTTCTTTCCGCCTAAGGCCTGATCGATTGCTTTTTCAGTTACTTCTTCCATAATTTTGTATCCTGCTAAATTAGGATGTACACCATCTACTGTAAGCGCTGCTTTTTGTCCTTTACGCTGATCAACCAAAGGCGTCCAATAATCAAGAATGGTGAAATTATTTTTTTTCGCATAAGCTTCAATCATATTGTTTAAATCGACAATTTTTTCGGCTGGCTTAATACTTTTGTTCCATGGGTATTCGTAAATAGGCAGGTATTTACAAAGAATTACTTTGATGTTATGAAGCCTGGCCAACTCAGACATCGATTTAATGTGATCCATAATGCCTTCGTTTGTCACATGCCCTTTGTTACCGGCAATATCGTTGCTACCCGCCAAGATAATTACTGCTGCAGGTTTCAAATTAATCACATCTTGCCTGAACCTCAGCAACAATTGCGGCGAAATTTGTCCGCTTACTCCCCGATCGATATAAGATTGATTACTAAAATACTTCGGATCCTTTTCTTTCCAAAACTCAAATATGGAACTTCCTAAAAAGACAACCCTGTTTTCCCCTTTCACGGGGGCAGGCAAGGCAGCATTTTCTTTTTTATATTTAGATAAAGCAGCCCAATCATCAGAAAAGTCTTCTTTCTGCTTAGAATCAGCTTGTTGTGCAAAATTATTACAGGAGCATAGTGCGAGTAGCGCTAAGAATAAATAGTTTTTCATTGAAAACGTTTTAGGTTGAATAACACTATTTTTTCTCTTCTCTCGGTCCTCTCTTATAAATAACTAAGCCATTTAAAAAGTTCCGAAGAATCTGATCGCCGCATGGCTTAAAGTTTTCATGATCTTCGTTTCTGAAAATATCACCTAATTCTGCTTTGGTAACCTTAAAACCAACCAAATCACAGATGGTGATGATGTCATCCGTTTTAAGTGATAATGCTACTCTTAATTTTTTAAGTATATCGTTGTTGCTCATATTTTATAATTATTGAATTGTAGAAGGGTTGAGTGAGTGAATGTTTAAAAAGTTATTAGAGATTGTAAAGTTGGAAGGTTATAATGTTGCGAATTACCCAATGAACTAATGACAAATGAACCAATGAACTACCTCAACTCGCTATCTCCAGTTTAAGTTTTTTGCCTTTAATTTTTTCATTACTCAACACTTTCAAGAGTTTTTCAACCTTATCCCGTTTAACGGCGATGTAACTGGCAGAATCTTTCACCTCAATTAATCCCAAATCATCTTTTTCCAGTTCACCCTTTTTAAGGAACACCCCCACAATATCTACTTTGTTAATTTTATCTTTCTTTCCGTTCGGAATATATAGCGTTACCCAGTCACTCGCCTCAGGTAATTTATAATTTTTGGATAAATCTTCTTCCTGAATATCTTCTGGCAGGTATTTATAATTTTCTTCTGGCGTAAGCACAACATAAGCAGTTCCCTTCGCATTCATCCTCGCCGTTCTGCCATTTCTATGAATGTAAGAATCTTCGGTATAGGGCAATTGGTAATGCACAATAAATTCTACCTCCGGAATATCCAGGCCTCTGGCTGCCAAATCTGTAGTGATTAAAATTTTATGACTCCCGTTTCTAAATTTAAGTAACGCTTTCTCACGATCAAATTGTTCCATCCCACCATGAAAAACATTATGTGCCAACCCGTTTTCAAAAAGTAAATCACTGATCCGGTCGACCGTTTCCCGGTGATTACAGAATACAAGTGTATTTTTCGATCCTATTTTACTTAAAAGTTTAAATAGCGCATCCAGTTTATCTGCTGCAGGTGATGTAATCTTCTTCAGTTTTAAATCAGGCTTAATCTGTATGTTTTTTGAAAAATCGATAGCCACAGGTTTATTCAACTTAACAAAGGCTGGAATCTCTTCCATTTTAGTCGCCGAGGTGAGTATTCTTTGCTTTAATGAATAAAGTGATCCGATAATGTACGACATGTCTTTTTCGAAACCGAACTCAAGCGATTTATCAAATTCATCTAAAACCAGTGTCTCAATGAAAGATTCATCAAAATTATGATTTTCGAGGTGATAAGCAATACGCCCAGGTGTTCCAATTAATACTGCTGGCGGATGCGCAAGGTTATTTTTTTCTACCCTTACGGCATGGCCTCCGTAACAGCAGTTTACTTTAAAAGGCGTACCCATCTGCTTAAAAACCTGCTCAATTTGCAAAGCAAGCTCTCTTGAGGGCACTAAAATTAATGCTTGTACCCCCTTGACATCCGCCTTTAGACTAAGCAATAACGGAAGTAAAAATGCCAGTGTTTTGCCTGAGCCAGTTGGCGCAATCAATAATATATCGTGACCAAGTTTTCCTTGCTTAACAGCAGCTTCCTGCATTTCATTAAGCGCAGTAATGTTTAATCTTTTTAAGGCATTTTCTATCATTATGCCAAAGATAAACATTTAATAAACCTGCAAGAAGTTATAGCAGCTTAGAACTTGAAAAACTTTGTTTTAAATCTTCTGATTAAAGAAAAATTTAAGCCTTTCTCTAAAAGCAATAACATTTTTCCCCTGTTCAAAACAGAAGAATGTACCTGCTCCGTAACCTGATCTACAGAAGACCTGAATCTGTCGGTAAAATCATCAAATTTGTTGGCTCTACTATTTTGTAACAACTGAAGTTCTTGAATTAGTTCGGCTCTCATAATATTTCTGTTTTAGGTTAACAATATAATATTAACGACATGCTGAAAAATTTGTTTCATAAACCTGCAATCAATCTCACTACAAATAACTAACTTGTTGATAACTAAATATTTGTTAGCAAATAAACAACTTAACATTAACACACATTTAATTTATAGCACTTATTTTTATAAAAACCTGATTACCATTTATTAACCCCAATAAAACTGTGTATGACCTGGAAAAAATTTAGTGGCGAAATTATTCAATCTTCTATCCACGAGGAAATCGAAAAATCTATTATCAGAGAAACCGAAAATGGCTTCAAACTTAAAGTTTGCGTTGGAACCGACTCGCAGGTGAAGGGTGCCATTACCGATTTTGCAACCGTAATTGTACTTTTAAGGGAACATCATGGTGGCTTCATGTACATCCACCAGGAAAAAAGCACACAACAAGTAAGCATAAAAGAAAGAATGCTGGTAGAAGTACAAAAATCTATCGAAATCGCTTACTCCATTTGCGACCTCTTAGATGTTTATGATGTAGCGCTAGAAGTTCATGCTGATATCAATACCAATCCCTTATTCAAATCGAACAAAGCACTTAATGATGCGATGGGATACATTATGAGCATGGGTTTTATTTTCAAAGCCAAGCCAGAAGCGTTCGCGAGCTCTACCTGTGCAGATAAAATGGTGCATTAGAAGTTACGCATCTTAGAGTGACTGCGCACTTACTTTACGTTCTTTACGATTAAATTTCGAAAGAAATAAAAAATTTACCACCGAGGTCACGAAGTTTAACGCCGAGACAAAAATGAAAATACGCAGCGCTGTGCCTTTCTCTTTGTGTCCTTTGTAGTTAAACACTTTTCCGCAGCAAACTTCGAGTCTTTGCGCTTTTCACTTTGCGAACTTTGCGGTTAAATTTCGAAGGAAATAAAAAACTCACTACCGAGGTCACGAAGTTTAACGCCGAGACAAAAAATGAGAAAACGTAGCGCTGGTACCCTCCGTGCTTTTCTCTTTGTATCCTTTGTGGTTAAACACTTTCCTACAGCAAACTTCGAGTCTTTGCACTTTTCACTTTGCGAACTTTGCGGTTAAATTTCGAAGGAAATAAAAAACTCACTACCGAGGTCACGAAGTTTAACGCCGAGACAAAAAATGAGAAAACGTAGCGCTGGTACCCTTCGTGCTTTTTCTTTGTGTCCTTTGTGGTTAAACACTTTCCTACAGCAAACTTCGAGTCTTTGCGCTTTTCACTTTGCGAACTTTGCGGTTAAAGCACTTAATAATTAGAGGTTGTCCACAACAAAACACCTCAACTATTGTTAAGCTTAAAAGTAGAAAATTGAAAACATACCGAATAGAATTTACTCAAGAAATACCCGTTGATTTAGATACTGCCTGGGATTTCTTTTCATCGCCATTAAATTTAGCTGAAATAACACCGAAAGACATGACCTTCGATGTGACCACTCCTGATATGGCCAATACAAAAATGTACCCTGGCTTGATTATCACCTACAAAGTCTCTCCACTGCTTGGCATTAAGCTGAATTGGATGACTGAAATTACGCATGTAAAAGACAAAGAATATTTTATTGATGAGCAACGGTTCGGTCCGTTTTCATTCTGGCACCATCAACATCATTTTCAAAAAACTGAAAAAGGTGTGTTAATGAAGGATTTGCTCCATTACGGCATTGGCTGGGGGCCAATCGGCCTTGCAGCCAACAGCTTAATTGTTGAAAATAAAATTAAAGGGATTTTTGATTTTAGGTATAAAAAAGTGGAAGAAATTTTCGGAAAGGTATAGTTAATCATTACCACTTTTTTGTTGAGATGGTTTCGACTGGCTTGGCTGGCAATTTTACCAAAGCATCGGTAGCAATTGCTGTTTTTAAACTTTCAGCCAATTTCTCTACTTTTGCAAAAGCAGTAGCCTGAATATCTTTCCATTGACTTGCAGTTAGTTTGTCTACCTTTTTTTCTAAAGGTGTACCTACAGTAGTTGCGGCTACAAAATTGCCATATCGATCTCTTTGGTAAGGAATAAATTCAAAATCTGTTAGCCAGAATCTATATTTCCCATTTCTGGCTTCAACTGTTAAGTTATAGTTTACTTCGCCGCTTGGATGGCCCACCACCAACACCGTTTTATCAATAATTAATGTTCCTTTAGCAAAAATTGATGAATCTGTTGTTGTTACCGTTTTAATAGACTTTTTTTGGGTACTCACAAAACTCTTGCTTCGCTGAACAATTACATCTTTACCTACCTTCTGCGAATCGACAACCTTATAATAAATAAACTTACCATTCTCATCTGTAGCAAATTGTTTCTGTTGCGCAAATAAAGTGATCGAAAATAAAGTAATAACAAGAAGGAAGAAGTATTTCATTGATTTACGTTGAAGGTATTGTAATATTTAAAGTTAACAAAAAGCCGCCAGTATGTTGCTGGCGGCCTGATATTATAAACAACTAAATTTAAAAAGCATAAACTGCTGCAAGAGAGAACTGGCCAGCATTTGGCGCTGCCATTCCATTATCTTTCAAAAATGGTTTATTCCCATTGTGATCCAACCTTACCTCTGGAATAAAGGTTAAACCTCCGGATTTGATGTTTGCAGTGAAAGTGACAGCGGTATATTTATCACCAGCAACACCTGCCACTTCTTTATATTTAAAATATTCACCTCTCAATCCAAGTGTTACCGCATCAGCCACAGCAACCTGAGGATAGAGTGCTACACCAGCGTAACCACCACCATCATTATCAATATCATAATTAGCGGCATTTAAACCTAACTTAAATGCTTTTGAAATTTGATAAGAAGTGGTTAAATCTTCAATGGTTCCGTAACCGCCACTTCCTGCACCTGATAGTATATTTAAGTAAGCGGTCCATCCTTCAACAGGAGAAACCATTAACTGACCACCAATGCTTGATACCCCACGGGTTGCGGTATAAACATTCCAGTCGTTAAATAAACCAGCCATTAAAATTACTTTATCTGAGAATTTGTAAGTTGCTTTAATCCCGGCATTTTGGAAAGGACCATTGGTAAATAAATAGGAAGTTGAATAGTTAAAGTTGCCCACTGGCGAGATCACCTCATATCCAATAAACGTTCCCATATAACCTGCTGTCATTGAGAATTTTTCAGTAAAATCGTAATTTACATACAAATTTTGAATATGAAAAGAAGAAACATCTTCTGCTGCATTTAGTAATGATTGCGCCTGACCGCGGGGACCAAAAGATAGTTCTCCAACGAATGATGCTTTTCCCGTTTTCTTTTTAAGCACCAGATCGATCATCCCTAACGATACAGAATTATGATCTGAGGCGAAGGAGGTTTTAATATTTGGCTGCTTTGCAAAATCATACTTAAAATAAGTATCAACAGATCCTGAAATTTCAAGTGGTGAGGTTGGTGCCTCTTGAGCGAGGGCACACGTAGTGCTGGCCATAGCAACTATAGCAATTAAAAATTTCTTCATGTTTGAGCTATTTGGGTTTAGATATAAGTTTCTTGCTTAAGAAATTGGTTCGGTAAGCGGACTGTTTCTTTCAATATAAATCGCTCTTTCTTCTACTAATAAAGTACCTTGAGAATATTTTTCATTGTGCTGCGACTCATCAAGACCCATTTCTTCTTCTTCTTCTGATACACGAATTGGCTGAATCAGGTTAATAAATTTGAAAATGATAAATGATACTACAAAGCTGAATATAATTACAATTGCAGCACCTTTAACCTGCGTAAAGAAAAACGCCGGATTGCCATAGAATAAACCATCAGCACCTAAGCTATTCACAGTTTTAGTTGCAAAAACACCAGTCAAAATCATCCCTACAATACCACCAACACCATGACATGGAAATACATCTAAAGTATCATCTAAGCTAGTTTTTTGTTTCCATGAAACAACCAGATTAGAAATTACCGCAGCAATAACCCCAATAAATATACTTGATGGAATGCTTACAAAACCCGCACCTGGTGTAATGGCCACTAAACCTACAACGGCACCAATACAGAAACCTAAAACAGATGGTTTTTTACCTCTTGCCACATCAAAGAACATCCACGATAAACCAGCAGCTCCGGCAGCAGTATTAGTGGTTAAGAAAGCTGAAACCGCTAAGCTACTTGCGCCTAACGCAGAACCTGCGTTAAAACCGAACCAACCGAACCATAATAAACCTGTACCAATTAATACATAAGGTATATTTGCAGGTGGAACTTCTTTATGCTCCATGTGCGATTTTCTACGCTTTAATACTAAAGCACCAGCCAATGCGGCCATACCTGCAGAGATGTGCACCACAGTGCCACCAGCAAAATCTAGCACTCCCATTTTCAACAAGAAACCTTCTGGGTGCCATGTCCAATGTGCCAACGGCGAATAAACGAATACTGCAAATAATACAATAAATAAGATATAAGAGGTAAAACGAATCCGTTCAGCAACTGCTCCAACAACCAAACCTGGTGTAATGATGGCGAACATTAATTGAAACACAGCAAATAAGGATAGCGGAATAGTTAAATCCGATCCACCTTGCAAATGCGGCGCGCCCGAATTAACGTTCTTGAAAAACAAGAAGGTTGAAGGGTTTCCTATAAACCCACCAATGGTGTCGCCAAATGCTAAGCTGAAGCCTACAACAATCCAAAGCACAGTAATTACGCCTGCGGCAACTACACTTTTAATCATTGTTGAGAGTACGTTTTTTCTATGAACCATACCGCCATAGAAAAAAGCTAAGCCTGGTGTCATTAAAAATACTAATGCCGCAGCAATTAAAATAAACGCCATATCCGGACCACTGTATTTACCCTCATCAAAATTTGGAAGGAGTGGAATAAATAAGGCGAAAATCGCGACGATTAATAAAATCGCGAAAGGCGCATACTGTTTTAAGGAAAGTTTAATCATCTTTTTTAGCTTAATTTGTTTGTCCGATACAAATAGTTGAATTATTGTCAATTTATTTTCATAAAAATACGACATATTGTAAATTTTACATCACAAAATGAAAATTTTCTAACAAAAACATAACATTTTTATAAAACCACTCAAATTAAACCCAATTAAATACAAATTCATGAAAATACTACTGATATTGGTAGCAGTTTTTGATAAAAACAAAATTCATGAATTTAGTTAAACTACCTAAATTGAGGTACATTTTACGAAAATTCATGACAAAAAAGATCTACAAACGCAAAAAACCTATGAAAAATCAGAGGTTTTTATATTTTTTTCAATGAAATATGAATTATTAGACAAAATATCGAGATCCTTGCACAACTCCTCTTTTTTCTATTTCTTTATCCATATAAGTTTGAATTGCAGATTTATTAAGCCCCCAGTTTGGTGCAATTAGCAGATCCCAATCAGAAACACCAAAAAGTCTTTGGATCACAATATCCGGACGTAATAATGGAATTAAATCGCAAAGTAAATCAGTATATTCTTCTAAACTGAAAAGTTTGAATGGCTCTTTTTTATACTTCGCTCCCATTATTGAACCTTCTACTATATGTAAATGATGGAATTTAACGAATTTAATCTGAGGGAAACGGTTAATTTCGTGGATATAGCCAAGCATCTGCTCTTTGGTTTCCCAGGGAAAACCAAAAATCGTATGCACGCAAAGATCTAGTTTACTATTCTCCAGAAGTTTTACTGCAGCCACAAACTCACCATGACTACAACCCCTGTTAATCTGATCGAGGGTTTCATCATAAATTGACTCCATTCCCATTTCCAGGTCAACATCAAAGCGATCAGCATAGCTTTCTAATAAAGCTACTTTTTCTGCATCAATACAATCTGGCCTGGTGCCCACCGAGAAGCCAACAATATCTTCTGTATTTACGGATAGGGCTTCATCGTACATCATTTTCAAATAATGTACGGGTGCATAGGTATTAGTATTGGGCTGAAAGTATACAATATATTTATCTGCACGGTAAGACGTTTTTGCCCTAAGCATCCCCTCAATCAATTGATCTTTGATATTTGGATTCTGCCTGGATGGTTCCGGCGTAAAAGAATCTACATTACAATAGGTGCAGCCACCAAAGCCCTTGCTTCCATCCCGGTTAGGACAAGTAAAACCGCCATCTACAATTACTTTAAATACGCGTTGCCCTTTATACTTTTCGCGTAAATGTGTACCGTAATTTTTATATCCCTTTATGCCTGAATCTACGAGTGTTCCCATTGCGGCAAAAATACGATTTTTGAACGAGATGTAAGATTTGAGAAGGTAAGATTTAAGACATTATACCAGAGAAGTGAGATTAGGCATACATTTGGCTGGTAGCGATGAAACAACTACTAAAAGAATATGTTCTAGTTTCTAAACTTGTCCTATTATATTTTCAAAATTTTGTTCCTTCTCAAAACACCCCTTTTTGTAAAAATACAATTATATAATTCTCCCTTCTGAGACTGGAATACTATTTTTTTCTATGAAGGTTTTTAGTTCAATACTGAATTTAGATAATTTTTCTATGTAACCTTTTTCCATACCTAAATTGACACAATTAAAACGGTATCCATCTTTAAAGGTGATATGAAAAGCAGCATCCTGAATTTTAATGAATGCAATTTCCATGGCCTGATAATTCTTTATCAATTTATTTTCAATCGATGATATAGTTAAATGATCTTCATAAAGATTAAGATATCCATAATCTGTAAACTTTATAATTAATAACCAGCCCAATAATCCCCATGGAATAAATATGATTATGAGCAAAGTTATTATTGACATTTTTGCAGGATTTACGCCAATCAGGCTATCTATAGAACTTTGAAAAACAAAAGAGAGAATTACGCAAATTAAATAACCACCAAAGATCAGAAAACCGATAAGAAGAGCTTTCCCTAAAGAAACAGGCAGCCTGAGTTTGATTGATGCAGTAAGATTATCCATAATTAAAAAAATACCAATATTAAATGATAAATAAAAACAATAAAAAAAGTAATAATATATGCTTTATTATTTTGAAGTCCGACAAAAGCTCCAGTAAAAAGTAGCAGATTAAAAATCATTATAAAAAACAATATTAATCTACCAATCTGCTTATGAAGAACATACTGTATAACATCTGCCTGATAGGACAACCTATTAAAAGGCTCCGACTCTAGATGCAAGTATATATATAATGATGAATTGGTATCTTTGTGCTTATTAAATATTGAATAAAAATAAGCAATTCGTTCTTTTTCACTCTTCAATACCGGATTTAACCAATAAATATCTTTCGAAATGGTTCCAGGAGGAGGATCTCTGTAAATTTCCTTTACTTTATTATTTATAAAGAGACCAGCAATACCTGAATAAGTACCCTCAAGATAATTATCATATCCCTTAAGTTTGTGTCTATAAACAACAGTAGATCTTGCACCACGACTTATCTTTTTGGATTCAATTAAAACCGCTTTATTAATAACAAGATTTTTTTCCAAAGATCCCTTTTTATTCATAATAAATATAAAAAGAGCAATTGGAATAATAACGGATAAAATGGCACATATTTTATACTTCATCTTCAAGTACTGTTATAGCATTTCTTGCTGCTGATTCAGAATTATTTAAAGCATTTTGCAAATCTTTTAAATCATCGGCAATTATCCAATTACCACAGGCTCTAACCAAGTCAAGTACAGCATTCGTGCCAATCCCTTTTGCTATATTAAACCCGTATTTGCCGGCAAATGCACTAAAAGAACCTTTTAATATAGAACTATTATTAAACTGCGTCGAGTTTGTAGTAATTGTTGATGATCTTATAGTCTCAGTTGTATTTGGAGTAACCCTTACATAATCCACATTTTGGACACTAATAGAATTAACACCTGTTCTCGCAGGGCTAGAGCCCAGAATCTGATTTGAAGAAACGGTTGTTTGTTGAGAATAAGTTGTACCAGGAGCTGATACCCCACCGTTAGAATTAGCTATGAAAACGTTACTCGAACTACTAGTCTGCGTAACCTGCACAGACCTATTTAAATCAGAAACCTGGCTTTTAGAAATATCGGTTGCACTACCTAAAGCATCTGTTGGAGCCCCTAAATTTTTATTTGTTGCCATATCTGTTATATCATCTATCTGATTATAACCATTATCTCCCTGGGCATAAGCATCACCAGTGATATACTTATCTATCCCCGTTGCATCCTTTGCCCAATCATATAATGAATTTACACCATACGATGCTCCACCTACTCCAGCCATACCTGCAAGGTGTAAACTTCCAGAGAGAGCTCCGTAAGTAACGAATGTTCCTTTAACTGCTATTATTGATGTAGTTAAAGCTGAAATTGTTACGCCTGCAATATAAGCTATTGATGCTATGGCAGCTACACTGGCAATTGCTTTACTCCGGTTTAGTGATGCCATTGCCTCTGCCGCTTCCTTTGAATAAAGTATTTGTACGGACCCACCTAATAAACATGGAACTATAGATTTATCAATAAGTGCTTTTTTATCTTCAAAAGTAACTCTTGGATGTACCGGAGTCCAATCCTTAGGCATCGTAAGCATTGCACAAATACAGGGCATCATAGCAGCATTAAGCCCCATAGCCGCTCCGCCAACCGCACCAGCAGCCAACATTGCTCCGAGACCAATGGCCAATGTACCCCCAGAAAGAACTATTGCCGCAGCTACAATTGCAGCAACAATGACACCTATTATCGCTCCTGCAATTACCATTTTAGCGCATACAAAATTATCGCCGGTGCGATCCTTGATAGTAGCAGCCAATCTTCCCTTAACTATCTTAATTGAACTCTGGCTATTAACTTTTATTTGTTGAGTTTTCATTCCATCTGAACAGACTAAGTAGGCTCTATCCGGTACATATAACGATCCCATATTATATCACTTTAATCTTATAAATCGATTCATACTTTAATTTTTCATTTGCTCTTTCTATAAAAACAGCATCGCACTCATTTATCAAGCCACTTGCTATATCATAGCTATATTTCGATGAGAAAGAAGTTTCATATAAAAATTTTGGCCCACACAACTCACTATACATTTTAGCATATAATTTCCCAAAATCTGAAAACGTGTATTTATCTATCACTGCAATATGATTAAGATAAACTTCATTTTCAGCTAGCTTAGTGCAAGATTCTTTTAATTCATAGGGGATTCTTTGATTTTGAAAAAGTTGGGAAAAAATATCCCCACTATAAACTATAGAATCTTGAGATATTTTTTTTCCCCCAAATACAGGCGCAAAAAACAAATTATAAATCAAGCTTTCTTGTATAGAATTTAAACTATTATTAAACTGAATATCTCCATTCCTAAGCACTTCTTTGTCTTGGTCTGATGATTGTAAAGGAGTCAGAACATCCTGCTTTATTTCATTCCACCTTTCTAAAATTTCTCCTTGGTTCAACACAGCATCAACCCTTCCTCTTTCATTTAATTGTAACACAAGTTTAGCCATAGGATAATTAAAAGCTTTAGCAAATTCAACCATATCATTAAATCCAGGATTTGCATTTAAAACTTCATGAGATTCTATTTCAACATCAACAATTATACCTAATGTATTTTTTTTTATGGATTTAACTATCCAAATCATATCTGTTTTAACATCTGTAACTTTTTGACCTAGTGCATAAAAGCAAATATGATTTTGAACCATAAATCGTTTGTTTAAGTTTTCATTCTCTTTTAAAAATAATTTTACTTGATCAGAATTAGTACTATTCTCTGTTTCCTCATCAAAAAATTTAAATCTGCTCATAATTAATTAATATCTACTTGGCTACCTGTTATTGTTTGTGTACTTTTTGAAGTTTGCGATAATGTTGCATCGGTACATACTATTATCGTTCCTTTTGATTCAAGGTTATAAGTAGAACTGCCAAGGTTTAAGGCCGTAGTGCCATTTAAGCCAATATTAACTGCATCCCCAGGTTTATTTCCTGCATTGGCATTAATTACCTGAGTACCCTGAATATTAATAATTTTTCCGACAATATCAATCGTTCCATCCTTTTTTAAGGTGATGCTGCTATCGCCCGTTCTGATTACGATTGTTTCGGCAGATTCTGCCGTAATCTGACCCGGTCCGTTTTCAACCTTCACAAAATTAGCGCCGTTTGTCCCCAAATTTAGTGCGTGGTTTAAATCATCAAAAGTTAACGCACTTCCCTTTCTGGAGGTTAACCCTTTCGTATTACTATTCTTAAAACCTGCGCTATCACCACTCTTCCCATGGTACACACTACCAATCACCACTGGCCGCGCCACATTACCTTCTTCAAAGGCAATCACCACCTGATCTCCTTTTTCAGGAATCACATGAAAACCCCGGTTTTTACCGGTATCACCACTTCCCGCATTGGGACTCACCACCCTTAACCATTCTGTTGGGTCGTTGGTTTGGCACTCCCATTTAAACTTCACTTTAATCCTGCCCTGCCCCTGCGGATCATCATTATCCAGCACGTCTGCCAGTTGCATATCCGGACTAGGCTTATCATAATTTTTTACCAGCAAGCGTTCTGTTGTAGACACCAAACCTTCGAAGGTATTGCTGTATTTACCCGTTCCATCAATCTGGTGATTGATATTGGTGATCAGGAATTTACCCAGGCTTTCGGTGGCGAATGCAATCTCCTGCCTGATGCTCATGGTGATTTCAGCAATGGTGCCAATGCCCAGCTCGGCATTATCGCCACTGGCATTTACTTTTAACAGTTCGCTAATGTGTGCTTTCTCCTCATTTTCTACATGGCTTTTAATGTCACTTCCATTATCTACCCTGATTAATGACGGCTGATTGAAAGTTTTGCTATACATCAGGTTTGATGCCTTTATCGCATGGGCCAGATCAGGGTTGCCATCAGCCTTGCCACTACTTTCACTATGCAGCATTTCATCCTGTTTAGGATTATAGGCAAAACGTTTATTTTTGATTGGTGCAACTTCCATGGCATATTGCAGGTTGTGTACATCACGTCCGTAAAAGAGCGCTACATCCTTCTGCACATCCGGCTTCCCGAAATTCAGCTGCAAGCCATCATAATACAGCCATTCGTGATATTCGCCAGATAAGCGGTTCAGAAATGCCCAATCGCTTTCCTTATATTGAATCAGGTAATCGATAGTTGATTGTCTGGTTGCGTTTGCTACAATTTTCAAATCATTGGTCGGGGTATCTTTAGTGGCCAGTTTTACAATATCATCTAAATCTTTATCCAGATAAGATCCCAGATCTTCACCCCGATCGATTAAAATAGTTGGACTATAACCACTTACAATCAACACACCATGGTAACCATGGCTTTGTGAAAGTTCTACCTTGGTAACCAAACCGGCAAAGTGTTGCATTCGCTCTGGTGAATGTCCAAAGGATGCGGAGAGCGTTTTACCCACAAAATCACGACTATCATCTAAGTTGATTAACCCTGGGGTACCCAATTGGTCGTGGTTAAAATGCAATTCAAAGTAATGGTGTTGATTAAATGCCTGTACCAGATTAAAAGAGGCGAAATGTGTAATTGAAACATCTTCTATATTGATTTCTACAATAAGTTTATTTTCCATAATGAATATGATTATTGGCGAGCATTTTTAAATTTTATATTGATTTATAGATGGCAATTTTATAAATGCCCGGATAGAAATGTACCTCGAACGGTAATTTTGCAGTATCCCGCTTGTGCGAAGCATCTATAGCCTTTTTAGTATAAGGATGCACCTCTATAGTATTGCCTTTTTTTAAATAGCCATTACCGATCATGGTATCTATATCATTTGGTTTAACATGAATGCAACCATGCGATTCTGCTAACTGAAATATTTTCCTGGAAGCTGTCGCTGCTTCGTCTGTTGGCGTGGTATGAATAAAATCTCCCATGATATACTCCTTCCCATTCATTTTCCGATCCTTATTTATGTCTTTAAAATACTTTACTGAAACATGCCCAAAATCGTTAAACAGCCATTTTGTTGGAATGGGAGAATCCGGATAAAGTGTACGTTGATATTTAAGTACAGCATCGGCAACACCTTTCTGATCATTTTTATACTTTCCCCATTGCGCATTTACATCAGTCAACTTTTTCCAGCTGCCGTTAAATTTAACCATCACAACGCCACCATCAATCCTGATATCGGTTCCCCAGGCAATGCCAGACCATGCCGCATATTTACCATAGCTTACATGTTTTTCAATGCTTTTGATCACAAATCTTCCAACGGTAGTAGAAGTTTGTGCATGTCCATCGCCACCCATCTTAACATTAGATGGGCCTCCATGTGCATCAAATTCCCTTATTTTTAAAAGCGTATTCATTCTATAAATTAATTATATTTCAAAACCTCAACCATGATCACCTTGGACTGCTCAATTTTTTCGTGATCATTAAAAGTTAGTTTAATTGCAGTACTGGCAGAAATTGTGATCTGAACCGGCAGTGGTTGCTCGGTGATGCCAATCAATGGCTTTTCTTTTTTAATACTTCCAAAATAGCGGGTAAAATCTGCAATATGTAAAGAATCCGTAATGTGTTTTGGTACTAAAAAAATAGCGCCCGCCTGAATTGTATTGGTCGAATCACTTTTATGATATAGCTGTATCACAATATTTTTTCCATTATCATCTTTTGATAGATTATGCATCACTAACGGTAGATACTCTGAAAATTTCTTGTTTAAAATTATAAGATTGGCTTCACTAAATTTCGTTAACGGAAGCTTAGCAACGGAATCTATGTAAGTGAGGAACAGATGCGCATCACTCATTTTCTTATCATTTGCAACCTGAAGCATATATTCTTTTTTCTGAAAAGGTGCATGATCACCATTACAGCCTGAAAAAGAACCAAGTAGGAAGATTAGAAAAAAGATATGCAGTATTCTGAAATTTAAAGATGCGCTTATCATTGATAAAGGTTAGATGGGCTAATATAAATCCAAATATCAGGCCAACTTAAAACTTTATCAGTTGCTAATGAGTCACATAACTAAGCTTAAAATGTGCAGATTGCTAAAAAGATGCCCTGGCACACTTTTGAAATGAATATTTAATCTTAATAAAATGTTGAAAAATCATATCATTTGAAGTTCAACACCTACAAGATTGTAGAAAAATAGTTTAAATAACAGACATCTAAATGGTATTCATATTCCTCAAATTGTATACAAATTTATGTAATCTCATAGAAAGAATTAGATTGATCGATGGCCTTGAATTGATTTTTTTCAAAAAAAATAGGCAGCATTGATTATGCTACCTATTACAGACTGATCGTTCAATTTAATAAAAATTAGTAGCTAATGCTTCGCACTTTTTCTATTAATCAAAAAATAAACAGGAACGCCCAATAATACAATGATAAGACCAGGCCAGGTATATTGTTGTTTATAAATCAGGAGCAAAATACAAAATGCGGCTCCTATTAATAGGTAAACAATCGGCGTAACTGGATACAACCAGGTTTTATAAGGTCTTTCCAAATCAGGCTTTTTTAGCCTTAAATAGATCACACCAAACACAGTAATCATATAAAATAATACAATTACAAAAGATATCATATCTAAAAGATTACCATACTGACCACTTAAACACAGAACAGATGCCCAGATTCCTTGCATCCAAAGTGATTTTTCCGGAACTCCATTTTTATTATTTTTAATAGCAGCTTTAAAAAACATCCCATCCTGTGCCATGGTTTGAAAAACCCTTGCACCCGCCAGTACAATACCATTAACGCATCCAAAGGTCGAAATCATTACCAACACCGCCATCACAATAGTACCAATTCCACTGCCAAAAATTTGCTCGGAAGCTACAACAGCAACTCTATCATTAACGGCAAATGCGATGCTATCCCTGTTTAAGGTATTGAGGTAAATAAAATTAACCAATAAATAAAGGATCATAACTGCTGAAGTACCCAAAACCATAGATCTCACCACATTTTTTTTAGGGTTTTCGATCTCTCCGGAAATAAAGGTTACGTTTTCCCAGGCTACGCTCGAAAATACAGAACCAACCATTGCAGCAGCAATCCCACCCATTATTGTCATCCCAGAAATAGACTCCCATCCGGCTTTCATTAAATTCCCGCCAGCATCAGTTTTCAGATTATTGAAAGCGCTCCAGCCAAACTTCATATTATCAGCCCAAAAACTGTTTTTCACTAAGAAAAAGCCCAATATAATTAAGCCGATTAAAGCGATAATTTTAGATCCTGTAAAAATATTCTGCAGCACTTTACCGCTCTCTACACCTTTTGTATTAATATAAGTGAGCAGAAGAATCACGAAAATAGCCAAAATCTGTATCCAGGTAATTTTATAACCACCACTTTGAAAAATCGGGGCAGCATCATTTAAAGCTGGGATTAAATAGGCTGTAAATTTACCAAAGGCTACCGCAACTGCTGCAATGGTGCCCGTTTGAATTACGGTAAACAACCCCCAGCCATAAAGAAACCCCATCATTTTACCGAAAATCTCCTTCAGGTAAGTGTATTGACCACCAGCTTTAGGGAACATAGCAGAGAGTTCGCCATAAGAAATAGCAGCCGCAACAGTCATTACTGCAGTAACCACCCACACTACAATTAACCAATAACCAGAGCCTAAATTTCTCATAATATCGGCACTTACTATAAAGATACCGCTACCGATCATTGAACCCATTACCAGCATTGCAGCATCAAAAAGACCTAGTTTTCTTTTAGAAGCCCCTGCTTCATGTAGTTTTTCCATTTTTTAGTTTAGTTTGTTGCTTTAGTTTGTCGCTAATTTATTTATAATAATAGAAAAATGAACCTGTTGCTTTGTATTATTTTAATAGAAACCTGAATTCGATTAATAATACGTATTAAAATACCATTTGAACGGTCTATTTTCGTTTTAACTATCTGCCCTTTGAATACCCTAAACAGGAACTAGCGTGTAGACCCCATTAATTTATAAAGATTTCTCGTCCGCTCTTTGCCGCGGAGGCATGGTAATTTTTCACAGTTAATATTGTTTTTAGCGGTGTTCAAGAATGCTGCGCATTTTGGAGCGCCAAAGTACCCAAAGCGCTTTGTCAATCCAGCTATGGGCCTTTCACACTTATCCTACACACATCAAAAAAACATCGGCACTTCGTTTTGTGTTCAGAATTATTTTAAGCTTCGAATCTGCAATGATGAACACAAAACCATTGCGTTCCAGGTTTGATAGTGCAATATTAAACTATTGTACAACTGTTTTTTTGATTTCCTTGGCCCTTGGGATTGACTGCGTTCTTCGGTATAGTCTGTGTTTTTATTAAAGTTAGTTAGCAAAATGCCTAGAAAATAAACCATGAAAATATGTTCACACGATCGTGCAAAGGAAATGGCGATCGCAATTCTCATCTTTCAGAAGGATGATCGCAGACCGGGGTGTAAAAGCTGTAAATAATGATTGAACTTTGGCTATAAGAAAAATCAAGTCGAGATTGATTAAATAATAATTGTACGATTGCTTTCTAAATAGATCAATAAATAAGCTCAACTGCACTATAATTCATCGCTGCTATTATTCAAAATTTCACGCATTCAATAATTTCATCATAAGGAAATAAAATTATTATATTGCTAATCAATAACCAAATTTTCAAAATCAGTGTTCTGCTAGGGATGAGCATAGCATAAAGAAGCTGATAGATATGAACCAATAACCAAATATTAACTATGAATTTTTTACAAGACAATTTAATTTACAGTATTCCGGCGCTGGGCCTCGTTGGAATAATTGTTATGATGATTAAAAGTGCATGGGTGAACAAGCAGGATGCAGGCGATAAAAACATGCAGGAACTTGCTGGCTACATTGCTGATGGCGCCATGGCTTTTTTAAAAGCAGAATGGAGGGTACTCAGCATCTTCGCTGTTTTCACAGCCGCAATTTTAGCTTATTCCGGAACAATTACAGAAATTAATGGTGTTCCCATGCATTCCAGCTGGATCATTTCCATCTCTTTTATTATTGGTGCCGTATTTTCGGCAACTGCCGGGTACATCGGAATGAAATCCGCAACTAAAGCCAATGTGAGAACCACTCAGGCAGCCAGAACAAGCCTAAAACAAGCACTTAAAGTTTCATTTACCGGCGGAACAGTGATGGGATTAGGCGTAGCCGGATTAGCCGTTTTAGGTCTCGGTGGTTTGTTTATTGTTTTCTTACAACTGTTTCATGTTACCAATGCAAATAGTGTGGAGATGAGAACGGCCATCGAAGTGCTCACTGGTTTTTCTTTAGGTGCTGAATCCATTGCACTATTTGCACGCGTTGGGGGCGGTATTTACACCAAAGCAGCAGATGTTGGCGCAGATTTAGTTGGAAAAGTAGAAGCCGGAATACCCGAAGATGATGTTCGGAATCCCGCTACCATTGCTGATAACGTAGGTGATAATGTAGGTGACGTAGCAGGTATGGGCGCCGATTTATTCGGATCTTATGTAGCCACTATTTTAGCCACCATGGTTTTGGGTCAGGAAATAACCGTTACAGATAAATTTGGAGGAATGTCTCCTATTCTACTTCCAATGGTTATTTGCGGTTTAGGCATAATATTTTCTATCATCGGAACCTGGTTTGTAACCATTAAAGATGACAAATCGAATGTTCAAACGGCACTAAACCTTGGCAATTGGTCATCAATTATCATAACGGCAATAGCTTCTTTTTTTATTGTGAAATGGATGTTACCAGAAACCCTGAGTCTTCGCGGTTACGCGTTCACCAGTATTAATGTTTTCTATGCGATTATTGTTGGCTTAGTGGTAGGTACCATTATGAGTATAGTAACTGAATATTTTACCGCCATGGGAAAAGGACCGGTAAATTCTATTATTCAGCAATCCTCCACCGGGCATGCCACGAATATCATTGCTGGTTTATCGGTAGGGATGAAATCAACTGTAATACCAATTTTGGTTTTAGCCGGAGGGATTATGGCTTCTTACCATTTCGCAGGTTTGTACGGAGTGGCTATTGCCGCCGCAGGTATGATGGCCACAACAGCCATGCAACTGGCCATCGATGCTTTTGGCCCGATTGCGGATAATGCAGGTGGCATTGCCGAGATGAGCCAACTTCCTCCCGAGGTACGGGAACGGACTGATAATCTTGATGCTGTGGGTAACACAACTGCTGCAACGGGTAAAGGATTTGCCATTGCATCGGCAGCACTAACATCACTGGCTCTATTTGCCGCCTTTGTTGGTATTGCCGGAATTACTGCAATCGACATTTATAAAGCTCCGGTACTGGCAGGTTTGTTTGTTGGTGGAATGATTCCTTTCATTTTTTCTGCGCTTTGTATTCAGGCAGTGGGTAAAGCAGCGATGGATATGGTGCAGGAAGTTCGCCGTCAATTTCGGGAGATCCCAGGAATTATGGAATACAAGGCAAAACCTGAATACGATAAATGTGTAGCCATTTCTACAAAAGCCTCCATTCGAGAAATGATGATGCCAGGTGCAATCGCATTGATTTCTCCAATTATAGTTGGATTTACTTTTGGTCCTGAAGTTTTAGGCGGATTACTGGCAGGCGTTACGGTAACCGGCGTTTTAATGGGTATTTTCCAAAGTAATGCCGGAGGAGCCTGGGATAATGCTAAAAAGTCTTTTGAACAGGGGGTGATGATCAACGGAGAAATGTTTTATAAAAAATCGGAGCCGCATAAAGCATCTGTAACCGGTGATACAGTTGGCGATCCATTTAAAGACACTTCAGGTCCTTCAATGAATATTTTAATCAAATTAATGTCGATCGTATCACTCGTTATTGCTCCATATATTGCTGTCAAAGCAGTTACAACAGTAGATAGAGTGGAAGTTCGTAAAGAAATCAGCATTCAGGAGAAAACCGACCGCCTTGGTAACAAAATTACGGACACTTTAACTAATACTATCGATACGTTGCGTAATTAACAGTAAAAACAAAGATATAATGGTACTGAAAAGGGATTTTGGCTAAAATCCCTTTTACATTTCCGTAATTTTTATTTAGGTTTGGAGCTGAATAATCTAAACAAAACTATAATATGGGTTTATTTACTAAAAAGCCGATGCATCTATTGCTTGAAGAAGCAGGTGATTCTGGAAAAGGCTTAAAGCGTACACTTAGTGCAGGTGCATTAGTCGCACTGGGTGTAGGAGCTATCATTGGGGCTGGTCTATTTGTCCGCACGGCTGCTGCGGCAGCACAAAACGCCGGACCATCAGTTACCATCGGATTCATAATAGCTGCAATAGGATGTGCCTTAGCGGGATTATGCTATGCAGAATTATCTTCATCTATTCCAATCTCTGGTAGTGCCTATACTTATACCTATGCAACTATGGGTGAGCTTATGGCTTGGGTAATTGGCTGGGATTTAGTACTCGAATATGCTGTAGGTGCTGCAACTGTAGGTATTGCCTGGAGTGAATATTTAAACAAACTACTAGTCGAAGTATTACATGTATCACCCATACCATACGAATGGTGCCACTCGCCTTTTCAATCGCACCCCGACGGAACAGTAAATGGAATCATCAATCTTCCAGCTTTATTCATTGTAGCTTTATTAAGTTTACTTTTAATTAAAGGAACATCAGAATCTGCTTTTGTAAACGGTATTATCGTAATCACCAAGGTAGGTATTGTAATTTTAATTATTATTTTGGGTTGGAGCTTTATTCACGAATCAAACCACCATCCGTATATTCCAGAAGCAACAACATATGTAGACCATGCTGGGATTAGTCACAGTTTTGGTGGATTCTGGGGGGTAATCGGAGCAGCCGGAACAGTTTTCTTTGCATTTATAGGTTTTGATGCTGTAAGTACTGCTGCACAAGAAACTAAAAACCCTAAAACAGCAATGCCAATTGGTATATTGGGTTCATTAGCGGTTTGTACCATATTATATATTCTTTTTGCCCATGTATTAACTGGTATCGCTCCAGTAGAATTTTTTAGAACTAAAGGAGGAGAAGCTTCTGTAGTAGCTGCGATTAGCGAATATATGACTGGTTATGATTGGTTAGCTAAATTAGTTACAGTGGCAATATTAGCTGGTTTCTCATCTGTAATTCTCGTAATGCTTTTAGGTCAAAGCCGAGTATTTTATTCTATGAGTAAAGATGGTTTATTACCTAAAATGTTCAGTGAATTACATCCTAAATTTAAAACACCTTACAAAGCAAACTTAGTAATCCTGGTAATTGTGGGTTTATTTGCAGCTTTTATTCCTGGAGATGTAGTTGGAGATATGACTAGTATAGGTACATTATTTGCTTTTATGCTAGTTTGTATTGCCGTAATTATCTTAAGAAAAACAGATCCGGATCTTCCTCGTCAATTCAGAACACCGTGGGTACCTTTAATTCCAATTCTTGGTGTTGCCGCCTGTGGTCTAATGATTCTAGGCTTAGGCTGGACCAATTGGCTGAGACTATTTGGTTGGTTAGCACTAGGGTTTATCATTTACTTTGGATATAGCAAAAAGAATTCTCATTTGAAGGACGTTAAGTAAGTCATCTTTTAATTATTTAAATCCCCGACCAAAAATCGGGGATTTTTTTATGTTAAATAATTGTTAATAAATTACCTTTGCAAAAAAATCAGAAATGAAGTCCATTCTACCGTTAAAAAGTAAGCCTTTAATTGCTTTCGTTTTCATATTGTTCGCTACAACGACTACCTATGCACAAAGAACAATTAACGATATAATGGATTCCACTGTAGTAAATCATCTACTAATCATTTCTAAAAAATATGGATCACTATCTTTTAGTGGCTACCTGCAGCCGCAATATCAGGTTGCACAATCTAATGGTACACTGGCTGAATATCAGGGTGGAAATTTTGGTGAATACACCAGTAATCGTTTTAGATTAAGACGTGGACGCTTACGTGCCGATTATATGTTGATGGATGATAATAACAATCCATCTACATACTTCGTGCTCCAGTTTGATGGAACTGAACAAGGTGTTAACGTAAGAGATTTCTGGGGACGTTACTATGAAAATAAATGGAAATTATTTTATATAACAATGGGGCTGTCTGGCCGCCCATTTGGAAATGAATTACAACTTTCTTCCGCAGGAAGGGAGGCTCCTGAACGTGGCCGCATGTCGCAAATTTTGATGCGAACAGAACGTGATTTAGGTGTTACCTTCACATTCAATCCCCGTTGGAAAGACACAAAACTCAAAAATATCGTTTTTGATGCTGGTATTTATAACGGACAAGGTTTAGCGGGTCCCGCCGAATTTGACAACAGTAAAGATTTTATTTTCAGATTAAGTCATAAAACCTACGTGATCAAAAGCATCCCATTATCCATAGCCGGCGGAGTCAGTACGTTACAAGGTGGCTTAAACCATCGCCTGCCAGTGAGCTATAAAATGGAACAAAGCAATCAGGTATGGAGAATGGCGAAGGATTCTTCTGCTAACACCATCAATGCAGTTGCTCCACGAAGATATTATGGTGCAGATGTACAGTTTGCAACCACATCTAAAAGCTGGAAAACAGAGTTGCGGGCAGAAGTTATTTCCGGGCTTCAAACATCAACGGCAACCACATCGGCTACACCAGGCTCCTACCCTACTGACAGCCAATCAGTTCTTCTTCCATATTATACCAGAAATTTTAGTGGCGCATACTTAACTTTCGTTCAGACTTTGAATAGCACGGATAATCAACTCATTCTAAAATACGATTATTACGATCCAAATACTAAGGTAAGTGGAATGAATGTAAATGCTAATCAAGGCTTAACAGCTGCCGATGTTCGTTTTGATACTTTCGGTTTTGGTTTTTTACACCACTTCAATCCACACTTTAAAGCCGTAATTTATTATGATATGATTAAAAACGAATCGACTGAAATTTCGGGGTATGAAACGGATAGAAAAGATAATGTGTTTACCTTACGTACGCAATTTTACTTCTAATAATAAAATTCTACACTGAAGTTTTAGCACAAATTGCGCTACCTTTGCCTAAAATTGCGCTGGTATGAAACTTGATTTTATGAAATTCGATTTAAATCAGATCCTCACCACAACGATGGTTATTTTTGCCATTATTGATATTTTGGGATCTATTCCTGTTGTAATTCAATTAAGAAGGAAAGCTGGCCACATTGAGTCAGAAAAGGCCTCAATCGTAGCTACTGGATTAATGATTTTATTTCTTTTTCTAGGCGAATCGCTACTGAAAGTAATTGGCCTGGATGTAGAATCTTTCGCAATTGCAGGTTCAATCGTAATTTTTTGCATCGCGATGGAAATGGTTTTAGGCTTAACTATTTTTAAAGAAGAAGCACCTGAAACAGTTTCAATAGTTCCACTTGCATTCCCATTAATTGCCGGCGCAGGTACCATGACCACACTACTTTCGCTCAAAACTGAATATCAAACACAAAATATTTTAGTGGGAATTATCTTGAATATGCTTTTCGTTTATTTCGTGTTAAAAAATACGGAAAGACTGGAAAGACTTTTTGGTAAAACAGGCTTAAACATCCTCCGTAAAGCTTTCGGAGTGATTTTACTAGCCATCGCCATAAAACTGTTTAGAAACAACACAGGCTTATAGAAGTCAGCAATAGTATCAACATTCTGCAATCACTTGTAACAATAAATGCGCCTCTTGGTCAAAGAATAAATCTAACCAAGGATGAACAGCTTTGAGGAATATACATTAGTAATCGGCGCAGTAGCCATTCTGATTGAGGCGATTAAATACCTTAAAAAAAATTTAAAAGGATTTTTTGAGCAGGGTTAACAGAGATTTACATTAATTGTCTGATTCGTTTGTCGTTGTTCGTCTTTAGTCTCTCGTTGTTCGTTTATCACACGCCCTGTAAGAGATCGTCATTGCGAGGTGCGAAGCAATCTTCAAGCGATCGCAATATTCATATTGGCCTAACCGTCCAAAATTGTAAGATTGCCTTTTGTAATGACGGATTTTTAACCAAAACAAACGACTAAGTGAATATTTCACTACCCCCCTAAACTGCTAACCCTCTAACCATTAATTCTACCCCTTTTTAATCCACCTGGCAACAAACATCGTATCAGCTTGATTTTTATATCCTTTGATCAATTCCATTTTTTCCAGTTCCAAAGGTAAAGTACTTGTTAAATGCTTTACAATTTCTTCGTTTTCCGCAGCAAAAGCCGAACAAGTAATATAAACTAACGGTTTTCCTGGTTTAAGATATTTAATAACATTCTGTGCAATAGACTTTTGAATATTAGCAAAAAAAGCAATTTTCTGTTCAGTAAAAAAACTGAGCATTTCTGGAGTTCTGCCCCAGGTTCCGGAACCTGTACAAGGCGCATCTAAAATAATCCCGTCAAACTGATAATGATGTAATACCTGGTCATTATTCTTTAAAAGATCAAGTTCCTTTTTATGGTATTTTTTAATGCCTGCCAAACGAAAACGTTCATCAAGATTCTGCAATATGCTTTCACGCAAATCGCTGACAAGCAATTCTATGACAGGCTCTAAACTATGCAAAAGCAGGGTTTTTCCGCCAGATGCGGCACAGCAATCCCACCATTTCTCCCATTTTTTGGGCTCGAAATAAGTACCGGTATGTTGAGAGGACAGATCCTGAACCTGATAAGTTCCTTCCTTCAAAAATGTTTCTAATTTAGTTCCGTTAGCTAAGGCTAAAGCCGTTTCGTTAATGACTTTCACTGATATCTCTTCTTTCTGAAGTTGGGAAAGAATTGTTTCCTGATCCTGAGCAGCTACCCGGATAAATAAATCTGGTTGTTTAAAAAACGAGGTAAAAAACTCATTTTGATCAATATCTGCAGATAAATGAGAATGATAAGGATAAACATCTTCCAGATTAAAATCTAAATATGTAGCTTTTATGAAATTTAGTTTTTCATTTAAAGGTGCAATGATCTGATTGGTCCAATCCGGAAATTTCTGTTCCACAACAGAACTCAGAGTTTCATGGCAAAGAAAATCAGCTATGCATAATCGTTCCTCATTACTCAGTGTATTTAGTGCTTTACCCAACCTAAAAAAACTATAAATGTGACGAGTTGCCCATCGCCTGTCGGATGAACCCATTTTCTTATTTTGCTTGAAATATGCAGGCAAAAAACGATGTAAGGGCAAAACTCCATCGTAACTTTTTAAAATTTGCTCAAAGGCGCTCAGCTGGTGAATGGCTTTCATAAATGAGGGAATAACTTAGTTAACAATTTCTAATGCAAAGTTTTTGTATTTCAATAGCATTAAACTGGTGTTAATGTAACCTAATTTTTCGTCATGAATAAAAGAAAATGTATTGTGAAGGCCTTTATATTTTTCTTTAGTGAGGTATTCGCGGTATTCTTCGCCATGATCGCTTAATAGTTTGCCGAAATAATAACCTACATCGAAGCCTTTGAAAGCATATTCGCCAGGTTCAAATCCATACTTATAGCGATACTTTTTAATGAAACCAATTACTGAAGAATTTTTATAATCTATTTTGTAGGAAGAAGTAATGATTGTATTTAATGCCTGAATTTTATCTGTAGGGTAATTTTGTTTTACCCAATTCGGATGACCAAATAAATCGATGCTATAACCACCTGAAGCCAAATTTTTAAGTTTATATAACTTTTCAATTGTTGGCAAAACAAAAGCACGGTCTGCAGATGCCACCACTATGGCATATCGCTTTCCTTTTTGCATTTTGGTTTCAAACGTAAAGGCTGATGCATATTCCTGAACCAGAAACTTACCGTTATCCTTAAGATACGCCCGAATTGGAGCTGCAAAGGCTTCATCATCTGTTTTTTTAGGATTGATGATCACTACAATAGTATTCGCAGGATTGAAATTTTTCGAAATATAGGTTCCAATTCTTTCTCCATGTATTTCAATATTATTTACGATAGATACAAGATTCGGATTATTAAATTCAGCAGGATTGGATGCCGCCAGTGGTGATACGATTGTGCTATTATTCTCCTTTGAGTAATTGGAAATATATTTTAATCCGGCAGGAAAAACAGGCCCAATAATTAGGTTACTCTGCTTAAAACGTTCGTTTTTGTAAAGAAGAGAAATGTGGGCATTGTCGTCCTGCGTATCGAAAACATTTAGTTTAAAGTTTAATCCTGATGCCGCCGCAGAATCTAACCCAAGTTTGAATCCCTGATAAAAATCAATCGGCATAGCTAATTTTTCAATATCAGATTTTGTTGCCGTTTTTAAGTTTAACTCGTCTAATTTAAAAGGAACTAAAAGAGAAACATTCGCCTGTGAAAACTTTTTGGCTGGTTTTTTCTCTTCAGGCTTTTCTTTTTCTTTCGGCTTAGGGGTATCTTTTTTTGTTGTTCTAACTTTTGGTGAACAGGCAGCTGTAAACAATACCAGCAGCATCAAAATCCAATAATTCCTTTTTAAATTCATATGTGTTCTTTTAACAAAATATGCCGGCAAATGTTTAATCTGCCAGCATATTCCTATTATTCTTTAAATTAACTCCCAACTTAGGACTCAATACTCTGAACTAATTTTATTCCCACTCAATTGTTGCTGGCGGCTTAGAGCTAATATCATAAACCACCCTGTTAATTCCCTTAACTTTGTTAATAATTTCATTAGAAATTTTTGCCAGTACCGGATAAGGCAAATGACACCAATCTGCAGTCATACCATCAAGCGATTCTACTGCTCTTAACGCAATCACATTTTCGTAAGTACGCTCATCGCCCATTACCCCTACAGATCGTACAGGTAAAAAGATGGCACCTGCCTGCCAAACCTGATCGTAAAGACCAGCTTCTTTTAAATTATCGATGTAAATCTTATCGGCATCTTGTAATATGGCCACTTTTTCTGGCGTAACCTCTCCAATAATACGGATTCCTAAACCTGGACCAGGGAAAGGGTGTCGGCCTAAAATAAACGTTTCTAAACCTAAAGCTTTACCCACTCTCCTCACTTCATCTTTAAACAAAGTTTTAAGCGGCTCTACCACTTTAAGTTTCATAAAATCGGGTAAACCACCCACATTATGGTGCGATTTAATGGTAGCCGACGGGCCATTTACCGATACAGACTCGATAATATCAGGATAAATTGTTCCCTGAGCCAACCACTTTACATCTTGAATCAGGTGCGATTCTTCGTCGAAAACTTCGATAAATACACGCCCGATAATTTTACGTTTTTGCTCAGGATCTTCTACTCCAGCCAATTGGCCCAAGAATTTATCTTTAGCATCTACACCTTTAATGTTAAGGCCAAAATCTTTATATTGTTCTAAAACACTTTCGTATTCGTTCTTACGCAATAAACCATTATCTACAAATATACAGTGCAGGTTTGTTCCGATCGCTTTATGCAATAATACCGCGGCAACACTGCTGTCTACCCCTCCAGAGAGCGCTAAAACAACCTTATCATTACCTACAGTAGCTTTAATATCAGCTATAGTGGTATCAACAAAGGCTGTAGAAGTCCAATCCTGACTACAACCACAAATATCAACCAGGAAGTTTTCTAAAAGAACTTTTCCGTCGATACTGTGGGTTACTTCTGGGTGAAATTGAATGGCGTAGGTATCTGAATCTTTAATATGGTATGCAGCAACTTTAACGCTATCGGTACTGGCGATTAATTCGAAATGATCTGGAATGCTGGTAATGGTATCACCATGGCTCATCCAAACCTGAGAATCAATATTGATTCCTTTAAATAATTTATTCTCCTGGTTAACGAAACTTAGGTTTGCACGACCATATTCACGAGAGGAAGAAGGCTGCACATCGCCACCAGCATGTTGGGCAATATATTGAGCACCATAACAAACCGCCAATAAAGGATATTTTTTATGGTATTTACTTAAATCTATTTGAGGTGCATCATCCTGACGAACTGAGTATGGACTACCTGAAAAGATAACACCTTTTACATCTTCGGTAATCTCAGGAAGATTGTTGAATGGATATATTTCACAGTAAATATTTAGTTCGCGAACTCTCCGGGCTATGAGTTGTGTAAACTGCGAACCAAAATCGACGATAATGATTTTTTCTTGCATCCGCAAAAGTACCAATTAGATACGAGATTTGAGAGGGAAGATTTAAGATTTTAAAGATAATTTAGTAAATGATTTTTAAGCGATTAGTTGGTTTAGGAGTTTATTCTAAATCTTCGAGTAACCAATTTAGAGGCTAGTATTGTTTAGAGTTTCAGTATTCCATCTCGACGACTTCCCAACTCCACCACCTACTCTGCTACACCAAACAACTTCACTTCTACCCCAAATTTCCTCAAAAAATCCACGCCTTCATCACTAGTCAAACCTTTATAAGCGGCATAAGACTTTGAATAATAAACTAACTTAATACCAGAAGATAAAATCAACCTTGCGCAAGCGATGCATGGTGATAACGTAGTATACAAAGTACAACCTTCAATTTTGGATCCATTTTTAGAAGCATACAGAATGGCATTTTCTTCAGCATGGAGCGCCAGCGAACAACTTCCTTTACTATCCCGTGCGCAACCATGCTCTGGCCATTCTTCATCACAATTATGAGTTCCTGCCGGAGGACCATTATAACCGATCGAAATGATCCGTGTATCTTTAGTTAACACCGCACCGACATGGGCACGAACGCAATGCGAACGGGCAGCCAGATCGGTAGCAAGATTCATAAAAATGGTATCGAAACTTAATTTATCAGTCATTTGAAATTAATAAAAAAGCCACAGCGAATCAATCACTGTGGCTGCAAAATTACTTTAATTAATATTAATGTCCGCCTTCAGCAGTAATATTTTCTACGTCAATTCCCTGCTTTTTAAGTTCACCGCTTACTTTCCAGGCGAAGAAAATCAGATAGGCAAAACCAAGAACCGGAATGATGTATGAATGGTGAATCCCTGCGCTATCGGCAAGTTCTCCCTGAATTGGAGGGATAATAGATCCGCCTAAAATCATCATAATTAAGAATGAAGACCCCTGTGAAGTATATTTTCCTAAGCCTGTAATGGATAAAGAGAAGATAGATGGCCACATAATTGAGCAACATAAACCACCACTTACAAAGGCAAAGATGGCAACATGTCCGGTTGTCATTAATCCGATAATCATGGCAACTGCGCCTAAAGTACCGAAAATGGCAAGTGTTTTTGCAGGCTTCTCCTGACCAATAAATACCGCAGCGACCATTACAGCAACACAAACAGCATAAACATATAAGTTACCTACATCAGTACCAGTTGCATGGTTTACACCTAAGATGATTCCAAATGCAACAAATGGAACAATAATGGTTAAAATATTTTTAACTGACTTACTCAGGTTGAATGCACTTACTGCTCCCGCCCATCTTCCAATCATCATACTTCCCCAGTACAATGAAATATACGGTTTAATATCTGCATCGTTTAAGCCTCCAAAATCAGGAAGTTTCAACAAAGCCCCCAAATTACTTTGAATGGTTACTTCTGTACCCACATACATGAAGATCGCAAGCATCCCCAAAACCAATTGTGGATATTGCATAGCTCCCCAGCTTGAGGCATTCTCTTTTTTTGTAAAATAACCGAATAATAATGCGGCTAATACGATCACTAGCGATGAATAAACGAAAATTGAAGCGCTTATTCCGGTTAGATTAGCTAACGGACTTGCAGCAGCCACCATCAAAAAACCAATAATCATTACCACCAATGGCCCGGTTGGTTTGCTACTGGCTTCAATTTTTTCCGTACTGGTTACATCTGGAAGCTTAGAAATTGCAAAGAATATGGCAACGGCTAAAAATAACCCAGCTAAAATGTAATAGAGGTTGTTGATAGAGGAGATTTCTACCACCTTCGCAACAGCATCATTTGCAGTGCCAAAAAGCACAACACTTACAATAACTGGCCCCATTAAACCCCCAAAATTATTAATACCTCCTGCAAGATTCAACCGGTGTGCCCCACTTTCTGGCTCTCCCAGTGCTACAACAAATGGATTTGCTGCCGTTTGCTGCAATGAAAAGCCTAATGCAATTACGAAAAAGGAGAATAAAATAAACAGAAAAGAGCCCGAGTGAACAGCTGGAACCATTAATAAGGCACCTCCAGCGGAGATAATCAGACCAGCGATGATCCCCTTTTTGTAACCTATTTTGTTAAGAATATCTACTTTAGTGGCCTGAGAAGCAAAATACAGAATTAGCGATCCAATAAAATAGCCTCCATAAAAAGTAAAATCGATGAGTTGAGATTCAAATTGCGTTAATTTAAAATGAGTTTTACAAAAAGGGATAAATATGCCGTTTGACGCAGCAACAAAGCCCCAAAAAAAGAATACGGTGATGATCGTATACAACGCCGTACCATAATTTTTTGTAGTTTCTTTTGACATTTCGTTTTAAGTGTTTTTAGTTTTAGTGCGGATAAACATAAATAAAAAAAAATTAAAAAACCGTAATTTTTACACACCCGATCTAACAAAAATAAATGTTACATGTTTAGGTATAAAGTTGCATATTCGCATATTATAAACAATACAATACATGTTTGAAGCCATATTATTAGGTATTGGGGCAGGGATTATTTCGTCGTTTTTAACAGGTCCGGTATTTTTTGCAATGATAAAAACCAGTATAGAAAGAGGCTTTTTGGCTGGGTTTTCTTTAGCTATTGGGGTAATAATTAGTGATATAATATTAATTGCACTGGTTGTTTTTGGGAGCCAGTTTGTTGATTACAAAGCCAGTTTTGATAAATATGTAGGTGCTATTGGCGGCGTATTTCTACTCGCCGTGGGGATCTATTATCTTGTTTCCAAAATTAAGGTTCATTATGATAGTTCTACACTTCAAAAAGTAAGTAAAAGAAGTTACGTATTGAAAGGATTTTTAATGTGCATCCTCACCCCTTCTACTTTAATGTTCTGGATTATTGTAAGTGGGATCATTTCCGTAAAACTTAATAACATGTTAAATGAAAAACTCGTATGTTTTTTTATTGCCATGGTTACTCAGTTAAGTATCGATGCTACAAAAAGTTTCTACTCCAGCAAACTCCGCTATAAAATTAAAGAAGATGCACTGAAAACACTAAATAAGATAGCTGGTGTTATTATTATATTTTTCGCCTTTTGGCTTATCTACAAAACTTATATTCAGTTCTACGCTTAATATTTTAATTCTGCTGTAATAACATTATTTAAGGATTCTTTTTGTAACAAGATGAATCGTCATTGCGAGGCACGAAGCAATCTATTCTGCAGGTAAGACTAGCTTTTTCAGTTTCGACTTTAGTTTTTATGCTTTTCTAAAAGCAATTTGTATCGTAGCTGTGAAAGATCTGCTTCGCAAAGACGGTTTTTTCTTGGAGATGAACTAAACGAATCGTCTTGCTGACCTGTAGCGCAGCGGAAAGCTACGCAGTAAATTTAGTTCAGCATCTATTTAGATAAGATCCTGAATCAAGTTCAGAAGGACGATTCTTCTAGCAAAATCGTTATTGCGAAGCCAATTACACTGGATAAAGAAATCTATTTAGTAGGACTTTCTGGTGAGATAGATCGCTTCGTCGTACCTCCTCGCAATTGTGACGACTTACCTATTGATCATACTTCAACAAGACAAACCCAATTCGAATCAACAAAAATGGCCCATAAATTATATGAGCCATTTATTATTATATAATTAAAGAATTTGTTCTTTAATATGCACGCTGATTATTTCCTTCTTTCCAGTTTACAAAAGCTTTATTTACCACTTTGTTACCACCAGGAGTTGGATAATTACCAGAGAAATACCAATCTCCTTTATTCTTCGGACAAGCCTCATGAAGGTTTTCTAAACTTTGATAAATCACCTCTACCTCAGCAACTGTTCCTTTCGGCGTGATAATCTGAGCAATTTTTGCTGAAATTTCTTCAGGTGTAAAAGGTTTATAAATCTCTTTTACGTGATTTACAATTTGCTCTTTAGGAAGAAATAATGAAGCTTTACATTTCGTGTAAACATCTTCAATTACCTGCCACATGCCCCTTTCTGTAAGCAACTGTATCGCTGCATCGAAGGCTACAAACTGCCCCATTCTGCTCATATCGATACCATAACAATCAGGATAGCGAATTTGAGGGGCAGAAGAAACAATAATAATCTTCTTTGGATGTAAACGATCAACGATCTTAATAATACTTTGCTTCAACGTCGTTCCGCGGACAATTGAATCATCAAGCGCTACTAAAGTATCTTTATGATTGTTGATTATTCCATAAGTAGTATCGTAAACATGTGCAACCATCTCACTACGATCTGCATCCTGAGTAATGAACGTTCTTAGCTTCACATCTTTAACGGCCAGTTTTTCAACCCGTGGCGCCATCGATAACAAATCATCCAGTTGTTCATCTGTTAACTGCTCTTTCCGGTGTAAAAGCGTATCTTTCTGATGCTTACGCACATACTGCTGAACGCCCTCTACCATCCCAAAAAATGCTACCTCAGCGGTATTCGGAATGAACGAGAATACGGTGTTTTTTAAATCATAATTAACAGACTGCAGAATCTTTTCGCTTAATAAACGACCTAACTGTTTACGTTCACGGTAGATTTCTACATCACTGCCTTTAGAAAAATAAATACGTTCAAAAGAACAGGAAAGTCTTTCAGTAGGCTCACGGAATTGCTCCATGCTCACCTCGCCATTTTTCTTAATAATTAGAGCATGACCAGGATCAATCTCTTTCACATCTTTAAACTGGATATTGAATGCAGTTTGCAATGCTGGTCTTTCTGATGCCGCTACCACGATTTCATCATCATAATAGTAGTAAGCCGGGCGAATCCCTGCCGGATCACGCATAATAAATGAATCACCATTACCAACCATTCCGCAGATAGAATAACCACCATCCCAGGTTTTAGCCGAGCGGCGAAGAATATTCGCAATGTCTAAGTGGTCGGAAATTTTGTGCGTAATGGCAATGTTATCATGTCCTTCTTTTTTATACTGATCGAAAAGTTCTTGATTCTCATCATCTAAAAAGTGACCAATTTTTTCCAGAACGGTAACCGTATCTGCTTTCTCTTTCGGATGCTGACCTAATTCATATAATTGCTCTAATAACTCATCAACATTGGTCATGTTAAAGTTACCGGCAATTACCAGGTTACGTGTCATCCAATTGTTTTGCCTTAAAAAAGGATGGCAATTTTCGATGCTGTTTTTACCGTGCGTACCATAACGCAAATGGCCCATTAACACTTCGCCGATAAAGCTTACATTGTCTTTGAGCCATTCTGTATCCTGCATTAATTCAGGAGTATTTTCTTGAATATCTACGAACTTATTCTGAACGTATTCGAAGATATCTGCTACCGCATTCGAAGCCATGCTCCGGTATCGGCTAATGTACCTACTGCCTGGTTTCATATCCAACTTAATGGTTGCAATACCTGCGCCATCCTGGCCCCGGTTATGCTGTTTTTCCATTAAAAGGTATAATTTGTTAAGGCCGTAAAGTGCTGTACCGTACTTTTGCTGGTAGTAAGAAAGTGGTTTTAACAGGCGAATAAAAGCGATTCCGCATTCGTGTTTTATCTGATCACTCATTGTGTGGGTTATGAAGGCGCAAAGTTATCCTTTTAAATACTCACAACCTAAACAAAAGTGTTTTCTTTTGTCACGAAGCGGTTAATTTGGATTAATTACATCAAGACGTAATTGTAACTTCTATTGATTGTATTATTATCTATAATTAGTCTAAATAAATTTGATAGTTAGTGTAAATTGTACACATTTGCAGAATTATTAAGATTTAGTCTAAATTGAAGAAACTTTACATTTCACTATTATTGGTTTTGATTTGTTTCGCCGGGATGGCGCAAATTCGAAACGTGGTCACTGGAAAAGTAGTTGACCCTCAAAATAAGCCGTTAGAGCTTGTTAATATTAAGGTTATTGAAACCAATCAGTATGCAATAACTGATCGATCTGGAGTTTTCAGAATCAATGGTTCTGAGGTCAACAACCTGCTAACACTCGAATTCTCTTACATCGGTTATCAGAAATTAAGATTGCCAATAACAATTAAAGCTGGCGAAACCAACCTTGGCAACATCCAACTAAAGGTGCTTGATTTAAGTTTAGAAAACATTGAGATTAATGCTAAGCGAAACTATTCAGGTTCTACTAACTCATCGTTAATCATTACCAGAGATTTGATTGAGCAGACACCTGCATTGAGCGTAAATGATTTATTAAATCAGATTCCGAACAGGAAAATAACGGCACCTTCTTTACAAAGTGTACAAAATATTAACTTAAGGGCAGCTTACGAACCTACCACAACTGGTAAAGGCGCATTCGAATTAAATAATGCTTTTGGTGTGGCCATCATTATGGATGGAAATACCATTAGTAACAATGCAAATATGCAAAGTTATAATCCAGGTAGAATTGGTGGAGTTGGTAGTTCATTTATATCAGGATCTTACACCAGTTTACGTGGTATAAATAGGCCATCACTAAATGGAAACGACCTAACCTCTTATTCCGGAGATTATACTTTCGGCGGCACCGATTTACGACAAATACCTGCAGATAACATTGAAAGCATTGAGGTAATTGCAGGTGTTGCACCTGCAAGGTATGGAGATTTGACAGATGGTGCTGTAATTATAGAACGCCAGGCAGGTAAAGCGCCAGCTTATGTTCGTATGCAGTTAAGAGATAATGCTACCAGTTATGGTTTTTCTAAAGGTTTTGAATTGAGCCCGAAACTAGGTGCTTTAAATGTGGGCATAAACTATGTTAATTCCTTTCAGGATAACCGCGATAAATTAAAAGCTTATCGTAGGGTTAACACCAATGCCATGTGGACCAATACTTATGGAAAAACCAGGCAACTAAAAAACACTTTTAGTGTAGATTATGGCAGAAACTTAGATGGTATAAAACAAGATGCAGATGATCCTGTAAGTACAAAAACAAGGTTTGATAGCTGGAATGTTAGTGTGGCCAATAGAAGCAATTATCGCATAGAAAAGGGTTTCTTAAAAAATATCAGTTTAAATTTAAGATATGCTGAAGGCCATCAGGTGAGTTATGAAGAACAATTGGTTAATGAGGCTTATGTATTATACAGTACAGCAACTACTACTGGTATACATGAAGGAACTTATGATTCGGGTGTCTACACTGCGAAATCATTGATTGATGGACGACCGATAACTGCTTCAGCTTTACTTGATTTTACAGGCGGCTTTCGTACAGGCAATCTTGTCCATAACCTTTCTTTTGGTACAAGCTTTACTTATAGCGCAAATAAAGGCCTGGGCCAAACCATCAATCCAAATGAACCAAGATCAGGAACAAGGGTTGCAAATACTTCTTTAGGTTCATCAAGCTCTGAGCGTTATTATGATTTTAGTTTGGCATTGGCACAAAAGGATTTAGGTTTTTATATAGAAGATGTTTTTACTGCTAAATTATTCGGTAAACCATTAAACGTTAGAGCAGGTATTCGTTCTGATATACAAAACAGTTATACTTCTTTATCTCCAAGAACAAACCTCAATTACGAAGTAAGTAAGAGTTTAAGATTTGGTGTGGCTTACGGCTTATCATATAAATCACCTGGCTTGGCACAGCGTTTCCCTGGGCCAACATTTTACGAAATACCCTTACTAAATGCCTATAACGGAAAGGTAAATGAAAGTGCTTATTTACTTTATTTAGAAAGATATGTACCAACGAATGAGGGCTTAAAACCCTCTAGAAGCGAAAGTTTGGAACTATCAGCACAAATCAAAATAGATAAATTCAATTTATCAATATCTGCATTCAGCAAAAAATCAAGAGATGGGATTACCACTGTCCAAGACCTAAAAAGCATAGAATTACCTATCTATAAAGCTACAATTAATGCAGGGGCCAAGCCAACTATCACACAAGACGGCACCAAACCTTATTCAATAAATTACTCTACTTTCAAGAATGATTTATCATCTGATAACCTGGGATTTGAAGTCATATTAAATACTCCGGAAATTGAAGAAATCAAAACATCATTTAATATCAGTGGTGGTTTATTTAAAACTACTTATGGCTCAATATCAAATACTTTAGGTAGTAAGGTTCCTGAAACCATACCAACCGACCCAAATTATGCCTATATAGGTGTTTATACACCTATTGATAAAAAATCTTACTTCAGTAATGGTCGCGTTACAAGTGTAACCCATATCCCAAAATTAAGTTTAGTGGTATCATTTATTGCAGAGTTCGATCTCCTGAATAAAAATGTTACTAATCCAAATGCCAGAATTCCAATTGGTTACTACAACAGGTTTAATCAATATACTGCAATTACAGATTTCGACGTCAACAATGCTTCTTATGGCCACTTACTGATATCACCACAAGAATTATCTGTAAATGATCTTCCACGGGTAATCGCAAACTATCACTTAAACATTGCCAAAGAGATCAAAAAACGTTTCAAGTTTGCCTTTAATGTTTACAATGTATTTAGCCATCAGCCTTATTACACCACATCGGTAGGCACTTACAAATACCCTAATAATGTTCCAACCTTTGGAGCAGAATTATCTATTAAATTATAGAATATGAAAAAATTATTATTCGCTATTACACTTGTTACGCTGGCGCTTAGTGCTTGCAAGAAATATCAAGGTGATACAACAGAAATACATCCTGTTAAATTTTTGGTTTCTGCTAACTATGCTTCAGAAAATCTGTCAAAATTGCTATCTAAAACACAGGTAAAAATCACTTTTAAAAATAACAAAAACAATAAAGAAAACATTTACTATACAAAATCTGATGGAACACTTTCGTTAGATTCTATATCTCCAGGTAGCTACGATATATCTGCTTCTATAGAAGTTTTGCCCGCAGATTATACGAGATTGACGGGAGAAATTGTGAATAAAAGTATCATTTTTAATGCTTCAGAAAAGGCTAGAACAATTACCATTGAAGATAATCAAAGCATAAATCTTAAGTTAATATCAGGCCCAATAGGTCCTTGGGTAATTAAGCAAATCTACTTTGCAGGGTCAAACGCCACTACTGGTGCATTATTCAGAGATCAATTTATAGAAATTTACAATAATTCTGATTCTGTTTTATATGCAGATAGCTTATATATTGCAGAAGCAATAGGTATTCAAAATACGACTTCATCCATCATATACCGCCAGACAAATGGCCAGTACGACTGGAGTAAATCACAAGGAATGCCATCTAATATAGATGCTAATAACGACTATGTTTATACCAGAACAGTTCTCATGATTCCTGGTAGTGGCAGGCAATATCCAGTGCAGCCAGGGAGCAGTATCGTTCTGGCTCAAACAGCAATAAATCATAAATCACCTTTTACAGGTTCAGATGGTAAAACCATTTCTGTAAGAGACCCATCATTAACCATTGATTTAAGTGGTGCAGATTTCGAAGCCTATTATGCTCCGTTCTTACCTCGTCCATTAGCATCAGATATTGATAATCCATTAGTACCAAATGTAAATGTTTTATCATATAACGGTACCGATTTGGTTCTTGAAACGAGTGGTAGAATGGGTTATGTGATATTTAAGAATAAAGGAACAGTAGATATTAAAGATTTTCCCCGGTATCCTTTCCCTACCATTGCTACACCAACTGCAAATACGGATAAATATTCCCAAATCCCCCTTTCATATATTATTGATGGTGTGGAATGTCAAACCAATGTAGCTACCGCAAGAGTACCTAAAAAACTGGTTACTCCTTTGGATGCCTTGTATACTTATGTTCCAAATGGAATTTATTCTTCGCAATCTGTGATTAGAAAAACAGAAGGCATTGTAAATGGAAGAAGAATTTTAAAAGATACAAATAACTCTTCTGAGGATTTCGATTTTTTACCACTTGCTTCTCCAAGAGGGTTTAAATAATTATAATGTTACCACAATACCGGATCATATAAAATGAAGAATATCATTCTAAACATAATTTTAGTTCTAACTACTGTAATCTACGCATCTGCACAAACAGCAGATACCTCGAACATCGGTACTAAAAATAAGCTTTTTGCTATAGATTCAGCACAATTTAGTGCTTACAATTTTGCAAAATCAAGTCCTTTTTACATTAAAAAATTAATGCCGGCTAAGTTTAATAATTTAATTGTTGGGCAAACCTTTGAAAAAGGCCATTTGATTAGAGCACAGGAGGCTAATAAAGTAAACAGTACTTTTTTCAGTACAGAAGGAGTATCTCAATTAAAGTCAATAAGTCTTTGGGGCCAGTTCTCTTATAACAGAACAGTAGAAGACAGTACATCATTTTCACATCAAACTAGAAATAATCTGGCTAATCCTTACTATTTTGGTTCAGTAAAAAATTTAAATTATCAGAGAACAGTATATAATTTGAAAGCTTTAGCAAGCAGAAATTTTATTCAAAACAATCTTCCAATTGGTTTAGGTGTTGATTACAGAATTGGCAATCATTATTCTACCAACGATCCCCGAGGAGAAATCAGCGATTATCAATTAAATCTTGCAGGTTCAATAGGATACAATTTAACTAAAGAATTGGCTTTTGGTGTGGCATACAGGTATGGCTACGGCCTAGAAAAAGTTAATGTAGGTTATAAAAACACCAGTCTTTCTCAAGGCAGAGTAATACCTGAGTTCACAAATTATCTGATAAGTGGTTATGGCGAAGGCGAGGAATATAATGAAAGAAGAACTTTTCAAAACAACCAAACCAGAAATGGTTTGGATGCTTATTTAACTTTCGATAACACGGATTTAGGATGTTTTAATTTTATTTTTCAAAATAGTAAAGACATTCAAACATTTGACTACAGAACAGATGTTGGACTTCTTGAATTCATCAAATTTAATCTTGTAAGTGAAAGCTATCGGTTCTTCTGGTTAAAAAAATCAGCTACAAATACATTAACTGTTGATTTAAGTTATGCTACAAATGACGGGGATAATTACTTTAACAAATACTTAGCAAATAGCTATTTATTCCAAAATAATTCTCTATCAGCAAAAGCTAATTACACATGGACGAGTAAACAATTTACACATAATTTTGGGCTAGGCTTAAAAAAATACGAAGAACGCAAAATAGATGGTGTTGCAGGTAATGATATCCGCTTTAACCAACTTAATTATTCCCTTAGCTATGGGATCAACCATCAGAATAAAAACAATCACAACTGGGGCGTAAACCTTACAGGGCTCTATAATCAATATTTAGATGCTGATTTTAGTGTACTCCTTGCCAATGAAGGTGTCTTTACGAGAAATGTAATTTATTACGATTACGCCTACAATACTACTTCAAAATTTGGCAGTAATTTAACAGCTGATTATAGTATACCAATGTTTAAACAAATTCAGGCAGGAATCAAAATTGGAGTAAGCTATTGGAGAAGAGATGACTTGAGAGAATTTGGGAGAACGATGACGAAAATACCCGGCAAAGACCGTTTTTCTTCCAATATCAGCTTAAATCTCTATTTTTAACCCATGAATAAAATTTTTGCCCTTCTTGCTTTAGCCCTCACCGGACTCATCTTATTTTCTTTTCAATCGGCCGATTTTAACGATGAGGACGAACTGAGTATTGATAGCCTGCGCAAAATATATTCAAAGCCTACGGATCAATGGCCGAAACCAACGGTTGATAAAGATGCCGTTTTTCAGGAGTTGGGAGAACTCCCGCCCTCGCCTGTCGATTTAAAAAACGATTCGATTAGGAAGGTAGTAGAATTGGGTAAAATTTTATTTTTCGACCCTCGCTTATCGGGTTCGAACCAGATTTCATGTTCAAGCTGCCACGCACCAGATTTACACTGGGCAGATGGCCGTCAGGTTTCTGTGGGTCACGATCATTTAAATAACTTCAGAAATGCCCCATCATTAGAAAATGTGTGGTTTTACAAACGTCTTTTCTGGGATGGCAGGGCAAATAGTTTAGAAGAACAAGCAGGTAGCCCTGTTGCAGCGCACAATGAAATGCATCAGGACATAAAGGCTTTGGCAAAAAAACTGACCAAAATAAAAGGTTATCAGCCTTTATTTAAAGATGCCTTCGGATCAAAAGAAGTGAACAACAAAAGAATTTTTGAAAGCCTGGCCACTTTTCAGCGCAGCATTGTAAGCAGAAGAACACCCTTTGATCGATTTCTTGCTAATGATAAAAAAGCCCTGACTGATCAACAATTAATGGGCTTACATTTATTCCGTACCAAGGCCCGCTGCATAAATTGCCATAACGGACCCTTGTTTACTGATAATGAATTTCACAACGACGGATTAACCTATTATGGACGTAAGTATGAAGATTTAGGTTTATATAACGTAACTAAGAAACCAGAAGATGTTGGCAAATTTAAAACACCGGGTTTAAGAAATGTTATGAAAACTGCACCATGGTTTCACAATGGCTTGTTCCCGAATATCGATGGTGTAATGAATATGTATAATATAGGGATGCCGATACAACGTGTTAAGCCAGAACAGGTGAATGACCCACTGCTACCCAAAAATGATAAATTATTAAAAGGCTTAATGCTGAGCAATGCCGAAAAAGATGCGGTAGTTTCATTTTTAGGTGCACTAACGGCCCCTTCAATTTTAATAAGGGTAGAGAAATTACCTCAATAAATTCATAATAAATTAGAGCTTCGCAGTCTGCCCCACTCCTATCCCATACAAAGCCCATACCTAAGGCATGTTAAAGGCATTTAAAGGCATGTCTTATGCTTGCATAATAACTTTTTACATACTATTGGATTCCACGTCCTCGCCAAAGAAAATTGAGGCATGTTCATTGAAAGCAGCTGGATCGCCGCTGGTATAAAACAATTTATCCTTTTTTCTACCTATTTTATTTTCAATCTCAGGATGTCTCTTCAGGTAATCAACTAAACCATTGGCAACTATTTCTCCCTGCGTTAAAATGTTGATATAATCTGGAAACACAGCCCTTAATTTAGGAAGTAATAAAGGATAATGCGTACAAGCCAATAAAACACAATCAATATCTCCAGATTGAGCCATCAACAGGCTGCAGTATTCATCGATAAAAAAATCAGCTCCGGGCTGCAGGTGCTCATTATTTTCAATCAATGGAACCCACATCGGGCAACTTTGTTGCAATACTTTTATATCAGGAAAAAACTTATTAATTTCTAAAAGATAAGATTCAGAATTGACGGTACCTCTTGTTCCCATCACACCAACCTGGTTGGATTGGGTAAAATTGCCAATTACCTCTGCCGTAGGACGGATTACACCAAGCACCCTTCGATCAGGATATTTAGCAGGTAAATCTTTCTGTTGTATCGTTCTGAGTGCTTTTGCAGATGCGGTATTGCAAGCCAGGATAACCAACTTGCACCCCTTAGCAAACAGCCATTCTACACATTCTAGAGTATACTTATAAATGGTTTCAAAGGAATGGTCACCATAAGGAGAACGGGCATTGTCACCAAGATAAATATAGTCATATTCAGGTAACTGATCAGCAATGGATCTAAAGACGGTGAGGCCACCATAACCTGAATCAAAAATACCTATTGGCGATGTTTCCTTCATTCCGGTAAAGATATTGATAAATGTTGAAAAGCTGGGAAGTTAGACAGTTTTACAAGCCCGTTAGAATGTTGAAATGTTGTATATTCTACTAGTTAGTGTCTCACCAATTTGCTTAAGTTTTATCTCGTAAATCTTTTACCATGGAATTTATAGTCATGGGTTTTCGGTTGTTGAGACATTAACCGAAAAATAATTCTAGTATCAAATCTCTCCAAAACAAAAAAGCGGAACTAAGTTTAACTTAATTCCGCTTGTATTACTGAATTTGTAAAGAGACTTTCGACTCCTGACTTAAAACTATTTCTTAGGTGCAGCTGGTTTTGCAGCAGATGCTGAAATACCTAACTTGGTTTTAACTGAAGCAGTGATATCATCACCACCTTCCCAGAAAACCAGGTTATTACCACCCTGACCGTTTGCGATATCGAAAACGTAAGCTAAACCTTTTTCTTTAGCTACAGCTGAAATTGCTGTTGCAACTTTAGCTTGGATTGGCTGAAACAATTCACCTTGTTTAGCACCAATATCTTGTGAAGCTTTTGTACGGGCATCATTGATACGTTTTTCTAAATCCTGTAATTCTTGTCCCATTGTCTGTAATTGCTTACCTACAGTTTCTTTGTTCGCCTCGCTAAGGGTTTTTTCCAAAGTTTGAGCACTTGTCATTTTAGTCTGATATTCTTTGATCATTGCATCAATATCAGCTTGTTTTTGTTTGCCTAATGTTTCTAAAGTAGTTTGAGCCGACTTAGCTTCCGGAAGGTTTGCGAAAACTTCTTCAGAATTAATGTGACCCAATTTTTGTTGCGCACTTGCCATATTCGCTGTAAACACTAATCCTGCTGCTACAAAGAATACGTTAATTAACTTTCTCATCTTTCTATTTTACTTTTTTTATTTTTTCTAATTGTTTTTTCAAAATATCAACGGGCGAATATACTAATTATTTGCAGTTCCTGGTTTGTAACCTAATTTTACAACAACATCATTACTAAGATCGTAACTGCTGCTTGCATAAATCATCATTGTGGCTTCACTGCTTTTATCAAAAATGAAGTCAAGATATTTTGCTTTTGCAATTTGTTTTATTGCATCTGCAACTTTTTCCTGAATGGGTTTGATTAATTTCGTTCTGCTTTGGAAAAGATCGCCATCCGGGCCAAATTTCTGACGTTGAAATTCTTTAGCTTGTTTTTCTTTTTCTATAATTTCGTTTTCTCTACGCTTACGCATATCATCTGTAAGCAAAACCTGATCTGCCTGGTAAGCTTTGTACATTCTGTCTATCTCAGAAAAATTCTGATCAACCTGTTGTTGCCACTGTTTTGATGCAACCTCCAATTGGCTCAATGCAGATTTATACTCTGGCATTTGCTTTAAAATGTACTCTGTATCTACGTAAGCAAACTTTTGCGCAAATGCGCCAAAAGACGTGCAAATTAGAAATGCGATTAAAAGATACTTTTTCATCTATTAAATTTTGGTTTTAATGTTGATGAAACTATCATAATTCCAAGCTTATGTAAAAGGCCTGCACCATCATGATGGTTCCATTTGTGTGTGTATTAATGACTCGTTTTAAATAACCTAACACTATTTTAAACTCTATCTAGCTTCCTTTAACATACTAAACATAATTTACACAAAGATACTATCAATTAACTAAAGCCCAAGCAAACTTCATCATTTAACTTTTTTTAACAATTGAGAAGATGATGCTAATTGATTCACTTTACAACTTTCTGATCTCTTAATTAAACCCATCTTAAAATTAACCCACAAAAAAAGGGATGTTCGGTTGGAACATCCCTTTTAAAATAAAGCTTTATATTTTAGAACCCTCCAAGTTGTTGGGCAATACTGAAAGTAAAGTTTTGTTTACCACCATCACTGATACCCGGTATGGTATCAAATCCATGTCCGTAATCAATTCCTAGCAAACCAAATATTGGTAAGAAAATCCGTGCACCAATACCTGCTGATCTTCTTACGTTAAACGGATTAAAGTCGCCAAATTTATTCCAGGTGTTACCGCCCTCTGCGAAGGCCAGAACGAAAGCAGTTGCTTGCTGACTTGAGATCACAGGGTAACGAAGCTCTAATACATACTTGGTGTAGATAGGGCTACCAGATTGTTGCGCAATACGCGGATCTGCTCCATTTGGTATAACTGCATTGTTTGCATAACCACGCATCGCAATCAGTTCAGAACCTTGTAAGAAGTCAAATCCTTGCATACCATCACCACCTAATTTAAAACGTTCAAATGCTGATTGACCTACCGCTTTATTGTACTGGCCTAAGAAACCAAACTGTGCCTGTGCTTTAACCACTAAGTTTCCGGCAACACGCTGATACCATTGTGAATCAAATTTCCATTTGTGGTACTCTGTAAAACGATATTTATCCCGATCAGAAGCAGTAGCATAATTCGTTTTGTTAAACAATGAATACGGAGGTGTTGCCTGAATCGTAAAACGAATAAATGAACCTGATTTCGGGAAAATTGGCGAATCTCTTGAATCACGACTAATTTCCTGAGACAAGTTAATATTATAAGATGTTCCGTTTCTGAATAAATATCCGTCATAGTTATTCAAAATATATTGCTGAATACTTACTGCATGACTCAACTGGAAGTAATTATCCGGCCAGTTCAATCTTCTACCTAAACTAACAGTAACACCATTCAGACGAATTTTTTGAAGTCTTCCATCATCAGAATTTAAACCGTTTGACTGCAATGAAGTAAATGCACTCACACCAAAGCTTACCGGTTTCTCTCCACCAAACCAAGGCTGTGAGAAAGAGAAACTATACGATTGATAAAACTTACCATTCGTTTGTCCACGCAAACTTAATTTCTGTCCATCTCCTTTTGGAAGTGGTTTGTAGGCTTTAAGGTTAAATAGATTACGTAAGGAGAAGTTATTGAAGGTCAAACCTAATGTACCAATGATACGGCCACCACCAAAACCACCTGATAACTCAATCTGATCTGAAGGTTTTTCTTCCACTGCATATTCAATATCTACTGTTCCATCTGCCGGATTAGGGCGAGGTGTAGGAACGGTTTTAGATTCATCAAAGTTACCTAATTGCCCAATCTCACGAATGGTACGAATTAAATCACTTTTATTAAATTTTTGACCTGGCTTGGTACGAATCTCTCTTAAAACAACTTTATCATTGGTAATGGTATTACCCTTTAAAGTAATTCTGTTATTTACATATTGTGGGCCTTCATACATGCGCATTTCAACATCAACTGTATCGCCATAAATTTTGGTTTGAACAGGATCGATATTGAAAGTCAGGTAACCATTATCAGTATACATACTATTGATGTCTCCACCATTCTCACCACCACCGTTTAATTTTTTGTTTAATCTTTCTTCACTGAAAACATCACCTTTTTCAATCGTTAAGACTTTACTTAAAATACTGTCGGGATAAATGGCATTACCTGCCCAGCTGATTTTTCCGAAGTAATATTTTTTTCCTTCGTAAATATCCATATTGATATTTACTTTCTTTTTGTTGTGTTGATAAATGCTATCCTTTAAAAGCGTTGCATCGCGGTAACCTTTTTCCTGCAACTTGGCAATCATCTTCACTTTGTTCTCTTCATATTTCTCTTTTGAGAATTTTCCAGAACCCCAGAAACGCCACCATGCAAACTGCTTAGGGCTTTTCAAAAACTTTCTAAGTTTAGCGGCTTTAAAGTCTTTGTTTCCGGTGATATTAATGCGCTGCACTTTAACACGGCTTCCCTTATCAATATTGGCTTCTAAAACAACACTATTTTCTGCGTTAGGATCTTTACGTGTACTGTAAGCTATTTTAGTAAAGAAATAACCTTTATCTAACATATACTTCTTTACAATTGCAGAAGTGGTGTTGTATAAATTATCATTTACAATTTTACCGGTTTTATCATTTAATTTCTCCTGAATAGCTGTTCTTTGAGATTTACTGATTCCTTTTAAATCAATAGAACTTAAGCGAGGACGCTCCACCACTTCAATTTCAAAATAAACAGAATCCTGAATAAACTTTTCTATATTAATTTGAACATCATCAAACAATCCCTGCGCCCAAAGGGTTTTTATCGCATCGGATGTAGCTTCACCTGGAAGAACAACCTTATCTCCTTTAGTTAGCTTGGATAAGGTAATAAGTACATCTTTATCCAGGTATTGTGTTCCGGTTACTTTAGTACCGCCGATAATATATTCTTTTGGACTGAAATAATCCAGGTCTAAGCCCCCAACTTTTAAGGAAGGAGTTACCGGTGCCTGACCTTGTGGACGTATTTGAGCAAAGGCCGGAGCGGCTAAAACTAATAGGATTAAAACTTGAAATATTTTTTTCATTAAAATAATTTGTTCAGTAATGGCCGCGAAGGTACGAGTTTTATAGAGCAAAATGCTTTATTAAATTTCCCCCTTTGATGGTTACATTTATCGTATAAAGTGGCGCTAAGTTAGTTTAAACGCTTGTTAAAAAGTGTTAAAAGAAAAATTAGTTTAATTGTTCACTAATTTTTCCGAAACGGCGTTCGCGTTTTTGGTAGTCGACTATCGCCTCAAAAAGATCTTCGCGTCTGAAATCAGGCCAAAGCACATCAGTAAAATAAAACTCGGTATAAGCCATCTGCCAAAGCAAATAATTGCTAATCCGGTGTTCTCCACTAGTCCTGATCATTAGTTCCGGATCTGGCATATTTACCGTAGTTAACTTAGATGAGAACAAATTTTCATCAATCTCATCAATAGAGATGGTATTATCTTTCACAGCAGCAGCAATCTGTTTAGCCGCATCTAAAATTTCCCATTTAGCACTATAACTTAATGCAAGGGTAAGGGTACACTTTTCATTATGTGCCGTTTTTGCCATGGCTTCGTGCAAATCATTAATACATTGCTGAGGCAAAGACGAAATATTACCGATGGCGTTTAGCTTAATATTATTTTTATTAAGCGTTTCGGTTTCGTTGTTGATGGTAGAAATGAGGATTTGCATCAATGCATCTACCTCTTCTTTGGGCCTGTTCCAGTTTTCGGTAGAAAAAGCGTAAAGTGTTAAGTATTCAATACCCACTTCTACACAACCTTCTACAATGTCTTTTACAGAAAGTACACCTTGTTCGTGACCGAAAACGCGTACTTTACCCTGGCCTTTTGCCCATCTTCCATTCCCATCCATGATTACGGCAATGTGCTTTGGCAGGCGGCTATAGTCTATTTGTTCTTTAAATCCCATTAATTATGTCAAAATCAGCTTAAAACGAGTAGCATTTTGAGGATACAAAGGTAAAAGATATGCCAACACTAACAAATAGATAAGTGTCCCTTTTTCTAAAATCTCCCCTTTGAGTACCCGGAGTACCAATATTAAGGTAATTTGGATTGGCCGGATCTGCTGGATTTGTTAGGTTTAAAGGAGGATTACCCACATAAACCTGTTTATTTGGATCTAGGGGATAACGTCCGCTAACATCATCAATATAATCTGTCATTGGTGTTCTGTACCCGATTTCTGAAAAAATACTCCAGGTATCTTTGTAATTGTACCTTAAGCCCACACCATAGGGAATAGTTAACACCGCATTATTATAGGCATTCTCCTGCCCTTCTGTAGCCATTCGATCTAAACGGTATTTTTCACCATCATATTTAATGGTAGGTTTAAAAAACACGCCTCCAACTCCGGCAAATATATACGGACTAAACTGCCTGGTGCCTCCACCGAGTTTAAAATTAAATAAGTTAAAATCAACTATTGCACTTAATTCACTTAAACTGGTTTTGAAACGTAAATTTCTATCCCTGAACTGTGCATTGCTTGACTCAGCATCTTTAGCCTCTATTCGCCCATAAGTATAGTTTAATCGAACCCCTAAATATTGATTGAAGTTTTTCTTTCCGAAAATACCAGCAGATAATCCGCTAATTTTCAATGGATTGTTCTGATTTAAATCACCCATGTACCCTGCTCCTCCGGCCATCAGGCCCAATTCCCAATTCCCGTCTTCCTGAGCACGTGATAGTTGTGAACCGAAAGTGAGTAAAAAGAAAATTAAAAGAAGTTTGTTTGGCGTCATACTTAGTAGTTACGGGTATCTATTCCCCATAATAATTTATTTCTTAACGTGTTTAAATAAGTTTCATTATTTAAACGAATAAGATTTAAGCAAAAGTCGGCTTTTTTTATGGTAATCTTTACTGATCTTTCTACGGTAACTGTTCTACTGTCGCAAGAAACCAAAAACTTAGATTCCCTCGCTTCTACTTCAAAAGACAGTTTACGATCATCTGGCAATACCACAGGTCTTACATTGAGGTTATGTGGTGCAATCGGTGTGACTACAAAATTTCTTGAATCTGGATAGATAATCGGACCACCGCAACTTAGGGAGTACGCTGTAGAGCCTGTTGGCGTTGCAATGATTAATCCATCAGCCCAATAGGAATTGATATATTCATCGTTCATCTTCGCATGGATAATCATCATGGCAGAGTTATCTCTACGATGAATGGTAATATCGTTAAGGGCAAAGTTTTCCTCACCAAATAATTTATTATCAGATTCTAAAACCAAAAGCGACCGACAATCTAAACTATATTCTCCATTAATCACCGCCATAAGCGCCGATTCAATTTCATTTTTATTGATACTGGCCAGAAATCCCAGTCGACCGAAATTTATTCCAATCACCGGAATGCCCGAATTTCTAATGAGGGAAACGGTATCTAAAAGTGTTCCATCGCCACCTAAACTGATTAAAACATCAGCCCGTTCTTTAAGCTCAATATGATTGTGAAAAATGACCGTATTTTTTGGTAAGTTTATTTTACCATGAAGCGATGTTTTGAATTTTGAGTATAAAACCGGCTGTACATTGTGGCTGGCTAAATGGTTAAAAACTTCCTGAACATATGGTAAAACGGTATCATTGAAGTCTCTCCCGTAAATTGCTATCCTCATAATCGGTTTTAAACATTTAAATAGTTCATGAAAGAATCGTATCGTTCCTGCGATCCATCATCAACCTGCGTATTGTTATATACTTCTTTCACCTGATAATCGTAGCGTTCGAATGAAGCGACCAAAGAGGTGATTTCCGTTTTATTCACTTTCAAAGTAACTTCCAAACGGGTAGAATCCTCGAAAGAATTAACATAAGAAGATAAAATCTGAGTATTATCTGCTTCTACAATTTGTGCAATATGTGCCAAAGAATTATCGCGGTTACCAATTTCAAGAACGATAATTCCCCCCGGTTCATTTACCGCATATTGTTCTGCCACGGCATCAACCATATCATTAATTGAGATTAAACCGAGATAGTTTTTTTGCTGATCGACAACTGGAACAGCAGTAAGTTGTAACTGACTTAACAGTCTGATCACATCATAAGTGTGTGCATCATTTGGAACGAAAACGCTGATTAAGTGAACAGATGTATCACTCAAAAGCGTATCATGGTCATGAACGTTGAGTAAATCATCTTCAGAAACCAAGCCAACGAAAACACCTTCATTTACGATTGGCAAATGCTTCAGTTTAAAATCGCTCAGGCGATCCAAAGCCTTCTGCACTGAATCATCAGCTTTCAGTGTTGGAATTTCGTTCGATATGATTTCTTCTGCAAACATTATTTAAGTAATATTCTATCTAGAAATTTTTCCAGGTAATTGTTAAATATTTCCGGTTGTTCCATCATCGGCGCATGCCCACATTGATCAACCCAATTCAGCTCAGAGTTAGGCAATAATTCATGAAATTCCTGTGCCACTTCCGGCGGTGTAACTTTATCATTTTTACCCCAGATTAAGGAAACCGGGATGGTAATTTTCGACAATTCTTTCCCCATATTATGGCGAATTGCTGATTTAGCCATGGTTAAGATTCTGATTACGCGAGACCTGTCATTAACGGTTTTAAAAACATCATCAACAAGCTCTTTAGTTGCCGTTGCGGGATCATAAAAAGTAAATTCTACTTTCTCTTTTATATAATCATAACTTTCGCGACGTGGAAACGATCCACCGAAAGCATTTTCATAAAGGCCGGAACTTCCGGTTAACACCAATGCTTTAACAAATTCCTGGTGCGCTGTGGTGAATACTAAACCCACATGTCCACCTAATGAATTACCAATCAATACCACTTGATTAAGTGATTTAAATTTTAAAAAGCGGTGTAGGTATCTTGATAAGGCTTTAACACCTAACGTTAAAATGGGTAAATCGTAAATCGGAAGAATTGGAATAACCACATGGTAACGGTCTTTAAAACGCTCAATAACCTGCTCCCAGTTGCTCAATTCTCCCATTAAGCCATGTAGCAATACCAGTGTTTCGCCTTTTCCAGCTTCAATGTACTTAAATCCTTCTTCTTCTATTACCTGGTATGTCATATGTATTATTGTGGTATTGTGCACTAAGTTAGTAGAGTAAAATTAAATTTTCGCATTTCTATGCCATTTTTCTGAAATAAAACGCAAAACGGTACAAAAACACTGTTTAGAGTGTTGGGTGCTTGTTTTATAGTAGTATCAAGATGTGAGTATCAAGTATCAAGATGCTTAACTCTGGACTGAAGACTTTAGACTCACGACTCCGAACTCACTACTCCAAACTAACCAAGCTTCTCTTTAACAATTTCTGCAATTAATTTTCCATCGGCTTTACCAGCAAGTGCTTTATTTGCCAATCCCATTACCTTCCCCATATCTTTAACCGATGTTGCGCCAGATTGTTTTATTACGTCTTCAATAATTGTGGCTACTTCAGCCCGATCCAACTGTTGAGGCAAAAACTGATTTATTACTTTAATTTCTTCTTCTTCAACCTGATATAAATCCTCACGGTTTTGTGATTTGTAGATATCAGCCGATTCACGACGTTGTTTAATCAGTTTCTGAAGAATCTTCAACTCTGTTTCTTCTGTAATTTCTTCTGTTGATCCTTTTTCTGTTTTAGCTAAAAGGATAGCCGCCTTAATGGCTCTTAAACCTCGCAACTGTGCGCTGTCTTTAGCCAACATGGCTTTTTTTATTTCCTGATCTATTTGTATCATTGGTTTTTAGTTTTTGGGTGTTTGGGTTTTTAGTTTTGAGTGTTTCGTTGATTGGGTGTTTGGTTTTTTAATTTTTTAGGTGATTAGGTATTTGCCCATTTATACTAAACAGCTATTAACCAGCAAACCAAACAACTATTAACCAAAAAACCAAACAACTACTTCCTATTTACAATCGTTGCTGTCGCCTGAATTGTTGGCATAATTAACATATCATTAATGTTTACGTGTTTTGGGCGACTCACTACATATGAAATGGCATCTGCAATGTCATCAGCAATAAGTGGTTCCAAGTTCTCGTACACTTTCTTAGCGCGTTCTTCATCTCCTTTGAAACGAACCACTGAAAACTCAGTTTCTACCATTCCCGGGTTAATTTCGGTTACCTTAATACCGTGTGGCAGAAGGTCTATTCTCATCGCTTTACTTAAAGCATCAACCGCGTGTTTAGTGGCACAATACACATTTCCATTTGGATAAACTTCTTTCCCGGCTATAGAACCAATATTAACAATATGGCCGGATTGCTGTGGAATCATCCAGTTCGATACAATTTTAGTTACGTACAACAAGCCTTTTACGTTGGTATCAATCATGGTATCCCAATCATCGGTATTGCCCTGATCAATCGGATCTAAACCTTGGCTTAAACCAGCATTGTTAACCAGAATGTCTACTTTTTTCCAATCGGCAGGTAATTCTTCCAGCGCAGCTGATAAACTTTCTTTAATTCGAACATCAGCCAAAACCTGCTTAATTTCTACTCCGTATTGATTGTTAAGTTGTTGTGCAACTTTCGCCAGGCGATCTTCGCGACGTGCCAGTAAAATTAACTGATAACCTTGTTGAGCGAATGTACGTGCGCAAGCCTCGCCAATGCCAGATGTTGCGCCTGTAATTAAAACAATTTTAGACATGTATGTAATTTTTTAAGTCTTGATAAACCCTTGAACTTAAAATTAAGGCCGATGATTTACCTCCGCAGGCAAAGGTAAGTTTTTTTGAATGGTGCGGCTATTGAAAAATTAAACTGAACGTTAATTGACGTAATTTCAACTTATCTATTGGATTTGCAAAGGCAGTATCATCATGTTGAAGGATATCATTCATAGAATACGACAACTTGATTTCTGGCGACATTTTAAAATATTCGAAATACAGATCGAACCCAATTCCGGTTTCATAAGAAAGGTAATTGCGCTGATTTTTTAACAGTTTATTAATAGCGGCCTCACCTTCATCGAAGGTTTTCTTCTTTGATGCAATATCAATGGAGTATTTCGCCCCGCCTAACCAATAAGCCCGGAAATTATTTAAGCGATTAGATTTTACTTTTATTCCCAGTGGAAATTCAAACATCGTGGCCTGCACTTTCTTATCAACAAGGGTTTGAAAGTTTTTCATTTGTCCGTTTCCCAAATCAATAGAAGGCACCAGTTCATATTCATAACTCACAATTCGATCGCTGAAAATCAAAGATGGGGTTGCCCGAAGATCAAAATTTTCAGAGATCCGCCTGTTCATCACAAAGCCCAGTCCGAAGCCTTGAGATGGCTTACTGGAAATCGAATTAATTGCGCCTGTAACTTGCGTACCAGAGCTAGGATCATAGGAAACACCAAATGAATTTGGTAATTCATAAAAAGGACTTTGCCAGTTTTGTTTTTTGAGAATCTTATATTCTGCAGAAATGTATTGAAAGTTAAACCCAAAACTCCAGTCTTCATCGTCAATACCTCCGCCCCAATTTTGAGCGAATGCCGTACTTGATACGATAAATAAGGAGAGAATGAGGCTTAATTTTTTTATCATTTAGTTCCGACGTAAATTGAACTTATTCCAAACGTTAAAATTCTTTGCTTGGTACTTTTAAAACCAACTTTTTCCATCAAGGTAGTAAAATCTTTTCCATCTGGAAAGGCTGCAACCGATTCTGGCAGATAAGTATAAGCTCTGGCATCTTTAGAAAATAGCTTTCCAAAGAATGGCGTAACCTTCGAAAAATAGAAATTATACAGTTGCTTTACAGGAAAAACTCGTGGTTTTGAAAATTCAAGAATCACCATTTTACCATTAGGTTTTAAGACCCGATACATATCTGTTAATCCCTTTTCTAGGTTTTCAAAGTTACGAACACCATATGCACAAGTGATGGCATCGAAAGTATGCTCTTCAAAATGCAACCCTTCAGAATCGCCTAAATGCACCGTAAATACTTCATTTAAACTGCGCTCGCTTATTTTTTTCTTAGCTACATCCAACATTCCTTCAGAGATATCTACGCCGATTACTTTTTCAGGGTGAAGTTTTTTAATTGCTTCGAAGGCGAAATCTCCTGTTCCCGTGGCTACATCCAGCATATTTCTCGGCTGAATAGAAACCAACTCTTTAATCGCCATTTTGCGCCAAAGCACATCAATGCCTAAAGAGAGAAAATGATTTAAAAAATCGTAAGTGCCCGAAATGTTATTAAACATGGTTGCAACCTGCTCTTTTTTAGTTGCATCTTCTACTTGATATGGAGTAATATTCTGATTCATGATGTGGGGCAAAGATATGGAAAAGTCGGGAGTCTTTAGTCCGGAGTCCAAAGTCTATCATGCAAAGTATAGAGTCTAAAGTAAAAAAACTTCATAAAAATCTAAAGTTTACATTTTTGCGAGATAAGGAAAACATTTACAGTTCAAAGTTTCCAGTTTAGCGATCCTTTCAAAAGATATTATTCGCTGACTGGTCCAGGTTCTCAAATCCAACCTCTAAACTCAAAACTAATTACTGACGACTATAGGTTTTCTACTCCAAACACTCAACTCCGAACTCAAAACTAATTCTTACCTTTGCACCTATGGTTATCAAAACGGCAACATTTGTTTGCAGCAACACCCAAATTTCAGCTTTACCGGCGCCATTAATGCCCGAATATGCATTTATAGGTCGCTCTAATGTGGGGAAATCTTCCTTAATTAATATGTTGGTTAATCAACACGGATTAGCGAAAACTTCACAACGCCCTGGCAAAACCCAATTAATTAATCATTTTCTCATCAACGAAAAGTGGTATATTGTAGATTTACCAGGTTATGGTTATGCGAAGGTTTCTAAAACGAGCAGAGAAAAATGGGAAAAGTTTATTCGGGCTTACATCACCAAAAGGGAGAGTTTGCAATGTGTTTTTGTACTCATCGACAGTCGTTTAGAACCTCAGCAAATTGATATTGAATTCTGCTACTGGATGGGCGAAAAACAAATTCCTTTCTCATTAATCTTTACTAAGGCCGATAAACAAGGGATGACGACTACTCAAAAAAACGTAGCCGCTTTTAAGAAAAAACTGGGTGAATTTTTTGAAGAGATTCCGGCTACTTTTATTACTTCAGCAGAAAAAGGAAATGGTAAAGATGATGTGCTTCAATTTATTGGTGAGGTAAATCATGATTTTGTCGTTCCAACAGAATATAAAAAGTTTTAATTATTCAGTTGATGGTTTATGGTCAATGGTTTATATCCCAACCAAGCCACGAGCCATTGACCATCATCTTTAAAAAATGAAAAAATACTTTTCACTCGTATTATTCGCTCACTCGGTTTTTGCATTGCCCTTTGCCATGATCGGCTTTTTTCTGGGCGTAACCACTACTGAAAATCCATTTTCCTGGTATAAACTCATCTTGGTACTGCTCTGCATGGTGTTTGCACGCAATTCTGCAATGGCATTTAACCGGTACCTGGATCGAAACATCGATGCTAAAAACCCACGCACAAAAATGCGTGATATTCCTGCAGGGAAAGTTTCTGCAAGCGAAGCACTTATTTTCGTTATCGCCAATTGTTTGCTATTTGCGGTTACCACTTATTTCATTAATCCGCTTTGCTTTTACTTGTCACCTGTTGCGCTGTTTGTAGTGTTATTCTATAGTTACACCAAAAGGTTTACTGCGCTTTGCCACCTTGTACTTGGTCTTGGCCTTGCCCTCGCTCCTATCGGCGCTTATATTGCTGTAACTGGTCACTTTGCTTTAGTACCTGTTTTATATTCATTTACAGTACTTTTTTGGGTAAGTGGATTCGACATTATTTACGCTTTACAGGATGAAGATTTCGACCGTGAAGAAAAATTACATTCCATTCCATCTGCACTTGGCATCAAAAATGCATTGAACGTATCGGTTTTGCTGCATGTACTTTCGGCAGCCTGCGTTATTCTACCCGTATTCTTTACTGAGTTTAGCTGGGTTTATTATGTAGGAATTGTATTTTTCTGTTCGATGTTGGTTTATCAACACTTGCTGGTAAAACCAAATGATATTAGTAAAGTAAACAGGGCATTCCAAACCTTAAATGGGTATGCTTCTGTAGTTTTTGCTATTTGCTTTTTAATTGACGCCTATATAAGAACCAAATAATAATAAATGATAGAATGAGTGAGTTTTGAATGAAGGAATGCTATAAAATATGATTTAAATTATTCTATCAATCACTCATTCAAAATTCAATAATTAACATAAGATGATTATTACCAAAAAACCAAGAACATATATTCCGCAGGATTTAGCCATTACCTGGGAAAGCCTTGAACCACTTTTTACTGAATTACAAAACAGGGGAATTAACAGTGTTGAAGAATTGGAGCAATGGCTGAAAGACCGTTCTGAACTGGAAGCTGCGCTAGAAGAAGATTTTGCATGGCGATATATCAAAATGAGCTGCGATACGGCAAATGAGGAGTTGGTTAAAAACTTCCAATACTTTGCTGAAGAAATTGAACCGAAGATCTCTCCACTATCAAATGAATTGAACAAAAAATTTGTGGAAAGTCCTTTTATGGATGATCTGGATAAAGAAAAATTCTTTGTTTACAGCAGGGCGATTAAAAAAGCTTTAGAAATTTACCGCGAAGAAAACATCGAGTTATTTACCTTATTACAGGTAAAGCAACAAAAATATCAGGGCATTACCGGCGCAATGAGTGTGGAAATTAATGGCCAGGAATATACGCTCGAACAAGCATCTATTTTTATTAAAGATTTAAACCGTGAGGTTCGCGAAAACGCCTGGAAAACTATTCAGCAACGTCGCCTGATTGATAAGGATGATTTAAATATCCTGTTTGATGAACTGATTCAATTGCGAAATAAAGTAGCTTTAAACGCTGGCTTTGAAAACTATCGTGATTACATGTTCCAGGCACTTGGTCGTTTTGATTATACGCCCCAGGATTGTTATGATTTTGCCAATGCGATTGAAAAAGAAATCGTACCTATTTTAAAGGAACAAGCAGAAAAACGCCGTGAAGCTTTAGGCCTGGATGTTTTAAAACCCTGGGACCTGGAAGTGAGCGTGAGTGGAAAACCTGCTTTAAAACCATTCAACAATGGTGATGAGTTAATTGATAAAAGTATTGCTTGTTTTAATGCTATTGATGAAAAATTGGGTGTTAAACTAGCAAGCATGAAGGCTAATAACCTGTTTGATGTGGAAAGCAGAAAAGGTAAGGCACCAGGTGGATATAACTATCCTTTGGCAGAAACAGGCGCACCATTCATTTTCATGAATTCTGCAAACTCGCTTCGAGATTTAACCACAATGGTTCACGAAGGTGGACATGCCATTCATACTTTTTTAACCGCAAACCTGGAGCTTAACGACTTTAAACATTGTCCATCAGAAGTTGCAGAACTGGCCTCTATGAGTATGGAGCTGATCTCGATGGATAACTGGGATGTTTACTTTGATAATGAGGAAGATTTGATTCGTGCGAAAAGGGAACAACTGGCTGATGTGTTAAAAACATTGCCTTGGGTGGCAGTTATCGATCAGTTTCAACATTGGATTTATACCAATCCAGACCACACTGCAGCAGATCGCGAAGAAACCTTTAAGCAAATCTTCAATCGTTTCGGTGCAGGTTTCGCCAACTGGGATGACCTTGAACAGCAATTTGGAAACGGCTGGCAAAAACAATTGCATTTGTTTGAAGTTCCTTTTTATTATATCGAATATGCCATTGCACAACTGGGTGCCATTGCCGTTTGGAAAAATTATAAGGAAAACCCAGGCAAAGCTTTAGATCAGTATCTGGCTGCACTTTCTTTGGGCTACACTAAACCGATTAATGAAATTTACGAAACAGCTGGAATTAAATTTGATTTCAGTGCGGATTATGTAAAAGAATTGGCGCAGTTTGTTAAGGAAGAATTTGAGAAATTGGGATAAGGTATGAAGGTGGAGAGCTGAAGGCTTTTCCCCTCGTTTTACATAACAAAGGTCGTGGCATTTTGCTACGACTTTTTTGTTTATAAAACGTTCGTCATCTCGACTGAAACGCAGCGAAATGGAGAGGTCTATGAAAAATATCTAGTCTTAGCGGACGCTAAGACCCCGTAATTTTTTGCCACGGAAACGCAGAGAACACAGAAACTTTAAATACTCTTTGATTCCGCTCAGCATAACCGATCGAATGGATTTAACTATAGCGATCGTCATTGCACCAAACCTTAAACTTTGGACAAGACCAATGAACAAATGACTACTGAACTATATTATGTAAAAAATTGTTAATTAGCGTTAAACACTGTTAAAAAGAAACTTTGAGTGCGCTGATAGATTAGTTTTGCCCTTGTATCCTCCAAAGGTTACTAACTAATCACTGCTCAACGTTTTAATTATGAAACCTATTTTAAGGCTCTCCATCTGTATTTTTATATTTCAAATTTCAGCTGCCAAGGCGCAAAATAAACCAGGAAGTATTTCGGGTACGATTTTGAATGAACTCCACAAACCTGTTACCGCCTCAGTAAAAATATCTACCGCTAATGATTCATCATCTGTTAAAGTCGTTTCAACAAATGAGAATGGAAAATTCTATTTCGATCACCTGATGAGTGGCAAATATGATATCGAAATCAGCGCATTAGGTTATATTCTGTTAAAATCATCAATTCAAATCAGCGATAGCTTAAAAAATGTGGTTAATGATTTTGTACTTAAAGCTTCAGAAAACAACTTAGGCAGCGTAACCATTGCCACTAAAAAGCCAGTTATTGAAAGATTTAACGATAGAATTGTGATGAATATTGAAAATAGTTTGGTTTCAACAGGAAACAATGCATTGGAAATTTTAGCAAAAATGCCAGGCGTTTCTGTAAATCAGGAAGGAACAATCAGTGTTCATGGAAATCTGGTGTTAATATTTTAATTGAAGGAAAATCAACCTTCCTTTCTAATGAGCAACTGGCAACGTTATTAAAATCATTAAACGGAAGCGAGATAAAGGCCATCATGTTAATCACTAACCCATCGTCGAAATATGATGCTGCAGGTAATGCTGGAATAATAGACATCAGTTTAAGGAAAAATACCAGCTTCGGTACTAATGGAAATCTGGATGGAGGCATGGGTTATGGAAAACAGCTAAAAACCAATCTCGGTATTTCGTTGAAACATAGAAATGAAAATTTTAATATTTTCGGTAGCTTAAGTAATAATAACAACAAAGCCCCTGAAAGCTTAAATATCAAGAGAATTGCAAATGACGGAATATCCAATACCTTCTTTTATCAGGATAATTCACAAATTCGATCCACACATAACCATAATTACAAAGCCGGGGTCGACTATTTCCTAAATGATAAAAACACAATAGGACTGCTGGCCACTGGCTATTTCAACAATGGGCACGACAGTTCAAATGGCATTACAAATATTGGTACCAGCTTTACAAAAATTGATTCGAGCATCATTGCCGATAATCCCGCTTCAAATAAATACAGAAACCAGACTTATAACCTGAATTACAAATCCATTATCGATACACTTGGGCAAGAATTTTCTGCAGATTTAGACTATGCACACTATCGAAGTGAAGAAAATACCGTGTACAACAATTATTTCTCAACGGTTAATAGTCATCCATATATACTTCCATTAACCTTCAGAAATTTAACCCCATCATCAGTAAAAATTAAAGCTGCAAAAGTTGATTATTCATTGTCTTTAAATCTCAAAACTAAACTAGATTTAGGCTTAAAGAGCAGTTGGGTGAGTACAGATAATGATTTCAGGTTTGAAAATTTTGCCGCGTCTCAATGGCAGAATAATCCAGGCAGAAGTAATCGTTTTATTTATGAGGAAAATATCAATGCAGCCTATGCAACTTTTAAACATGATTTTAAATATACCACAATTGAAGTTGGCTTACGTGCCGAGCAAACCAACTCGAAAGGCAATTCCATCAGCGAGCAGAAAATAGTTAAACGGAATTACCTGGATTTTTTTCCAAGTGTTGGTATCAACCAAAAGTTATCTGAGATTAATGCGCTTGGATTTTCCTATAGCCGGAGAATCGATCGCCCGGATTATAAATCGCTGAATCCATTTGTTTCTTTTGTAGACTTATATACTTTTGCGCAAGGGAATCCTTTTCTAAACCCCCAATATACCCATGCTTTTGAGTTTTCTTACAACCATAACAAAACGTTAAATATCACGCTGGGTTACAGCATTACTGATCATTTAATTATGGATGTATTTCTTCCGGATAACAAGAAAAAAACCTTGTATCAGACAGTCCAAAATCTGGATAAACGCTCATCTTACAATTTAACCGTTGGCTATCCGATTACAATTTCCAAATTCTGGAGTATGGATCATACCATTACCAGCAATTACAACCAAACGAAATCTGCAAGCTTAGCAGGATTGGCTTATAATCGGAAAAAAGTGACCTTTTCTATAAATAGCATTCAAAATTTTAACCTGAACCCGACATTATCTGCAGAACTTTCTGGTGATTTCATTTCTGCACAGATTTATGGAACATACGCCATTAAACCTTATTATGGAATTGATTTTGGGATAAAGAAGACCTTAATGGATAAAAGGTTAAATCTTAAATTTGCACTAAATGATGTACTAAATAGTCGGAAAGCCTCAATTAGCAGTGCATTATCAAACTTAGATTATAACCTGATCCAAAAGCAGGAAACCAGAATCTTTCGATTGAGTGTAAATTATATTTTTGGAAGTTCTGCTGTTAAAGCTACACGCGAGAGAAATACTGGCCTTAGCGATGAAGCAGGTAGAATTAATAATTAATCTTATTTTATTTCAATGAAGAATTGACTTAACCATTATTACAATTAAGCAGCTACTTCGTCTTTCTTCCTTGTTTTCATAATTAAAAACATCACCAAAACAGAAAGTAAAATCATCATTAAATAGCTATAACTCAAATTGCGCTCATCTTTTGCAGGGAAGAGATTTACAATTCCATAACTCAGAAACGAAACAATTACATAAGTAATTCCTCCGGTTAAGCCACCTGCAATACCTGCGTTCTTCGGAAATTTGCTCAAACAGAATGTAAAGTAGTTATTGAAGGTATAGCCCGCACCGATATGAATAATAAAGGCGAAGAAAATTAATGAATATAAGTTGCTGATGAAGTTCAGGCTTGCAATCATCAGGATCACAAATACCAGTTGCAAGGCGGAGTTAATGGCAAGCCGGTTAAAAAACGGACGGTTAATCGTCGCTTTGCCAATGAACCCACCTACCATCCAGGCGAAACCCAAAACAAGAGAACTGTAACCTGCTATTACCGGAGAGAATTTCAGTTCGTGTTCAATAATAAATGGCCCGGTCATGTTGTAAACCATTACCATGCAGTAAGCCAGCCCCAACATTACTATTCCCAATGTAAAGCTCGTGGTCTTAATCATGGTGAGATAGATATTCGCAATTTTTTTCAGTTGGAAATCGGTAAAATTTTTCAATGTTTCGCCACTAAAGAGAAATTCGAGCAAGGCAAAAACAAGTGCGAAACCGGCAAGAAAATAGAAGTTTGACTCCCAACCGAAAGCCTTTTGCAAATAGCCACCAACAAATGGCGCAATAATTGGTCCGGTTGACCAGATAATTGAGAACAAACTTAAATAGTGCTTCAATTGATCGCCTTCAAATAAATCGACGAAATAAGCACGTTTTGCTACCACAATGCCACCCACTGTTAAGCCATGAATTACCCGCATTAAATAAATCAGATAAATATTATGGGTAGTCGCGATGACAAGACTTGCAGCAGCAAAAATCAACAGCGCATAAAGGCCTATTTTGTATCTTCCAAAACTGTCTAAGATACTTCCGATAAATAACTGAGAAATACCATAACTGATGAGGAAAATGCTCAGGGTGAGTTGAACCTGAATGCTGCTGACATTCATTTCACCAGCCATTGTGGGTAATGAAGGGATATAAATATCTGTGGCGAAGCCTGATAATGGAATCAAAGCGAAGGCTAAAATCGTCGCTATTTTTTGATTTTTTTCTTTAATATGGTTGATATTGTTTGAAATCGTTTGCATTAGAATAAGTATTATAATCAAACAATTTTCATTTATAAAAATTGGCTTGATTCATTTAAGCTGACAAAAGTATCATTTTAGAACATGGATAAATTATGCAAATCAAATAAAGGTTAATGCTTTTCAAACAATTACAAATTTTTACACTTTACCAATAATGCATTAATTTTGAACTTTGGCACAGGCAAAACAACCACGATTCGAATTTTATATGTTGCTTTAAACGTTTTTAACTGATATTTTTTTAAGTTTGAGGAATACTACAAGCAAACTAAGATGTTCGAAAAGCTATTCAGGAAGAAATCTATTTCAAAGATATTAAAAGATGCAGCAGGCGGCTATGGAGATCATGAAAATACACTTCACAAAACACTTGGTGTACGCGATTTAACTGCCTTTGGGATTGCTGCAATTATCGGTGCCGGAATTTTCAGCACCATTGGTAAAGCAAGTGCAGATGGCGGACCAGCAGTAATTTTCCTGTTTATATTTACTGCTGTAGCTTGTAGTTTTGCGGCTTTTGCTTATGCTGAGTTCGCATCAATGGTTCCGGTTTCGGGAAGTGCATATACTTACTCCTATGTTGCCTTTGGCGAATTAGTGGCCTGGATTATTGGCTGGTCGCTCATTATGGAATATTCCATCGGGAACATCACCGTAGCCATTTCCTGGTCTGATTACTTTACAGGCTTACTCTCCACCATAAAAATCCCCTTTCTTGGCATCAACGGAATTCACGTTCCGGATTGGGCCACCATGGATTATTTAAGTGCTTATAATGGAAATAAACATGCAGAAGCCTTGCTCGCGGCTGGCAAAAGCCTTAACGCACTTGATTCGGCCACTGCTCTGGCAAATAATGCCTGGCTTACTGCACCACAAATTGGAGGTTTTCATGTGGTAGCCGATATCCCTGCGCTGAGTATTATCATCTTAATTACCTGGTTAATTTACCGTGGGATGAAAGAAAGCAGAAATGCCAGCAACGCTATGGTGGTGGTTAAACTAGCCGTTATTCTATTGGTTTTAGCGGTAGGTATCTTTTATGTAGACACCAAAAACTGGGACCCATTTGCTCCGAATGGTGTATCGGGCGTGCTTAAAGGTGTTTCAGCTGTGTTCTTTGCTTATATTGGTTTCGATGCCATTTCTACTACAGCAGAAGAATGCAAAAACCCTCAACGCGATTTGCCCCGTGGAATGATGTGGGCGATTATAATTTGTACGGTTTTATATGTAGCCATTGCTTTAGTTTTAACCGGAATTGTAAAATCTGATACTTTGGCCGTAGGTGATCCGCTGGCATTTGTTTTTGATCAGATTGATTTAAAGTTAATGAGTGGAATTATTGCGGTGAGTGCTGTTTTCGCTATGGCAAGTGTATTATTGGTTTTTCAAATGGGACAGCCCCGCATCTGGATGAGCATGAGCAGAGACGGTTTATTGCCAAAATCATTTTCAAAAATTCACCCAAAATATAAGACTCCATCATTCGCTACGATTGTAGTAGGTTTCGTAGTGGCGATTCCTTCGCTCTTCATGAATTTAACTATTGTAACCGACCTTTGTTCCATCGGCACTTTGTTCGCCTTTGTACTGGTTTGTGCAGGCGTATTGGTACTACAGAATCGTCCGGATGTTCAACGTGGTAAATTTAAAATCCCGTATGTAAACAGTAAATTCATTGTACCAATCGCGTTTATTGCGGCATTGGCATTTGCCTTTACGCAATATGAAAAAGAAACAAAAGCGTTCTTTTTTAATTCTCCAAGAATAGTGACTACGGTAAACTTTGTTACTTCATTAAACGGCGATGAGCTTAAAATAGTTAAAGAAGAGATTGTTAAAAATGCTACACCGCAAATTATGCTCGCCGATAAAGTAGATGCAGAATCCTACCTGAGTGCTTTACCAGGCGATCGTTATGAACAATTTATCTCGACCTCAAAAGTTTCGGTTGAAAAGAAATACGAAAGTGGCTGGAGTTTATTTAAACACAAAATACCAATGTGGATTTTCCTCATTATCTGCGTGGTGATCTCCTACTACTGCGTGACGAAAAACCTTTCCTTGATTCCGGTTTTAGGTTTAATCAGCTGTTTATACATGATGTGCGAACTCGGAATTTCGAATTGGATAGGTTTTGGAATCTGGTTGGTTATCGGCTTGGTGGTTTACTTCGCCTATGGCTACAGACACAGTAAGCTGGCTAATCCAGAAGTTTAATTTATAGTTTCGGTCGGTGGGAACACACGACCGATAGAAAGCGGCGTGGTGTCCTTCTATTTGAAAACACTATGCCGGTTTTATCACAATGAAGTTAAAGATATTCAATTTTTTCTTGTCCTGGCCGGACGGGCTTATTTTCTTTTGGCACCAAAAAAAACAAAAGTGCCGGCTCGCAATCTTTCTGTGGAAGTTAGTGGTTGGGCTTGGTCATTGCCATCCCGAAAAATTGACCATGCCGGTCCAAAAGCAGAACGAAGAAACAGTGATTTGGCCTTGCAGGGAGGCTAAGACCATTCCCTCTATCAGTTAGTATCTTCTTAATTGATCACATCATGCTCGGATTTAGTTTCGGTTAGTATCTCACCAACCGAAAACATTATCCTCTAATTTTCATCAAAAATAATGTATTCTATCGCTTCTTAAACACAAAAATAGTCAGTATAATTAACCCTATTCCCGAAAGAATAAGGTAATATTCACTATGTGCCAAACCATTTATTTTTGCTGCTGGCCCTGCAATAAACAAGAGGATAGCAAATACAATTAATAGGTTTCTAAGCATTACACGGCCAATCTGTTAAGTTCTATATCATCTGGTGTCACAAAAATTAATGGCACCTTTTCCACATCCACATAGCTGCTATCCAAACCAAAACTTCGTTCTTCAGATAAACTCAATTTTTTCAGAATGAAATAGTAATCCATAATCTGGCGCTCGTAGAAACTCAGTTTTGTGAATTTTGATAGGTGTTTTTCCAACAATACGAACCTGAAATCTCCTGCAATTTTATGTTTATTTAACGATGTATATTGGCTGGTAATGTCTATTTCACCATTTTTAACTAATTCCTCAACCACTTTACGGTAAAGTAAATTAACTCGCTGCTCTACTCTGAAACCTAACCTAAAATCTATTCTGATTAATTTTCCAGGGATTAAGAATTCAACTTTATAATCCAATGTATAAGGCTCATCCATCACATCTACGTGAACCAGCCAGTATACATCAGCACGTTTTGGCTCTTTTTGTATAATGGAATAGATAATCTTCGATTCTATCTCCGTTTTAAAGTTCGCACTGGTTAAATAAACCAGTTGCGATGAATATTTTGGCACAGATTCATCACTACTCAACTCACTTAAAATCTGATAATAGTCTTCGATTTCTACATATTTAACGAAACGGTTTTTAATCTTCCTGGCCACAAACCAGCTCCACATAATGGTGAAAAGTACCGAACCAATTAATACCGTAACCCAACCACCATGAACAAATTTGGTTAAGTTACTCACTAAAAATGTTCCTTCAATGATGATATAAGTTACAAAGAAAATTAGGATAGAATATTTAGGGAATCTTCGGCTACGCAGGTAGAAACTCACCAAGATAGTGGTCATTAACATGGCTATCGTAATTGATAGACCATAAGCCGCATCCATTCTTTCCGATTCTTTAAACAACAATACGATACCGCAGCAACCAATCCAAAGCATCCAGTTAATCGATGGTACATATAACTGGCCTTTAAAAACCGTTGGGTAAACGATTCTGATTTTTGGCCAAAGATTTAACCTTACGGCTTCAGAGATTAAGGTGAATGAACCACTAATCAACGCTTGTGATGCAATAATCGCAGCCATTGTGGCCAGGATAACCATTCCGATTTGGAACTGGTCTGGAACGATCATAAAGAACGGATTCATTTTGGCACCCGGTAAAAAGTTACCAGAGTTTTGAAGAATCCAAACACCCTGCCCTAAATAATTCAGGATTAGCGTCAGTTTTACAAAAATCCAGCTGATGCGAATGTTATTTCTTCCGCAATGACCCAAGTCTGAATATAAGGCTTCAGCACCGGTAGTACAAAGAAATACACCACCAAGAATGTAAAATGCATTATGATTGGTTACCAATAAGTGAATGGCATAATATGGATTTAATGCCCTTAGAATACTTAAATCCTTTATAATAAACAAGACTCCAAGCACGCCCAGAATACCAAACCAAACAAACATCACCGGACCAAAAAGTTTCCCTACGAGGTTGGTTCCAAACTGCTGTATAATAAACAGCATGGTTAAAATAGTTAATACAATGGGAATAACCGGAACATCAAACTTACTGGTTAGCCCTTCAATTGCCGAAGTTACCGTAATACTAGGGGTAATGATACCGTCTGCCAGAAGCGCACACCCTCCAATAATAGCCGGTACAACCAGCCATTTGGCTTTCTTTCTAACCAATGAGAACAGTGAAAAAATCCCACCCTCACCTTTATTGTCGGCCCTTAATGTGATGATCACATATTTAATGGTAGTTTGGAGTGTCAGTGTCCATATAATACAGGATAGTACTCCTAAAACAACATCGGGTGTTATGGCGCCGGGATTGGTAATTAAACCATTCTTTACACCTAAAATAATTTTGAAAATCGCATTCAGTGTGTAGAGTGGCGACGTACCAATATCTCCAAACACGATTCCTAAACTAATTAGTACCCCACCGGCGGTTAATGCATTAACATTTTTATGATTTGACACTTTATGTTTTTTTAGTGCGGCAAAAGTAAACTATGTATAACAAATTAACAACCAAATTATTGTGTATTTTTAACACTATGAAAAACAATTATTATTGTTAAATTGTGTTAAATTATGGCTTTTAAACAAAATGTTTAATTTCTTTGTTTAAAATTAATACATTTGCTTTACCAATTTGATGAAACTCTATACTAGGATAATGCTACTCACAAAATCATTATGCGCATTGTGCATTGTTTTGTTATGTAGTTTAAATTCCTGGTCGCAAGAAGCTGATAGTGTTCATATTAGCTTGAAGAATAGGACAAAAAAAACAATCAAAGTTCCAGAGATTAAAGCAAATATTCAACCCTACAAACCTATGTTTGGCACGCTTGGATATTCAGGAATGTTTCACACTTATTCTACGGTAACCAAAACTCCAACCATTGCCGCAAGCAAAGAGAGATTACTTACCATCTTAAAAATTTATCCAAATCCAGTCGAAGATCAGTTGAATATTATTTTGTCAATTGCTAAAGATGGCACTCAAACCACAATTAAAATTATAGATTTACTTGGTAACGAGGTGGTAACACTTTCAAACGAACGCTTAAATGCAGGGGAGCAAACTAAAAGCTTCACCATTCCCAGCCGCTTAAATGCCGGCATTTACTTTTTACGCGTATTGGCAGGTTCAGAAAGTCAGGTAAAGCGGATCTCAGTTTTATAAAATCATTTTCTTTTCTATTTTTGGAAAGGTATGAGCGATCTTCATACTTTCGTTTACTTAGAAACTAAAAAATGAAAATTATAGCAATAGGCAGAAATTATGCTGAACACGCAAAAGAGTTAAATAATCCCGTACCAACCTCGCCTGTAATCTTTATGAAGCCTGATACGGCATTATTGAAAGATAACAAACCATTCTACCTTCCTGATTTTTCGGATGATATTCATTATGAACTAGAAGTTGTTTTAAAAGTTTGCAAAGAAGGAAAGCATATTGCTGAAAAGTTTGCTGCAAACTATTATGACGAGATCGGACTTGGCATCGACTTCACCGCTCGCGATATCCAGACTAAACATAAAGAAAAAGGTTTGCCCTGGGAGCTTGCCAAAGGATTTGATAGTTCTGCACCGATAAGTTTATTTTTACCTAAAAGCGATTTCGAAGACTTATATCAATTAGATTTTGAGCTAAAGATTAATAACGAACTGCGTCAAAAAGGCAATACTAAAGATCTGCTGTTCTCTTTCGAAAAAATTATCAGCTTCGTTTCCCAATACATCACATTAAAAAAAGGCGACTTAATTTTTACGGGTACACCGGCTGGTGTCGGTCGCGTAAATCAGGGAGACAAATTAGAAGCCTGGTTAAAAGGCAAACAACTTTTAAATTTTGATATTAAATAACGAATGATTAAAAAACCGATCCTGTACCTATTTAAAATCTCTCTCTTCATTTGTTTTTCCATTACAGCTTACTTCGTTCAGGCGCAACAGATTTTTAGCACGAACAAGTATCCGATTACAGATTTCAGGCAGCCGCTGGATATCACTCCTCCTGCCCTTGCAGGATCGTTTGGCGAAATTCGTGGCAATCACTTCCACTCGGGGATAGATTTCAGAACCAATCAACGCGAAGGTTATCCCGTTTATGCAGTTGCAGATGGCTATATCTCCAGGTTGCGGGTTCAGAACAGTGGTTTCGGACAAGCACTTTACATCAATCATCCCAACGGATTCACTACTGTTTATGGACATTTACAACGCTTTTCGCCAAAAATTGCAACCATTGTAAAGAACTTAGAATACGAAAAAAAAACCTTCGAGATTGATGAATTTCCTGATGCAACTTTAATTCCAGTTCGCAAAGGTGAGATAATTGCCTGGTCTGGCAACCGCGGCAGCTCTGGCGGACCGCATTTACACTTCGAAATCAGAGATACCAAAACCGAAGAAACGATTAATCCGCAGTTTTTCGGCATTAACATTCCAGACAATATTCCGCCGATTATTCATGGCTTATATGTTTACCGCTTGAATGGAAAAACCTTTAATGAATTTACGCCAAAACAGGCTATTGGTATTACTGGCGCAAGTGGAAATTACAAAACTACAGCACCAGTCAGTTTAACAGGAGAAGTTGGTTTCGGAATTGTTGTAACCGATCGTCATAATGGTTTATCAGGCACCAATGGCGTTTACTCCATTCAATTAGAATTAGATGGTAAAATGATCTATACCTCTGCTCTGGAACGTTTTGCCTTCGAAAACAGCAAGGCGATTAATGCTCATATTGATTATCCAACCTACCTCAATACAAAAAGAAGTATTCAAAAAAGCTTTGTAGATCCGGGCAACCCCTTAAAGATTTACAGTGGCTTAATTAATAGCGGTAAAATCAATTTTAACGATGGCGCAGTACATCAGCTTCGCTACATCATCACTGATGCTAAAGGAAATTCTGCTGTTTTACCCTTCACCGTAAACGCTGGAACAGCGCCTGTTTTATTGGCAACAATTCCCTCGGGAACCATTTATCCTTATGGAAAGGTGAACGAATTTAATAATGAAGACATCAAAGTTATCTTCCCCCAGGGTACCTTATATAATGATTTGAATTTCATTTATAAGAAACTGCCGCAACCAGCGGGCAACTCGTATTCTGCCATGCACCAGATCCACAACCGATACACACCGTTACATGTTGGTTTTAATTTATGGATTAAGGCAGATGCGCTTCCAGAAAACTTAAGAAGTAAGGCTTTAATCGTCAGTACCGGAGGATCATCGCAAGGTGGCGTTTATGAAAATGGTTATGTTAAAGCTACGCCGAAAAGTTTCGGCACTTTTTATATTGCTACTGATACCATTGCACCTAGAATAACGCCCGTTAATATTTCAAATGGCAAAAGTATGGCAGGCTTATCAAAAATGACCTTTAGAATCAGTGATAACTTATCCGGAATAAAAAGCTTTAATGGCTATATTGATGGTAAATGGGTATTAATGGAATTCGATACTAAAACAGCTACCCTTTGGCACAGTTTCGATGAACGAACATCAGCCGGAAAGCACAACTTTGAATTGGTAGTAACTGATTTGAAAGAAAACACAAGGCATTATAACATCTCATTTTCAAGATAAAATTGATGTTTTGTCATAAAAGTTCGCTAAAACAAATCAAAGTCATATTTTAATTGGAGATAAACACGATAATAACTTAAACTGTTTAACTTGCAAAAACAAAGATTTAAAATCAATCATTTTAATATATGGTAGCGTTAACAGAAGGTGATCAGGCACCTGCAATTACATCTAAAGATCAAAACGGCAACGAAGTATCCTTAAATGATTTTAAGGGCAAAACCGTAGTTTTATATTTTTATCCGAAGGATGATACCCCGGGTTGCACAGCAGAAGCTTGCGATTTCAGGGATAATTATCAAGGTTTACAGGCGAAGGATATTGTGGTTTTGGGTGTAAGTGTTGATGATGAAAAATCTCACCAGAAATTTATAACCAAGCATAGTTTGCCCTTTACCTTACTGGCCGATACTGATCAGAAAATTGTAAATGACTATGGCGTTTGGGCCGAAAAAAACATGTACGGAAAGAAATATATGGGTACAGTCCGTACTACTTTCATCATTAATGCAGATGGAAAAATTGCTCACATTATAAAGAAAGTTGACACTAAAAATGCAACACAACAAGTACTCGATTTAATCAATAACTAATTATGATATGGCAAGTAAAATATTAACTTTGCTATATAACAACAACCTCGTATTTAATGAAACATACAATTAAAGAGCTAGAAGATATTGCCTCGCAAGTTAGACGAGATATCGTAAGAATGGTTCACGGATGTCAATCTGGTCACCCAGGCGCTTCGCTTGGATGTGCAGATTTTTTTACAGCCTTATATTTTGAAGTATTGAACCACAAAACAGACTTCACCATGGAAGGTGCCGGAGAAGATTTATTTTTCTTATCAAACGGGCACATTTCTCCGGTTTGGTATAGCACATTGGCACATGCTGGTTATTTCGATAAAAGTGAATTGGCAACTTTCCGTAAGTTAGATTCTAGATTACAAGGTCACCCAACTACACACGAGCATTTACCAGGAATCCGTATTGCATCTGGTTCATTGGGTCAGGGATTATCTGTTTCTATTGGTGCAGCTTTAGCTAAGAAACTAAATGGCGATAACTCTCATATCTTCGTTTTAATGGGCGATGGAGAATTACAGGAAGGCCAGAACTGGGAGGCAGCCATGTTTGCTCCATTTAACAAAGTTGACCATTTAATTGCTTCTGTTGATTATAACGGACAACAAATTGACGGACCTACCAGCAAAGTATTGGCATTGGATGATTTACAGGCTAAATTCGAAGCTTTCGGATGGCATGTAATTAATACCGATGGTAATGATATGCAAGCCATTGTTGAAGGTTTACATTATGCTAAAACCTTAACAGGAAAAGGCAAACCAATCTTAAACTTAATGAGCACGCAAATGGGTGCTGGTGTAGATTATATGGTAGGAAGCCACAAATGGCATGGTACAGCGCCAAATGATGAGCAATTGGCTTCAGCATTAGCACAATTACCAGAAACTTTAGGGGATTACTAACCCCCTAGCCCCCTAAAGGGGGAATAACAGCAGGATGTAAGAAAATAGATTTATACGTCTTACCCTGAATAGGGAATATAACCATTTAATTTTAATAACAAATAAAGCCCCTTTAGGGGTTTGGGGTATGCAAACCTGCTAAGCAAGCTTGAACACCTTTAAATATAAAATAATAAGCTCGTGAAAAAATACACATATACAGAGAAAAAAGATACACGTTCGGGATTTGGAGCTGGCTTACATGAGGCAGGAAAGAAAAACGAAAATGTGGTTGCTTTATGCGCCGACTTAGTTGGATCGCTTAAAATGGATGCTTTTATCAAAGATTTTCCGGAGCGTTTTACACAAGTTGGTATTGCAGAAGCCAATATGATTGGAATTGCAGCAGGTATGACTATTGGTGGTAAAATTCCATTTACCGGAACATTTGCTAACTTTTCTACAGGTCGCGTGTACGATCAAATCCGCCAGTCGGTAGCTTATTCTAACAAAAACGTTAAGATCTGCGCTTCACACGCGGGTTTAACTTTGGGTGAAGATGGTGCAACACACCAGATCTTGGAAGATTTAGGTTTAATGAAAATGTTGCCAGGTATGGTGGTGATTAATCCTTGTGATTATAACCAAACCAAAGCTGCAACCATGGCCATTGCAGAATATGAAGGTCCTGTTTACCTGCGTTTCGGTCGCCCGGTAATTCCTGTATTTACAGATCCTGATCAAAAATTTGAAATTGGTAAAGCATGGATGGTTAACGAAGGAACTGATGTAACGATTATTGCAACCGGCCATATGGTTTGGAAAGCAATCGAAGCTGGCGAACAATTGGCTGAATTGGGTATCGATGCTGAAATTATCAATATTCACACCATTAAACCTTTGGATGAAGAAGCAATTCTGAAATCTGTTAAAAAAACAGGCTGCGTAGTAACTTGCGAAGAGCATAACAAGTTCGGCGGTTTAGGCGAAAGTGTTGCCCGTTTATTAACTACCGAATTGCCTACACCACAAGAATTCGTAGCAACTAATGATACTTTTGGCGAAAGCGGAACACCAGATCAATTGATGTCTAAATACGGCTTAGATGCGGTAAACATTGTTGAAGCGGTGCAGAAAGTAATCGGCAGAAAAAAAGCGTAATAAAAATTGTAATTGGTAGAGGAAAATAGGAAATGGGAAATAGATACATCTGTTATTTATAGTCCATTTTCTATTCCCTACTATCTACTCGCTATTCTCCACTATATATTCCAAGTCCCTGTAGCAATAAATGAAACAAGTTGAAGATTCTGAAATTCTCGCCCTGTTCGCTGTCGAGAAAACCCGCAATGAAGCTTTCAATTTGCTTTTAAAAAAATATCAGCAGAAAATCTACTGGCATATCAGGCGAATGGTGCTCAACCATGATGATTGTGATGACCTCTTGCAGGAAGTTTTCGTTAAGGTTTGGAAAAATCTGGATAAATTCAGAAACGACTCACAACTTTACACCTGGATTTACCGAATTGCAACGAACGAATCTATCACTTTTCTGAACAAGCAAAAGCTAAAGAACAATACTTCTCTGGATGAAGTATCGTCAGAATTGGCTGAAAATCTTGTGGCTTCCTCTTATTTTAATGGCGATAAACTGGAGTTAAAACTGCAAAAGGCTATTCTTACACTGCCTGAAAAGCAACGGTTAATCTTCAATATGAAATATTTTGATGACTTGAAATATGAAGAGATTTCGCAGATTCTTGGAACTTCAGTTGGTGCGTTAAAAGCATCATTCCATATTGCCGCAAAAAAAATTGAAGCTTTTATCACAAATGATGAAATAGACTATTAAACCTTTTCACATTAATTGTATCATATAACTGTGATGAATGAGAATATAGAAAATAACGATTGGACAAAGGATGCTCCTGCCCTGGCAGCAATGCAAAAGCGCAACCCTTTTATGGTTCCAAATGGATATTTCGATAGTGTTGAGGCGCACGTAAAATCAGCCACTTTTATAAGCGGGCTGAACAAAAAAATAAATGAGGGCGGTTTTAAAGTTCCGCAAGACTATTTTGAGAACCTATCGGAACGTATTGAAACCAATATTCTTTTAGCAACACTTCCAAAAGCAGAAAATACTTTCGCCGTTCCGGTAAATTACTTTGATACTTTGCAGGATAAAATCACGAACAAAATTGCGGCTGAGCATCCTAAAAATGTTGCTAAAATTATTCCACTCTGGAGAAGAAACATCGTTAAATATGCCAGTGCAGCGTGTTTTGTTTTGATTGCATCTTTTGGTGCTTATTTTTATCAGAATAGTTCACCTAACATTCCAGCAGCGCAGACTCAAACTGCAGAACTGGCGAATGAACAGCTCCTATATGATATTGATGAAAGTACTATTATAGAACATTTAGAAACACAAAACACTACTACAGTAAATAATACTTCTGCGTCAGATACAGAAATGGAAAACTATCTTTTGAGTAATTTCTCTTCGAGTGATTTATCTCATGAGTTAAACAATTTATAAAAACCTGATGATTAATAATTATAGTATTCATCTTGTCTTTACATCCTGTAAAAAATCAACTTAAAATGAAAAATTTACTTTTCGCTTCATTAATCTTTCTATTGCCTATAACACTATTGGCTCAAAAGCCTAAAAATGAAGAAATAGAATCTCTAAAAATTGCCTTCTTTACCCAAAAATTAGCGCTTTCTCCTGAAGAGGCTAAAGTTTTCTGGCCGATTTATAATGATATGCAAAGCGAACAAAATGCATTACGCAAAGAACGCATGCAAAAAATGATCTCTTATAGAAAAACAACTGAGATTGATAACTTAACTGATACCCAGGTTCAGAGTTTAATCACAAGTGAGTTTGATTTTAAACAACGAGATCTTAATCTGGATAAAAAATATTATAATAGATTTAAATCAAAGTTACCCATTAAAGTGGTTGGTAAGTTTTACAGAGCCCAGGAAGGATTTAAACGTGAGTTGCTTAATAAATTCAGGGGTGGAAAAAGGGATTAGGGATTTAATTATTCTTTAGATAAAGTATCTAAAACTGATAGGAAACACCAAAGCCTACAAATCCTGATAACCTACTGATTACATCAACCGAAAACATATTATTACTGGAAGAAATTTCTATAATTTCTGGGTTATTCATATTCAAAATATTCACACCCTCTACCCAATATTTAAATTTAGAACCTTCCTTGTTATAAGCAAGCTTAATCCCCAGGTTATAGAAATCTCTGCTGGAGCCACTTGCTTTAAAGATTTCATAAGTGTTGTTGATGTAGTATCTTAATTTTTGATTAATACGCCCGTTTATATTAAGTAAAGGGCTTAATCTCCTAATCTCATTTCTACTGTTAAATAAGCTATAAACTGATTTTTGATAGGAATAAAACAAACCAGCTTCATAATTAAAAACAGGACTTTTGAAATTACTATTTATGGTGCTTCTGATCGTAAAAATGTTTGTTTCAGTGCTATTCTGCAAATCATTAATAAAATTATAATTCTCGGCATATAAATGATTGGCATTTAACTTAAATTTGCTGTCCAGGCTGCTTATTCTTTGCTCAAAACTGATACTGGAATTCCATGAATTGTATTTCGGAGAAATCGTATTTTGAATTTCATTATAGTCTAAATTACTATTAGTATTGGTGGTAATAGACTGGTCTGCTCTGGTTATTGAGCTGTTAGCCATAAGAACTGTTCCACTATACAAATCAAATTTAAAATAATTAGCAGAAAATATATTTTGATTAAATATTTCACTGTAACGCAATTGACTCGGCAATACTAGGTTTCTAAAATCACTTGCATAAGAAAACTCATTTACTTGTTCAATTTTTGGAAAATCGAGCGTTCTATTATAAGAAAAGGTTAGATTATGGGTTTGAGAAAAGGCCATTTTAAGCTGTGCCGTTGGCAGAAATTGGAAGACATCTTCTCTTTCATTTCCACTCCGGATAATGGAATTTCTTATCTCAGCTTTTAAACGATATTGAAATAAGCCTGTTTTTCTCATGATGGAAGCATCAAGAAAAGTATAATCGAGATTGGTTTTAGTTCGATTTTCAAAGGTATTATCTAAAGCATTTTCGACCGAAAATCGATTATTTATGGAAAAGAAACCTGCATTTAACCTGAAGATATGGGCCTTTATTCTTTGCGTGTACTTTGCGAACAACCCGGTTTCATCCTTATCGATATTTTTTTCCTGAAACAGTGAAGAAACTGATCGATCATAAATTTGCCGGTTACTGGATAAACCATAATCATCATCTTGTTGCTTAAATTCCTGAAAGGCATTAAATGACAACAGCTTATTATTTGCTACACGAATGATATAACTGAATTGATGACCAAGGGTGTAATTAAACCGATTGTTTTTTTCGTTATTAAAAAAAGTATCAGCCATCATTTCCGTGTTTGTATACCTGCTTCGTTCTGTTTCGCTCGGATCGAAAATAACAGAATAATTTAAAAGGGTGTTTTTATTAGGCTTATAATCAATATTTGCTTTAGTTTGATTGAAGAAAAAATGATTAACAGCTAATTGGCTGTCCTTAGTAGAAATGGGTTGGCCGAGCGTAAACAGGCTTTTAGTGGAAAGAACACGCTCATTTGACCTGGTAAAATTAAAAATACTAAAGCCATTAACACTCATTTTACTGGTTGCGTTGTAAGCAAAATCGAAAGAAGCAAATTCTGACTTCTTTGTTTTAACATTATTGTTTTGCACCAGAAAATCAGGAATTGAAGGTAAGTTGATGATGCTTGATAATGCGACATCATTATTTCGAAGATCTTCCTTAATACTTTTGCTCATGCTGATATAATCTTTTAGGGATAAAGCCTGCTCTCCGGTATTATTCAAATCAACAATCGCAGTAACATTGGCTTTTACCCCGAACCTAAACAAATTGCTATGTACCTTATACCTTTCTTTATGAGCTGCGTATACATCTCCATTTCCAGTAATTTTCCCCAGGTATGCTTTTTTGATCTTTATATTCAGTGCTGTTTTATCGCTACCTTCTATGTCTTTTATCGCCGAGAAACTTTCATAATTGTTTAGTAAATCAATTCCCTCCAGCATTTCTGCATTAATATTCTCGGTTGCCATTTGATGATTATCCCCAAAAATCTTTTTCCCATTAACCATTAGATCATTGATCACTTTCCCATTTGTGGTGATTTTTCCATCATCGTTTATTTCAAGCCCAGGAAGCCGTTTAATCACATCCTTTAATTTTTGCTCGTTACCTGTAGTTAATGCTTTGAGATTGTAGCTAATGGTATCTCCGCTTTGACGTGCTGCTGCTGATTGTGAAATAATATTCACCTCTCCAAGAGCAGTCTGAGATTCTTTGAGGATAATCTTTAGATCATTATTACTCCCAGCTTTTAATTGAAGTTCACGTTTTTCCTTTTGGAAGGATAGGTGACTAATTTCCAGAAAATAGACTCCTGGATTTATAAACGAAAGTTCGAATTTTCCTTTGCCATCTGTACTGGAATAAGAAACTACTTTACCAGATGCAGAGGCTGTTATTTGCACACTTGCGGCAAATATTGGTTGATTCAGACTATCCTGAACAATACCCCTGAGAAAATTTTGAGATAGACATAAGTGTGGAACCAGGAATAAGAACACAAAATAGATGTACCTCACACTTAATATTTTAATTACCTAAAGAGTTACCTATACCCTGTTTAAGTTCATTTATTTTTTCAGTTAATATTTTATTGTACTTCTCCTTATTTACTTTTTCTCCTTTGGAGGGTTTAGTAATCGTTAATCCCGATTTATTAGTTACCACCTTCACGGCATGATAAGTTTTCTTTTCTCCTACCAATTCAATAATCAGCCCTGGCAATCCATAGTAATCTTTCGGTCCATCCTGTATAGGTAAATCCGGGGTATACCATGCAATAATATTTTCACCGTTTATTTTAGCAGTGGCTTTTTTCACCTTGTAGGCACCAATGGTTTTGCCTTCATCAGTAATAGTCCAGGCATATTTAGATAGCTGATCGGTCACAAGGAATTTTTTTCCTAAAATATCTGCTTCATGGAGGTATTCATTTGTCTTCTGATTTTTATAAAGGCCTCCGTTATTTTTTCCAATTTCCACCTTTTTAATCTGATCATTATCTTTCAAACCAAGCTCTTCACTTTTATCCGATTCAGGTTCGGCAATGTAAAATGAAACGCCATTATCATAATATAACAGATAATTAGTTGGCTTTGATAAATGTGCTGAAACTCTTTTCCGGGTTTCAGGATCAGTTACATTTTTTAATTGATTTTCTATGTTAGCCCTTTCTTCATAACGAATGATTACAGATTGAGCATTAGCATTAAAACAGATCATTGCTGCCATTATAAAAAAATAGTTCTTCATAAAAAGTAAATAAAATAACGCAGAACAATCTTAATGACTTTCTGCGCTATCAGTTTTTTTGAGGTTAATTAATAATCAGATACACGTGATAGGTGCCTATGTAAACCCCATCAACATATACATCAAATTCTCCTAAATAATAAACATCTTGTGCGCTTGCTTCAGAAGCGGAAAGTGCATTTTCAGAAACAACCATATTGCTGGTTAATTCAATAGTGTTGTTGAGAACAGGTGTAGTGTTTGCCTGAGCAAAAAACCCAACAGTTGCCAAAGCCAATGTAAAAAATAATTTTTTCATCTTTTAATGATTTAAAGGTTTAATATTTAATTAATTACCTCAAACTTCTTCGATAAAAATCCAAAATAAAAATTTCGGCACCAATAACCAAGTAAATGGAACGAACAACAAACGAGGCCGCCCCATCAACATTTTTTTCGATTTACGTAAATTTCGGTTTTGCAAAATTTAAGTTTAAATACTATATTGTGACTTATTAAACTGACACATCCAAAATTAATCTCTCAAACACGAATAAATATGTACACCTGCCTAGCCATTGATGATGAATTTTCTGCCTTAGAAATTTTAACGAGTTATATTGCAGAACAACCCAACCTCAAACTCGTTAAAGCTTACAGCAGCCCTATAGTCGCGCTATCAGAAATAATCAAGCGGACTAAACCTGTAGATATTATCTTTCTGGATATCGAAATGCCTGGCCTGAACGGATTAGAATTGGCAGAACTCATCAAGCATCAAACTAAAAAACTGGTCTTCACAACTGCACATGCTAACTTCGCCATTAATTCTTATGAGCTAAATGCAGATGATTTTTTGTTAAAACCCATTTCACAATCTAAATTTGAACAAGCTACATCAAAGTTATTTTCAAACAATGAAATAACACCCCGACCCGAAAGTGAATTCATGCTAATTAAAAGCAGAGGACAAAGAAATCAATTAATTAAGCTCAAAATAGCAGATACAATCGCAATAGAGGCACAAGAAAAAGGCACTAAAATTTACACCAAAAATGAAGTCATATTTTCTAGTTGTGGTCTATCAGAAATAGCTATTCATTTATCAAATGAGAGGGGTTTTTCGAAAATTCATCGCTCTTTTATCATTGCCGAAAACCGAATAAAGACATTAGAACGTACCCATGTGGTACTCCATAACGACCTCAGAATTTCCATTGGCAGAAAGTATGCAGATTTTTATCATAAGATGACTATTAAAAATTAGATTCATTCCCTTTTCCCGTACTTTTGTGCCATGCTTACCCAACGTCAGTTATTTTTACAACACAACGCACAAACTTCTCCAGAACCTTTAATGCTCGAATTCGTAAGAGCAAAAGGTGTATACATTTACGATTCATCAGATAAAAAACATTTAGACTTGATTGCCGGTATAGGAGTTAGCAATGTTGGCCATTGTCATCCTGCGGTGGTTAAGGCCATTCAAAACCAGGCAGAAACTTACATGCACTTAATGGTGTATGGCGAATATGTGCAGACACCACAGGTAAATTTTGCGAAAGCACTAGCCGATATTTTACCAGAAAGTTTAAGCTGTACCTATTTTTTGAATTCTGGTACGGAAGCAGTAGAAGGTGCGATGAAACTGGCGAAACGTTATACGGGCAGAAAAGGCTTTATCGCTTGCAAAAATGCCTATCATGGTAGCACTCAGGGTGCAGAAAGTTTAATGGAAAGTGATTTCTATTCTTCAGGCTATGGTCCGTTTTTACCTCACGTGAGTTTTATTCAACATAACAACTTAGCGGATCTCGACAAAATAACTGAGGAAATTGCAGCAGTTTTTATTGAGCCCATTCAGGGTGAAGCCGGAATTAGGGTCGCTGATATGACTTATATGCAGGCGCTGCGCACAAAATGCAATGAAACTAAAACGTTGTTAATTTTTGACGAGATACAGTCAGGTTTCGGCAGAAGTGGTAAAATGTTTGCTTTCGAACACTATAATATTGTTCCAGATGTTTTGCTGCTGGCAAAGGGAATCGGGGGCGGAATGCCAATTGGTGCGTTTATTAGCTCTTTGGAAATTATGTCCGTTTTGTCTCATACGCCAATATTAGGCCACATGACTACTTTTGGCGGCCATCCAGTTTGCTGTGCAGCAGGTTTGGCTACCTTAAGAACTTTGGTTGACCATAAAATTGTAGACGAGGTAGAAGAGAAAGGGCAATTATTTAAATCACTGTTGAAACACTCGGCCATCAAAGAAATTAGAGGGAAAGGCCTGATGCTCGCAGTTGAATTTGAAAACTTTGACATCAATAAAAAAATCATCGACGCTTGTATTTTAGATGGTGTACTATCTGATTGGTTTTTGCATTGCAGCAATTCGATGCGCATCGCTCCTCCCCTCATCATTACGAAAGACGAAATTGAGGAAGCTTGCACGATCATCTTAAAAAACATTAACTTAGTTGTTGAAGGGAAGCGGAAAGACTAAAAGCAGAAAGCTTAAAGGCTAAAGACTAAAGGCCTAAACGGGTTCCAAACTATGGATGAAAACCCAAAATACAATGTTTATACAAGTAGTCTTGATACCTGATACTAAATACTTCATACTAAAACAGAAGTTGAAGCTGATTGACTAAAGAACAAATACAATGTTTACACAAGCAATCTTAATACCTGATACTAAATACTTCATACTAAAACAGAAGTTGAAGTTGAATGACTAAAGACCTAATACAATGTTTACACAAGCAATCTTGATACCTGATACTAAATACTTTATACTAAAATGAACGTTTTAATAGTTGAAGATGAAAAAAGCCTGGCGCTCGAAATGGATGAATTCCTGAGCAAGGAAGGATTTATTGTAGAACATGCCTGGAAAAAATCATCTGCTGAAGAAAAGATTTTCGTAAATAACTATGATTTTATTTTACTTGATTTAGGCTTGCCGGATGGCGATGGTTTTGAGGTTTTGAAACAGCTAAAAGCGATTAAAGACAGGGATGATGCGGTGATCATTTTAACCGCCAGAAGCGCTGTGGATGATCGCATTAAAGGCTTAGATGAGGGCGCTGATGATTATTTACCCAAACCTTTCTCTTTAAATGAACTCCTGGCCCGCATGCATGCCATCACCAGAAGAAAACATAAACTCGAAAAAAACGAAATTAACATTCATGATTTCCTGTTGAACATTCAGAATAGAACCGTCTCTTTTGGTGAAGAACGTTTAAATCTCACCAAAAAAGAATTTGAAATTTTCAATTACCTCGTGCTGAACAAAAACAGGGTAGTTTCCAGAATGAGCCTGACAGAACATGTTTGGGGTGACATTTTAGAGGTAAACTCAGATTCTAACTTTGTTGATGTACACGTTAAAAACTTACGTAAAAAATTAGCTGCTACTGCTCCTATCGATTGGTTTGAGACCGTAAGGAGTATTGGGTATAGGATTAATTGCTAAGGGAAGAGGTTGAAGAATCGGTTAGAGGGTTAGAAGTTTAGCATTTCCAGAGCCAAATAACAGTTTTTCAATTGACAATTTACAGTTTTTAAGACGGGAAGATAAAGAAGTCAGTAAATTGAATATTAAAATTACAAACATTTAATTTTTAAGATTTATATTTTTTGACACTCAACGGCCTAGACAACTCAATATCTTGTCAATCTACCCCTCTAAACCCCTAAACAGTTTTCAATTCTCAGTTTACAATTCTAACCCATCTAAACCCCTAACCCATAATAAACCCTTAAACTCCTAACCCACCTTCCTCATCCAATGAAATTACAGGTTAAGTTTTCCTTATACAATGCGGTCACCAAAATTGCCATCATATTGCTTTTAGGTGCTGCCATTTTATTTTCCTTGGAAAAACTGGCTTATAATCAACTGGATAACCGCCTGATAAAAAAAAAGAATAAGATTATAAAGAACCTCACCAATAGTGAAATTGATAGCTTACTCAATAAACAGGAATCGTTTACAGATTATAATATTTTAAAAGAAGAATTCATCGTTTTAACGGACATTCCTGATAATCAAAAAGACTCCTCTGCCATTGTTTACACCGAAAGAAGAGAAATAGAAGGTGATATTGAAGTTTATAGGATTTTAAACTATAAATTTTCTTACCACACCAACTGGTATAATCTTGAAATAGGTGAAACGATGACCACCTTGCAATCAATCAAAAATTCTATTCGCTTTTACATGCTGGTGGTACTGGTAATTGCTCTTTTGATTACACTGGTGGCAGATTATGCCTTCTCCAATTTCCTGCTTAAACCCTTTTACCTCATCATCGATAAAAAAATCAATAAGGTTGATGATCCACTGCATTATAATTACCAGAATATCCCCACCTCTACGGATGATTTTAATATCCTGGACAATAGTGTGAACACGCTGATGCGAAAAATCAATACCCTATTCGCACTCGAAAAACAATTTATTGCCAATGTTTCGCACGAATTGCTCACACCTATTTCCATTCTTAGCACACGCTTTGAAAACATGTTAAACACGGCGGAAATACCGATAGAACATGAAAACAAAATTTATGCTTCTATAAAAACATTAAATCGTTTGAAGGTAATCATTAACAGTTTGCTTCTGATTTCTAAAGTAGAAAATAATCAATACCTGAAAACCGAGGAAATTGATCTTCGCCAAGAACTCACTGATATTTACGAAGATCTGGAAGATAGAATAGCTGATAAAAGCATTGATTACCAAATTGATCTGCGTGATAATTATCAATTTACTGGCAACAAAGCATTGATGCATACGCTACTCATGAATGTAGTTAATAATGCAATTAAGTATAATCGCGAAGGCGGTAAAATAATGATCACTGGCCAGCTGAAGGATCAAAAATACCTGCTGGTCATTTCAGACAGTGGCCTGGGGATGAGCAAAGAACTGGTAGAAAATGCTTTTGATCGTTTCAAACGCGGAAACACGGAAGAAAATGGCTTTGGTTTAGGTTTAGCCATCGTTCAAAGTATTGCCAGCTTTCATAAAATTGAGATACAGATCGAATCTGTTGAAAAAGAAGGTACAAACGTATCGATAACCTTTTAAACTAAAATATCTCTGTTCACAAAACGGTGATTGGGCTTTCAACAAATTTGTACCTTTACAACAGATGCCAATGCTAACTTTTTTCAAAAAAACGCTTTTTCTGGTTCCCTGTTTTTTGCTTCTGCTTTATTATGAAAGTAGTGCACAACAAGCCGTGCAAATACTGGATGCTATTCCTCAGCATATTTTTACTTTTAAAGAAATAGAGGTACTGGAAGCTCCGGCCGATCAGTTCTCCTTTGAGCAGATTAAAAGTAAAGCCTTTGATCATGCTTTTAAGGCGAGTACATCAAGCACACCCCAAACTAAAAAACTGCATAAAACGTATTGGTTTCGGATCAAGATCAAACATAATCAAAATGCAGAAAAACCATTCCTGCTCGAATTTTTTGATCAGACCATAGATCACATCACTGCTTACATTCCGCAGGAAAATCAAACCTATCATATAGAATCACTAGGTGATGTCAATGCTTTTAACAAGCGACTAATCAATCACAAAAATTTCGAGATTCCACTTAAAAATAACGGGAATGAAATTCAAACCTATTATTTTAAGGTTAAGTCATCTCAGATTTCTGATATCATCATCGTGCTACGTACAGCCGAATGGTTCATTTCTTATGCCCTGGATGAATATTTCTATTTCGGAATTTTTTACGGAATGATTCTGGTTTTTAGCTTCTATAACCTGATCATGTTCATTGCCATCAGGCAGAAACAATACCTGTATTATGTATTGTATAACCTCAGTGTCGGTTTTTTTGAAATGAGCACTGACGGCATTGCTTACCAATACCTCTGGCCGAATGCACCCGGCTGGAATCAGGTAGCTTATGCATTTGCCTTATGTGCCACCAGTATCTTCGCTTTACTTTTTACCAGAGAACTGCTTTTGGTAAAAACCAAAGCACCAAAAATAAACAGGATAATTATTGGCGTGATCATTTTGAGAATAGTCTTCTTTATTTACTGCTATTTTTTTGATCAAACCTTATTCAGCTTTAAGTTTATTGAAGCTGTCCCACTTGCAGTAGCATTTTTTACAGGAATCTATATTTACAAAAATGGCTATAAACCGGCCCGTTTCTTCGTACTTGGTTACAGTTTCCTTTTTACTGGCTTCATGCTAAAATTTTTGATTATGCTTGGCATTAGCTGGCTTAATTTCGGGGTAATCAGTTATTATAGCCTCAGCTTTTGTTTTATTATGGAAATGGTTTTCTTATCCTTTGCCATCGGCGACAAGGTGAGGATTCTGAAACTGAATAAGGATAAAGCGCAACAAAAAATCATCCGCCAGATGGCTGTTAATGCCAAATTGAAGGACACTGTAAACCGCGAACTGGAAAGTAAGGTGGAAGAACGGACACGAGATGTTTTTCATAAATCTTTGATTATTGAGAGTAAAAATCAGGCGCTGGAAGAAGCGAACATCTTATTGCAAAAACAAGCAGAAGAAATTTCGAGGATGAACGTGTTGCTGGAACATGACAACGAAGAACTGCAAACCAACGTAGAGAAAGTAAGCAGAGACCGGGTGATGAACACTGAAGTTGATTTTGAAGAGTTCAGCAAAATTTATCCTGATAAGGAATCCTGCTACACATTTCTAGCTGAGCTCAAATGGAAAAATGGCTACCATTGCCGGAAATGCAGCAACGATCATTATTTTAGTGGCCATATCCTAAATAGCCGCCGCTGTAGCAAATGTGGCTATGAAGAATCGGTAACTACCTACACCATTTTTCACAATACACGGATTCCGATTAACAAAGCATTTTATATGATTTTCCTGATTTATTCATCCAAAGGAAAAATCTCCTCACATAAACTTTCAGAACTGCTTTCTATCAGACAAAGCACTTGCTGGACTTTCGGATCCCGAATTAAAAAGGTAATGGAAGACCGTAAAAAAACGCTCAAAAAAAGTGGTAAAAACGGCTGGAGCCAGCTCGTAATAGAATAATCTGCCATTCTAATCAGTCACATTTTTGTTATTTGCTGAAATTATTAAAAATATTTTCATTGGTATTTAAGCGTATCAAAATCACTCCGAAGGCCTATCCTTTCCTGCGACTTAACCACTGGTAATCAGGCTAAAAAGCCTCTGGATAACTGCGGTATTAAAGCGTATCAAAACAATCGTAAACAGCTAAAAATCAGTATTTTAACTCAAAAATAACTTTGTAAAAACTTGTATTTAACATAAAATGAGCATTAACTTTACTTCATATAATATTAACAAAGCAAAAATTATGAGAAAAAAATTTACATTGCTTATGGTATTTTTCCTTTGCGCTGTATCAATTAGTATGGCCCAGAACGTTACCGTAACGGGGCAGGTAAAAGATCAAAAAGGATTACCGCTTCCGGGTGTTTCTGTAAAAGTGAAAGGTACTAACCAGGGCGCATCAACGGCAGACAATGGAACTTTTACCATTTCGGCGCCACAAAATTCTACATTGGAATTTTCCTTTATTGGTTACAAAGCCATAGAAGAAGCGGTGAATAACCGTACTACTATCAACATTATCATGTCTGATGACAATCAACAACTAAACGAGGTGGTGGTAATTGGTTATGGAACTACCACTAAAAAAGATTTAACCACTTCAGTTGTTACGGTATCATCAAAGGATTTAGAAAATCAACCGATTACTAATCCATTGCAGGCTATTCAAGGTCGTGCAGCAGGCGTTCAGGTGAGTTCTCAATCTGGTAAGCCGGGTGCAGGAATCTCGATCAGCATCAGAGGTAATACATCAATTACGGCATCAAACAGCCCACTTTATGTAATTGATGGAGTAACATCCAGAGATGCAAGTTTTTTAAATGCAAATGACATCGAATCGATGACCATTTTAAAAGATGCATCTGCGGCAGCCATTTATGGTTCGAGTGGCGCTAATGGCGTGGTGCTCATCACTACCAAAAAAGGAAGTGCCGGAAAACTTAAAGTCGCTTTCAATGCTTTTACCGGTTTTTCCAACTTCTGGCAAAAACAAGATGTACTTAATAATGACCAGTACATCGGCTTAATGAGAGAATTGGGTTACACTACTTTTGGTGGTAATAATAATACCGACTGGCAAAAAGAAACTTTTGGTACCGGTACACAAAACCAATATCAGACTTCCATCTCCGGAGGCGTTAAAGGTGGCCAGTATTACTTTTCTACAGGTTATCAGCAAGATAAAGGTGTTGTTGCGCCTGCAAAGTTAGATCGTTTAACAGCGAACTTCAACGGATCACAAAACATTACGCCCTGGTTAAAGCTAACCGGAAATGCAGTGTTAACATCTAGCAATTCTATTGATGTTGGCGATAACAGCAGTGTATCTCGTGGAGGTGTTATTTTAGGTGCATTAACTACTCCTCCAACTATTGGTATTTTTGAGCCGAATGGTCAATACACCACCATTCCAAATGCTGGTGGCTGGGATAATCCATTGGCCCTGGCTTTCGGATCAAATAACAAAACCCGTAATTTCAGATTTATTGGTGCTTTCGGTGCGCAGGTAAACTTTACCAAGGATTTATTCTTTAAATCAACCATCAGTACCAATTCGAACAAAAACTTCTATCGCTACTATACTGATAATTTCTTAACCACTTATGGTCGCCAGGAAAGAGGCGTTTATAGGGATAATACCACTAACGACCATGTTTGGTTGAACGAAAACATTTTAAACTACACCAGAAATGTAGGTAAAAATGCTTTCACAGCAACAGGTGGTTATACCATACAATCGTCAGATTATCAATACAGCAATAATGAACTTACTCGTTTTTACGACGTAGCTGGAAATCCAACTCCCCCATCTGTAGCTTTGACCATCCCTCAACGGGCACAATGGAGTAAACAATCTTATCTCGCCCGGATTACATATGCCTACGATAGTAAGTATCTATTTAGTTCAAACTTTAGGGCTGATGGATCATCAAGATTTGCTAAAGAAAACCGTTTCGGTTACTTCCCATCATTTTCAGCAGGATGGAGAATTTCTGGTGAAAACTTTATGAAAGACAGCAAAACCATCAATGATTTAAAACTTCGTGGTAGCTGGGGTAAAGTGGGTAATGATGAAGGAATTGGAGACTATGCTTACCTAAAACTTTATAATGTGAATGCGCAGGGCGAATACAATCTTCAAAACCCTGCCAATGATAACCTTTCGTGGGAAAAAACTACTCAAACGAACATCGGTTTAGATTTATCAATGTTTAACAGCCGCATTACTTTCACAGCAGATGCTTACTTGAAGAAAACTAATGATTTGTTAATTAACGTTCAGTTACCTCCATCTTCTGGTTTTGGAAGTCAGGCGTATAACGTGGGTTCAATGGAAAACAAAGGTTTAGAGTTTGTTTTATCGACCAAAAACTATGATCGTGAAAAATTCAAATGGACTACCGATTTGAACTTCTCTATTAACCGCAATAAAGTGACCGATTTAGGTGCAACCACACAGTCATTAAACTTTGCGGGTATTTATGAGCGGGATGACGCTGTTCGTGTGGTGGCAGGCAAACCACTGGGTAGCTTCTACGGCTATGTGTACAATGGTGTGAATCCAGCTAATGGAGCAGCCCAATATGCAGATACCAATGGCAATGGCATCACTGGTTCGGCAGATCCGGGCGACAGAACTTTTATCGGTTCAGCACAACCTAAATTTATCTATGGTATTACTAATAACTTAACGTACGGCAACTGGGGATTGAATTTCTTCTTCCAGGGTGTTCAGGGTAGTGAGTTATTCAATGCCTCTAGAATTGATATTGAAGGCATGTTTGATTCGAAAAACCAATCTGCTGCAGTATTAAACAGGTGGACTACGCCAGGGCAAATCACCAATATCCCGAAAGCGTTAAGAAGCAGCTCAGAAAACTCGCTTACTTCGAGCCGCTTTGTAGAAGATGCCTCCTACCTGCGTTTAAAAACGACTACGCTATCGTATAGCTTTGGCCAATCCGTATTGGAAAAACTAAAGATGAGCAAGCTAACCATTTTTGCTACAGGCTATAACCTTTTAACCTTTACGAAATATTCAGGTTTAGATCCGGAGGTTAACGTAAACAATGCAAATGGACCATCAATGGGTGTAGATTATGGTACTTATCCACAATCCAGAAGTTTATTATTTGGAATCAATGTTGGATTTTAACAATTAAGAAAATGAAACTAAAAATATATTCATTAGTAGCAGCCGCAGCATTAACCGTTACATTGCAAAGTGGATGCAAAAAAGATTTCCTGGAAAAACAGCCCTTTAATCAGGTTACAGCTGATGTAGCCTTTACTACAGCGGCAGGAGCGGAAAAATTAATGGCAGGCGCTTATGGCGGCATGTATAATGATTACCACATTTGGGATTATATGGTTAACGGTGATGTTATTGCAGATAATGCCTACGCTGGTGGCGATAATCCTGCTAATATCCAGATAGATTTATTCACCACAAACTCTACGAATGGAAACGTTGGTCGTGATTGGAGCGGACTTTATTCTAATATTAAAAATGCCAACGAAGTTTTAGAGAACGTTCCGAATATTCAGGATGCAGCTTTAGATGCTAATGGCAGAAGAAATCAGATTTTAGGAGAAGCTTCTACATTAAGGGCATACTTTTATTTCCACCTGGTGAGGCTATATAGCGGCGTTCCATTGGTGTTGAAATCGCCTACCTCCTTAGAAGAAATGCAGAAATCGCGTTCTTCTGTCGAAGAAGTTTATGCACAGATTATTAAAGATCTGGAATTCGCCTTGCCAAATGTGCGTGCTACAGCACCAAACAAAGGTATCATCACTAAGGGAATTGTAAATGCTTTATTGGCGAAAGTATATGCTTCAAAGCCTAATCCGGATTGGACAAAAGTACAACAATATGCAGATGCCACTATTAATGGTGGTTACAGCCTGATTGGTTCTTTTGATCAGTTATTTGATGGCGCACATAAAAATAACAGCGAATCAATCTGGGAAATGCAGTACGATGGCTGGGGCGGTGCAAATGGCCGTGGAAACTGGATGACTGGTGTAATTGTAGGTACTGGTTGGAAACGTTTTTGTACCCCAACAAATGACTTAATTGCCGCATTTGATGCAGAAGGCGATGCCATTCGTAAAAACGCTAGTGTTAGCTTTAAAAACGTAAGCACAGAGGGATGGTCTGATGACTACTGGACTAAATCAAATTACCCTTTCATTAACAAATACCGTAATGATGATTTGGCAAACTCCTATATTCTTCGTCTGGCGGATATTAAATTGTTAAAAGCAGAAGCATTAAATGAATTAAGCGCTTCAGGATGGTCTGCTGCAGCTCCAGTGGTGAATGAGATTCGCCGTCGGGTGAATTTGGGTGCTACACCAGCGAATGATCAGACTACAATGCGTTTGGCAATCGAAAAAGAACGACGTTTAGAGCTGGCATTTGAAGGTCAACGTTGGTTCGACTTATTAAGAACAAACAGGGCAATTACCGTGATGAATGCGCAAAAGAATGGCAGTGGTGCAAACTTAAATTATAACGTTACCGCTGCAAAATTACTTTTCCCTATTCCGCAAGCTGAGTTAGACAGAAATCCAAATATTCGTTAAATAACAAAAAGCTTGCATAATTAAATGCACTTGCAGAAGTACTTTAAACAAGATATTAATGTGCTTCTGCAGGTTCGTGATTACAACGCTCGCATATATGCCTCTCTTACCATAGTACGCTGCCTTGCGGATGCCCAAGGCAGCTTTTACCCGAAAATCATATTCACAAAAAGCATTAGTAACGGCTTCTAATGAATTGATTTTCGATTTTAAAATTTAAATCCCTATGAAATTAATTTATCGTTTATGCCTGGCCACCAGTGTGCTTTTCTCCGCCTGCGCTTCCAAAAAAGAAGTAGGTCGTAATACGGAAAGAAACACGAATGCTAATTCTCCTACTCCAACCGAAGTGGGTTTTTGGCTTACCAAAGGTGATCAATCTCAACTCCTGAAAAAACAAAACATTGCTTTAAACTTTTCAGCCACAACAAATTCAAATCCTACCATCGAAGTCAATCCAGCTGCTAAATTTCAAACCATTGATGGTTTTGGTTATACCTTAACCGGCGGAAGTGCATCTTTAATTAATGCTCTGCCAGCAACTGAAAAAGATAAATTACTGAATGAGCTTTTCGCCAGTCAGGAGGATGCCATTCGTGTAAATTACATCAGAATAAGCATCGGCGGTTCTGATTTAAGCGCAACACCTTTTACTTATAATGATTTAGCTGATGGACAAACCGATGAACCATTAACAAAATTCTCCATAGAAAAAGAGCGGACTGATTTAATTCCTGTACTGAAAAAAATCGTGGCAATTAATCCTTCTATAAAAATCCTTGGCTCACCATGGACGGCCCCTATCTGGATGAAAACCAATAATAGTTTTATTGGTGGAAGTTTAAAGCCGGAATATTATCAAACCTATTCAAAGTATCTGGTTAAATACATTCAGGCCATGAAGGCGGAGGGAATTGTAATTGATGCCATCACACCTCAGAATGAACCTTTACACCCTGGAAATAATCCAAGTATGTATATGGCAGCTGTAGATCAGGCAGATTTCATAAAAACGGCTTTAGGTCCAATTTTCAAAAGCAACGGCGTAAATACCAAAATCATCATTTACGATCATAATGCTGATAAACCTGAATATCCAATCACAATTTTGAATGATCCTGAAGCAAGGAAATATGTAGATGGCTCTGCCTTCCACTTATATGCAGGTCCTATTTCGGCTTTGACCAAAGTGCATGAAGCACATCCGGATAAAAACGTTTATTTCACTGAACAATGGGTGGGCGGACCAAGCAACTTTGCAGAAGATTTGAAATGGCATGTCTCCACTTTAATTATTGGTGCAACCAGAAACTGGAGTAGAAATGTTCTAGAATGGAATTTAGCAGCAGATGCAAATTACAATCCGCATACAGATAAGGGTGGGTGTACTTCATGCCTGGGTGCAATTACCATATCACCGGCAGTTAGCCGCAATGTTGCCTATTATGTAATCGGTCACGCCTCAAAGTTTGTTCCAATGGGTTCAGTAAGAATTGCATCAAACCTGCCGGAAAACCTGCAGAATGTGGCTTTTCAAACACCTGATGGCAAATATGTTTTAATTGTTTGCAACAACAATAATGCTGAAACAACTTTCAATATTAAATACAACGGTAAGATCGTAACTACTAGCCTGGATAAGGGTGCTGTTGCTACTTACGTTTGGTAAAAACTTAGTTTAATTGTAAGGACTGGCCTCGCAACTGCGGGGCTTTTTCATTTATGATTTTTATCATTTCGAGAAACAACGAGATGTTTCAAAAAAGATCCTGAATCAAGTTCAGGAAGACGATTCTTCGCGCCTATAAAACGCAGAAAAATATCTTTTCCAGAATGTATGATGAAGAGTTTTTAAACAAATCGTCATGCTGAATTTAATTCTGCACCTACATAGATAAGATCCTGAATCAAGTTCACTGTTGTCCGGTTAAAGTTTAAACGATCCATTAAATCCTTTAAATCAAGCTAAAAAAGCTGTTTTTATCTCATTTTTAAAAGGTAAGCCCATTGTTTTATAGGTTTCCTAAAAATCTTGAACTAATTCGGCTGTCCGGTAAAAAACTATCATTTTAAGAGGTTTTAATATTTTAAACCGCTCATAGCTTCCATATCCTGCAAAATATTCTTTTGGTTAAGGAATATTGCAGCCATTTGTGATTAGGCTGTCCGGTAAAAATTTGTTCAAAAAGTTTTACCGGACAACAGTGAATCAAGTTCAGGAGGACGACAATGAGGAGGTAAAATTAAAATTCAAAAATCTTTCTAAGCTTAGAAACTGTCTAAATTTCATTATTGAAGATCAACTTGCGAAGTTTTGGTGGCCTTTGTTGGGGGAAATACTTCGAAAGTTTGTGGTACTATCATCAAAACTGACGAAATTCTTCAGCGCACAGGCTTTGGAAATTTCGTAAGTTGATAAATTATAATTTTTAGACTGCTTCTTAGTTTCAGTGGCTCCATCATTTTCAATAAAACAACTTTTAAATAAAGTATCGCAAAGATAATGCAATAAATAAAGTCAGGTTAAATATCTTCGAATCTTTCCCAGAAGCCATCTACAGGCAATTTGGCGAAGATGTTTACAGGTTCTTTCTTCACCGGATGTAGAAATTGAAGTCTTCTGGCATGTAAACAAATACTTCCTTTTCTGCTTCCGCGAGGATAGCCGTATTTATTATCGCCAACAATCGGGCAGCCCATAGATGAGAGTTGAACCCTAATTTGATGCGATCGACCAGTAAGCGGATCAACTTCAATCAGGTAATATTCACCTACTTTGGCCAATAACCTGTAAGATAGTTCTGCACGCTGAGAACCCTGAACCTCCGTTTTATAATACGTAACTACATTTTTTTGAGGGTTCTTAATTAACCAGTGAATTAAGGTTCCAGATTCGTTTTCCGGCTTATTTTTTACTACCGCCCAATACGTCTTTTTCACCTCGCGGTTCTTGAAAGCGGCATTCATCCGTTCTAAAGCTTTACTGGTTTTGGCAAATAGAATCACGCCACTCACCGGCCGATCCAAACGATGCACCACCCCAAGGAAGGCACCATTCGGTTTATTATATTTATTGGCGATATACTTTTTCACCTGCTCATCTAGTGGCTCATCACCGGTTTCATCAACCTGCACAATATCTCCCGCTCTTTTACTAATCGCGATTAAATGGTTGTCTTCAAAAAGAATGTCTTTATCGGTAACTGGCATTTGGACTTAAAGGGGGGTTAGCAGGTTAGGAGGTTATAGGGTTAGGCGGTTATTTGTGAACACAGATTGTCGACTCATGACTTTAGACTTTGGACTCCAGACTAAAACTCCAAACCTAGTACTGTTCTTTTTCGCTCGGAAAATCATTGCTTTTTACATCACGGATATAAGATTGCGCTGCACCTAAAATATCATCGTAAAGGTTAATATACTGGCGTAAAAACCTCGGCTTAAATCCTTTGGTTAAGCCAATCATATCATTAACCACTAAAACTTGTCCGTCGCAACCATTGCCAGCACCAATTCCAATAGTTGGAATATGCAAGCTTTCGGTTACTTCTCTACCCAATGCAGCCGGAATTTTCTCCAATACAATGGCAAAGCAACCTGCAGCCTGCAAGGCCAAAATATCAGTTTTAAGTTTATTTGCTTCCTCTTCTTCTTTTGCACGCACGGTGTAAGTACCAAATTTATAAATGGATTGAGGGGTTAAACCTAAATGACCCATTACCGGAATGCCGGCTGTAATAATGCGTTGAACAGATTCAATAATTTCTTCACCACCTTCTAATTTAACACCATGCGCACCAGATTCTTTCATAATCCTGATGGCAGAATTCAGCGCTTCCTTAGAGTTTCCCTGGTAAGAACCGAAAGGTAAATCAACTACCACAAAAGCACGTTTAACCGCCCTGATTACAGATGCAGCATGATAAATCATCTGATCTAAGGTAATAGGCAAAGTCGTTTCATGACCAGCCATCACATTGGAAGCTGAATCGCCAACGAGTAAAACATCCAATCCGGCATCATCTAAAATGGTTGCCATTGAATAATCGTAAGCCGTTAACATGGATATTTTTTCACCACGTTGTTTCATTTCCTGCAAAATGTGTGTGGTTATTCTTTTAATTTCTTTATGTACCGACATGGGTTTTATTTTGTTGCCCAAAAGTATTGTTTTTTTTTAATTAAGCTGAAAGGCGAAAGTTTAATTAAGCTAAAAGGTAAAAGACGAAAGCCATTTCATACAAAAATCATTCTTTATTCAAATTCAGTTTCACCCCTTTCCGCTTTAGTATTTCTGCTTTCGCCTTTTAGCTTTAGTCTTTTTACTTTCTGCTTTCCGCTTTAGTCTTTCTGCTTTTACCTAAAACCTTATTTCACTTTTTTCTTTACAATCCCATTCTTAAACTCTATCTTTGTACCCCGAAATGGAAGGGATATATTCATCTTTTTTTGCACCCAGCAAAAACAGCTTAATTGCTGAGAGAAACCCTTTTTTCAAGTCTTTTTCAACTCAAAATCCATATTGTAATTACCATGACTAACTACACCAAGTTACCTGCGATTTTATTACTGGCCGATGGCACTGTTTTTCACGGCAAAGCTGCCGGAAAAATCGGAACCACTACTGGCGAAATTTGTTTTAATACCGGGATGACAGGTTACCAGGAAATCTTTACCGATCCAAGTTATTTTGGACAAATAATGGTTACAACCAATTCACATATTGGTAATTATGGCATCCAGAAAGATGAAATCGAATCAGATTCGATTAAAATTGCTGGTTTGGTTTGCAAAAATTATAACATTGTTTACAGCCGTAAGCAGGCAACAGAATCTATTCAGGATTATTTTCAGAATGATAACCTGGTTGCCATTTCTGATATTGATACCCGTGCTTTAGTGCGTCACATCAGAGATAAAGGCGCAATGAATGCCATTATTTCTTCGGAGATTACAGATCTTGATGAACTGAAACAAAAGCTTACTGAAGTTCCATCAATGGAAGGATTAGAGCTTTCATCTAAAGTAAGTACAACCGAACCCTACTTTTATGGCAACCCGGAAGCAAGTTTAAAAGTGGCTGCTTTGGATTTGGGAATTAAGAAAAATATTTTACGCAGCTTTGAAAATCGCGACATTTATGTTCAGGTTTTCCCGGCAAAAACTAAATTTGCCGAAATGGAAAAATTTAGTCCGGATGGTTATTTTATTTCAAATGGCCCTGGCGATCCATCGGTAATGCCTTATGCAGTGGAAACGATTAAAGAAATTCTGGAAGAAGATAAACCATTATTCGGGATTTGCTTAGGTCACCAGTTATTGGCTGAAGCAAACGGTATCGGCACCATGAAAATGTTTAATGGCCACCGCGGCTTAAACCACCCGGTAAAAAATATTATCAAAAATCATTGCGAGGTTACTTCACAAAACCATGGTTTTGGGGTAGTTCCTGATGAGGTTAGAAATTCAGATAAAGTTGAGATCACCCACGTAAACCTGAATGATAAATCCATTGAAGGTATCCGCGTAAAAGGTAAAAAAGCATTCTCAGTTCAATACCACCCGGAGTCTTCACCTGGCCCGCATGATTCACGTTATTTATTTGATGATTTCGTTGATGTTATGACAGGCAAACTGGCTTGGTAATCGGGTACGGGTTGTAAGTTACGAGTTACAAGTTGTGAGTTACAGGTCATGTATTATATACTATAAACCTGTATTAAACCTTTAAAAGTTCGGCTTAAGGCTTATGCACCCAGACTTTCAACTGTTAATTTTCAACCTTTAACCAAAAAAATGCGAATCCAAATCGATTCGCATTTTTATTTCAGCGTCATTTTCCTTTTTTTCTGACCAAATTCACTTTTAATTCATTTAAAGCTCCCTATCTTCAACATATGGAAACAAATAAAGCCATTATCAGCGTTAAAAATCTGGTAAAAAAGTATGATGATTTCATTGCCGTTCAGGATTTAAGTTTTGAAGTGTATGAAAATGAAATTTTTGGTCTGTTAGGCCCGAATGGTGCTGGCAAAACCACTACACTGGAAATCATCGAGACCTTAAGAGAAAAAACGTCTGGAGAAATCATTGTAGATGGCCTGTCTGTTGATAAACATCCAAATGCGATTAAACAAATCATTGGCGTGCAATTGCAAGCCGCCGGCTATTATCCTAATTTAAACCTGATTGAGCTGATTGAGCTTTTCGCAGGCTTATATGGTGCTAACATTAAACCAATGGAAATGCTGGAGAAGGTGAACCTTCAGGATAAAGCAAAAGCAAAATACAAAGCGCTTTCTGGGGGACAAAAACAGCGTTTCTCTATTGCTACTACGCTTATTAATCAGCCTAAAATTATTTTTCTGGATGAACCTACAACTGGCTTAGATCCACAAGCAAGGAGAAACTTATGGGATTTAATCATTGAAATCAGAAACGCCGGAACCACTGTAGTCATCACCACGCATTATATGGATGAAGCCGAGCAACTTTGTGATCGTGTTGCTTTTGTAGAGCGGGGAAAAATCATTGCCGTAGATACTCCGGATAACCTCATTGACCAATTGGTAAACAGTGGCTTCGAAAGAAAGAAGGAAGTAAAAAAAGCGAATCTGGAAGATGTATTTATCAGTTTAACGGGAAAAGAGTGGCGGGAGTGACCCCCTAGCCCCCTGAAGGGGGAATGAAAACCCAGGAGGAAATGCAGCCGTAAAACTTAGTATTTCGGTAAGATAAAATAAAGTGGATGCCATATAGCCTCTTGAGGTGAAATTGAAAAACAATAGCGTTTACATAAAATTTAAAAGAATTCAGCACTATATTTATGCAAAAAGACATTAATAATGGAACAGAAAAAGCCCCCTCTAGGGGGTTGGGGGGGTACAGCAACACCAAAGCAACATTAGCACTAGCCAAGGCCAGTTTCCGTTCCATTATGCGAAGCCCATCTGCTGTTGTTTTTACCTTGGCATTCCCGCTGATCTTCATTTTGGTTTTCGGCTTTTTAGGTGGTGGTGGAACACGGATTGATGTTGGGATCACACCTGGATCTGACATAAATAATCCAGTTACAGGGATGCTCGAAAAAACAGGAATGATCCGCTTAGTTAAAGATAAATCTAAAGCCGAGTTTGACAAGTTGTTGGAAAAAGGAAATGTAGATGCAATGGTAGATATTCATAGAAAAGTGAACTCAGCAGCTTATTCCGTTAACGTGGTTTATACCTCAGCATCGAGAGATAAAGGAGGGATTTTAAAATCAGTTTTAAACAACCTATTTTACGATAAAACCCTGAAACCAGCAGTTGCTGAAATTAAAGAAAGTACAGTTACCGGAAGAGAATATAGAACAATTGATTTTATTTTACCTGGTCAGCTGGGTTTTTCTTTATTGAGCACTGGCGTTTTCGGTACAGCTTTCGTTTTTCTTAGCCTACGCCAAACATTAGTGATTAAACGTTTCTTTGCTACCCCTGTAAAACGATCGAGTATTGTGATTGGTGAGGGAATTGCCAGAATAGGTTTCGCACTGATTGGCGCTTTATTTATCATCCTGATCGGACACTTCTTTTTCAGCTTTACACTCGTTCACGGTGTCGTCACGGTAATTAATATGTTGCTCCTGGCCACCATGGGAATTATTGTTTTTATGGGCTTTGGCTTTATTATATCAGGTGTTGCCAAAAGCGAAAGTATGGTCCCTCCTATTTCCAATATTGTCACTTTGCCGCAGTTTTTATTATCGGGAACGTTCTTCTCTATTGAAGCTTTTCCAACATGGCTGCAACCCATCAGCAGGGCCTTACCATTAACTTACTTAAACGATGCGATGCGGAAAGTTGCTTTTGAAGGCATGGGCTTGTGGGATGTGAAATTTCAGATCATGATTTTACTCATCTGGGGAATTGTAATTTATGCAGTAGCGGTGAAGGTTTTTAAATGGGAATAATCTCTTCTTAGATATATTTAAAGCTGCGCTGATGGCTCAGCTTTTTTATTGAGAAAATTAATATCGGTAGGCGTGCTTTTATATCCCATCCGATATTTGTATATTTGGGGATGTGGAATTTTGATTTACAAGATCTTGAAGAACTTCAACCCATGATTAATCGGTTGAACGATAAAAAAGCCAAGCTTGATTCATCAAGACCATTGCCAAATAGCGCACTTCACCGAATTAAAAATGATTTAAGTTTAGAGTGGACTTATAACTCGAATAGTATCGAAGGCAATACCCTCAGTTTGCAAGAAACCCAGATGGTACTTCAGGAAGGAATTACCATTAAAGGAAAATCTTTGAGAGAACATTTCGAGGTATTTAATCATGAAAAAGCAATCGATTATTTATATACCCTGGTAAAAGAAAGCTACCAATTACGCAGTATTGATATTTTATCACTCCATGGTTTAGTATTGAGAAGCATTGAAGATGATTTTGCCGGCCGGATCAGAAACGGAGGCGTACGGATCGTTGGCGCAAATTTCACGCCTCCTAATGCCAATAAGGTTTCTGATTTACTTGATGAATTAATCGATTTTGTTAATAATAATCCTTTGGGCTTAAATGATATGGTGCTCACCACTATTTTCCACCATAAACTGGTTTGGATTCATCCTTTTTTTGATGGCAATGGAAGAACCGTTAGGCTGGCAATGAACTTGCTTTTAATGAGAAGGGGCTTTCCACCTGCCATCATTTTAAAGACAGATCGAAAGAAATATTATGAATCGCTCAATCAAGCCAACAAGGGAAGCTATCATAAATTATGCTTATTAATGTTGCAGGCCATTGAACGCTCGCTAAATATGTACATTAACGCTTTGCCTGGGAATAGTTATGGCGATTATGAACCTATAGCCAGTATTGTTGCTGAACCGGATATTCCTTATGGGCAAGAATATGTGAGCTTACTGGCCAGGCAAGGTAAAATTGATGCGCATAAGGAAGGTAAAGATTGGCTAACTACTAAAACAGCCGTGAAAGCATACATCATCAACAAAAAAAGAATACGTTAACCTTTTTTAACTTTTAACTTGAAGCAAATCAGGTACTTTTGTATAATGAAAAATCTGTTGATTATTTGTGCGGCCTTATTTATTTCTTTCAACGCAACTGCACAATTCAAATTTCTATCCAACAATACCTCTAATGAATACAATGCAAAGCTGTTTGTAGGCGATTGTAATAACGGGCATTGCGAAGGGAAATCCACAATTATGCTTTATGATAAAATCTCTGGAGAAGAAATCCAAACATTTAGTTCTATTGACCTGGATTTTTCTTTAACAGACAAGCAAGATGCACGAATCGGCTGGATAGATCTTGGGAAATACCAGAGTCCGCTGATTTTTGGCGATTTTAACTTTGATGGCCTGGAAGATCTTGCCATTAGAAATGGTAACAATGGTGCCTATGCAAGTCCATCTTATGATGTTTACCTATCCAGCAAAAGCAGAAAATTTGTATTGGATAAAAATTTTACCAAGCTGGCAAGCGAAAATTTAGGCATGTTTGATATTGATCGTAAAAAGAAGCAAATTAGCGTAGAAGAAAAAAGTGGATGCTGCTATCATAAAACAACCAGTTACACCATCGACGCTAAAAAAGGCTTAACAGAAGTAGCGTCTGTAATTGAAGATTCCAGCATCGGAGATGATGTTACGGTGATTACTCAAAAGTTGATTGGCGGTAAAATGCAGAAAACCATCCAAAAGTTTAAAACCAAAGATTATTACGCAGAACAGTAAAAGCTTATAGGGCGGCTTTCACCAAAAACGGCAGAATTTCTTTCTGGAAACTTACAAAATTCTTCCTTACATCAGAATCACTTACCGAAGTAAACGCAAATGAAAATACAATGCTTTTACTTGCCTTAAGCAGGAAAGCCAGGCCTTCTCTTCGGGCTGGGTTATTTTTAAAGTTATCCAGTTCGAGGTATGCAGCCAATAACAAAGCTTCTAACTGATCAGATAAATGCTTTAAAAACTCTTGTGAATTTGCATTTTCACGAACAAAATCCCATCCAATAAATTCATTACAAGCGGTGAAAGAAAGTCTGCTGGTTTTCATCACCAAAGCTTTTAAATGCTCCTCTTCAGAACCATAACTGACTTTGTTATTGATAATTTCATGCAGATTTTGGTCCAGGTAATCCATTAGAATACTATCCAACACCTGTTCTTTGCTTTCGAAATATTTATAAATGGTCGCCTTCGCTATCCGTGCCTTTTTAGCAATTTCGTTAACACTGGTTTTATGATAACCGTATTTTCTAAAAAGTTCTTTGGCAGCTTTTTTTACAGTGTCTTTTATTTTTTCAGCTTCCATTAATTAGTCACATTTAGTAGCACGTTCCCTTGTAAGGAAATGTTGTAAATTTTAAGATTTTTCTCCGCTGGTGCTTTCTGCGGAGTTCCGTCAAGTAAAGAGAATTTAGCTCCCGAACACGGATCAGTAGCTGTTAAGCCACTATCATCTGGTACGATAGCGCATTTATTTTCAGGATTAACGGTACTACAACGATCAAAGGCTATAAAGCTCCCCAAAGGGGTTCTAACAATAATTAATCCGGCCACTCCCTGATTAGGCACTAATAATATTCCGTTTTTAGCCTGCAGACTAAATTGTGTAAGGGTAACATTGTAATTAACAATCACTTCTGGCACATAGTTTTCCTCTTTCCCGCAACCGGAGAGTAAAACTAAAACAAAAAGCAAACGATATAAGTGTCGCGTCATTAAATTAAGGCCGATTTAAATTGTTTTAAGAAACGTACATCGTTTTCAGAAAACAAACGTAAATCCTTAATTTCATATTTTAAGTTAGTAATGCGTTCGATTCCCATACCAAAAGCAAAACCACTGTATTTTTTAGCATCTATACCACAGTTTTCCAAAACATTAGGATCCACCATTCCGCAGCCCAGAATTTCTACCCAACCGCTGTATTTACACAACTGGCAGCCCGCACCTTTACAAATGGTACAGGAAATATCCATTTCTGCAGATGGTTCTGTAAAAGGAAAATAAGATGGGCGGAAACGCACTTTTGTTCCTTCGCCATATAATTCCTGTACGAAATAGAATAAGGTTTGCTTAAGATCTGCGAACGATACATTTTCATCAACATATAATCCTTCTATCTGATGGAAAAAGCAATGCGCTCTTGCAGAAATAGCCTCGTTGCGGTAAACCCTGCCTGGCATAATTGCTCTGAATGGCGGCTGTCCCTGTTCCATCATCCGCACCTGTACCGATGAGGTATGGGTACGCAAGGCGATATCGCCTTTTTCTCCACCTTTTTTAATGAAAAAAGTATCTTGCATATCTCTTGCAGGATGTTCTTCCGGAAAGTTTAAAGCCGAGAAGTTGTGCCAGTCATCTTCAATTTCTGGTCCTTCTGCAACGGTAAAACCAAGCTTAGCAAAAATTTCTACAATTTCACGGCGAACCAGTGCCAATGGGTGGCGGGAACCGATTTCAAAACCTTCTCCAGGCAGTGTTAAATCTTGCTCATTCACCGCAGCTTGAGATTGACTACTTTCAGTAACTTCTTTTAATGTGTTATATTTTGATTCGGCAAGTTGTTTAAACTCATTTAAAACCTTACCCAATGATTTTTTTTCTTCAATAGAAACAGACTTAAATTCGTCGAAAATTTCTTTGATAACTCCCTTACTTCCTAAATATTTGATACGAAACTGCTCTAATTCATCTGCTTTTTCGGTTACGAAAGCATTAATTTTTTCAGTGTATTGTGTGATCTTATCCTGCAACATGGGTTCAAATATACGGCAAAATATGTTAAAAATTTAACCTTAGCTGGTTCAAAAATTCTGTTTACAATATCGCCACAAATGAAAATGAACCCAAAACTAAAAAAAGCCACACGAATTAGGTTTCTAAAATATTATAGAGATAAAAGGAGTTTAAATTTTCATCTATCGGTTCATGTTTCACCAACTGAAAACCCGTGTATTAACGAGATAAAACTTACGTTGGTTAGTGAGACACCAACCACTAGCTTAAGTTAAAGAAAATGAAACTAAAAAAAGCCACACGAAGTGGCTTTCTAAAATATTACAGAGATAGAAGGAGTTTAAATCACGCCTAATTCTTTACCCACTTTCGTAAAGGCAGCAATCGCTTTATCCAGGTGATGTTGTTCGTGTGCCGCAGAAAGCTGAACACGGATTCTGGATTTACCTTGTGGCACAACCGGATAGAAAAAGCCGATCACATAGATGCCTTCTTCGAGCATTTTAGCTGCAAAATTTTGCGCAATCTTTGCATCATATAACATTACCGGAACAATTGGATGGAAACCCGGCTTAATATCAAAACCTGCCTCCGTCATTTTTTCGCGGAAATATTTGGTATTGTGCTCTAATTTATCTCTCAGCGAAGTGGTTTCACTTAACATATCTAAAACAGCAATAGATGCCCCTGCAATAGCTGGAGCCAATGTATTCGAAAACAAATAAGGACGGGAACGTTGACGCAACATATCGATAATTTCCTTTTTACCTGATGTGAAACCTCCTGATGCACCACCCAGCGCCTTGCCTAAAGTTCCGGTAATGATATCAATCCGATCCATTACATTAAAATGCTCATGCGTTCCACGCCCGGTTTTCCCAATAAAACCAGAACAGTGTGATTCATCAATCATAATCAATGCCTCATATTTATCTGCCAAATCTGCTATTTTATCCAACGGTGCTACTGATCCATCCATTGAAAACGCACCATCAGTTACGATAATTCTATGGCGAGAATCTTTCGCAGCAATAAGCTGTTTTTCTAAATCTTCCATATCCGCATTTTTATAACGGAAACGTTGTGCTTTACACAAACGAACACCATCTATAATAGAAGCGTGGTTTAATTCATCTGATATAATTGCATCTTCGGCATTAAACAATGGCTCAAAAACACCACCATTAGCATCAAATGCGGCCGCGTATAAAATGGTATCTTCTGTACCTAGAAATTCGGATATTTTAGCTTCCAATTCTTTGTGAACATCTTGTGTACCACAAATAAACCGAACTGAAGACATGCCATAACCATAGTCATCAATTGCTTTTTTTGCCGCCTCAATCACCTTTGGATGAGAGGAAAGGCCTAAATAATTGTTTGCACAAAAGTTGATTACCTCTGCGCCGCCGCTTACCTTAATATCAGCACCCTGAGGCGTAATAATAATGCGTTCGCGTTTAAACAATCCAGCATTTTCAATTTCTTCAAGCTCTTTTTGTAGAACAGGTTGTAATGTTTTGTACATGGCTATTTTAATGGTTGATTATGGCTTCAAAGTTATAAAAAAAACAATGTTCAGCCTTAAATTACAACTGAAATAGTATTGGGCAATAAACAAACGTTTTGCAGGCTATTTGCTACCATATTATGTATGGCAATTTAGAGAGGAGAGATAACGTTCAAGAAATTTTCATCATCTTAACAAACTTTAACAGTGAAAATCTGTATAGTCTTAAAACTTATTCGATATTTATAAATTACTAATTATTTACCATGATCAAATTTTGCGCACTCCTCCTGTTTTGCAGTTTGGCTAATTTTGCATTTGCCCAGCAACATACCATTTCTGGCACAATTAGAGATTCGGGTGGGCAACCGGTGCCTTTTGCATCTGTTTATTTAAAAAACACCACTACGGGTACATCTGCCAACATTGAGGGCAAATACAACATTAAACTAAATACTGGCCAATATACATTAAGTTTTAGGGCAGTTGGTTATAAACAACAGGAGCATATTGTTAATTCTACTGGAGACATTACCTTAGATGTAAAGCTAACTTCAGAAAGCTATACCCTTGATAATGTAACCATTAGGGCTAATGCTGAAGATCCAGCTTATGCAATCATCAGGCAGGCAATTAAAAAAAGAAAAGAACACCTGGAAGAAGTTAAGGAGTTTGCTTCTGATGTATATATAAAAGGTGTTCAGCAGCTAAAGGGTGCCCCTAAAAAATTTATGGGTAGAGACATCAAAAAAGTGATGGAGCTAGACACCAATAGAAAAGGGATTATATACCTTTCAGAATCGCAGAGTAAATTTAATTTCCGCCGTCCAAATGATGTACATGAAGAAATGATTTCCTCCAAAATTGCTGGTAGAAACAATGCGTTCAGCTTCAATAAAGCTTCAGATTTAATGATCAACTTTTATGACAATTACCTCCTGGAAAATAAACTTAGTGCAAGAGGTTTTATATCGCCGATTGCCGATAATGCCTTATTTTACTATAAATATAAGTTGTTAGGCGAATCAAAAGAAAATGGCGTGCTCGTTCACAAAATACAAGTTATTCCACGACGTGAAAATGATCCAGTATTTAGAGGGATTATTTATATTATGGATGAAAACTGGAGAATTTACAATACCGATCTCTTTCTGACTAAAAAGGCTGGCATTAACTTTATTGACACCCTAAACATTAACCAGCAATTTACGAAGGTGGAAGACGTTTATATGCCTACCAGCGTTAACTTTCAATTCAACGGAGACATTTTAAAATTTAAATTCGCAGGTTATTTTATCGGGGTGTATAGTAATTATAATCTCCATCCAAAATTCCCAAAAAACTTTTTTAATGGCGAAATCCTGAAGGTTACCCAAATGGTGAACAAAAAAGATTCTATTTACTGGAGCAACAATCGCCCTATTCCCTTAACTCCCGATGAGAAACTGAACTATATCAAAAAAGATAGCATTGCAAAGCTTAAAGAATCTAAGAAGTATTTAGACTCACTAGAAAAAGATAACAATAAATTTGGTATTGGCAAACTATTACTGCGGGGCGTTCGCATTAACGATCGTTATGATAAGGAATATTATTCGTTCGATCCGGTACTGCGGGCTATTTTTTATAATACGGTTGAAGGCCTAACTATTAAATACGGTGTTACTTACCGGAAAGATTTTGAAAATAATGTTTCTTATACCATCAGGCCAGAGGTTAGATATGGCTTTGCCAACCAGAAATTAACAGCAAGTTTAACCGGGAATTACTTTTACAATCCGCTAAAGCGAGCCAGCATTGGTGGCTCATTTGGTAATGGAATTTTCGACATGAATAACCTGGGTTCGATGACAACGATTGGAAATATGGTCAACTCGTTATTGTATGAAAAGAACTTTCCGAAATTTTACGAGAAAAGCTTTGTTAATATTAATACCAGCAGAGAAGTGGCTTCGGGTTTACAGGCCAGTTTAGCAGTTGATTATAACAGAAATCATTACCTCACTAACAATACCGATTTTAAGTTTTTCGATAATAAAGAAAGGGAATTTACCTCTAACAATCCATTTAGTCCAACTGTAGAAACGCCATTATTTCCAACCTATACCTCGGTAAGTGCGACAGCAAGTTTAACTTATACCATCGGCCAGCAATATATCACCCGGCCAGATGGGAAATTTTACACGGAATCGAAGTATCCAAAGATTACGGTGTTATATAAAAAAGGATTAAATGGCATACTGGGCAGCGATGTAGATTACGACTTCTTAAAAGTTGAAGCTACTCAAGAACGAATTAGCATGGGCTTATGGGGTTATACTTCATTTTTGGCAGGAGCAGGTATGTTTTTAAATAACAAGGAAATGTACTTCCCGGATTTTAAGCATTTCTCGGGTAACATTTCAACCATTTTCCCTCCTAATATCAGAAAATTCCAATTCCTCGATTTCTATCAGTTCAGTACAAATAAAGAGTATTTTGAAGCCCACCTGGAACACAATTTTGCAGGCTTCTTCACGAATAAAATACCGTTACTAAGGAAATTAAAGTTACAGGAATTTGTTGGTGGAAACTACCTTACTCAGCCTGATAAGAAAAATTACAAAGAGTTTTATTTTGGCCTGGAACGTTTGATTTTAAGAGCGAGCTATGGCTTTTCTTATGATGGAAACAAAAAAATAAATCAGGGTTTTAGAATAAGTTATGGTTTTTAAACGTTATTAATCCGTTTGTAAAGATAATCCCACAACGCACCAATATTTGGTTGTAAAGTTTAAGTCAAGTAATGATTAAATTAAAAATTTTATTTAAAGTAATATTCTTCCTATATTTCATGACGAAGATTTGACATACGGGATGAAATTATTTTTGAAGCTATTTCTGGTAGCTTTTTTAGGGGGATTTACTGCGCAGGCGCAACAATTATTAACGTTAACAGGTAAGGTTACAGATGGCAAAGGTAATCCTGTTCCTTTTGTTACCATTTATGTTAACACCACAACAAGGGGCACCTCATCTAATATAGAGGGGAATTATAAATTAAATCTTCCGGTAGGTAAAATAGATTTACTTTTTACTGCGATTGGCTTTGAAGCTAAACTTTTAAGCATCAATTTATTTGAAAATAAATCACTGAATATCGAACTGGTATCCAAGGTATTTACTTTAAATGATGTAGAAATTGGTCGAAATAACGAACCAGAAAATACTGCTGATGAAATCATCAAAAAAACCATCAAAAATAGAGAAATCTATCTGAATGAAGTGGAGGCCTTTACCTGCGATGTTTATACCAAAGGCATGCAAAAATTACTGTCTTCACCAAAGAAATTTTTTGGGCGTGATGTAATTAAAATTTTGGACCTGAACAATCAAGGCAAAGGGATTATTTACCTATCAGAAACGGTATCAAAACTCGATTTTCAAAAGGAAAATAAGATAAAGGAGGTGATGGTTTCTTCTAAAGTTGCAGGAAACGACAACGGGTTTAGTTTTAATAAGGCATCGGATTTAACCATTAACTTCTACAAGAACGTAGTATTAGAAGACAAACTGAATGTGAGGGGTTTCATCTCACCCATTTCTGATCATGCTTTTTCTTATTACCGGTTTAAACTACTTGGCACCAATCAGGATGAAAACGGGCAAACCATTAGTAAAATAGAAGTTAAACCAAAAAGGATTAACGACCCGGTATTTACTGGTGAAATCTACATCATAAACGGTAGTTGGCGGTTAAACTCTGTAAATTTATTTCTGACTAAAAAATCGGGAATTGAGTTTATAGATACTTTAAACATTAAGCAACAGCTTGTTTTAATCAACAACATAACCGTTCCATCGTCAGTACAATTTGATATAAAGGGTAAGGTTCTAGGGTTTAAGTTTTCTGGCTATGCAGTAGGTGTATATAAGAATTATAATGTTGAACCTGCTTTTAACAAACATTTTTTCAGCAACGAAATTCTACGTATAAATCCTTCATCCAATAAAAAAGATTCTTTGTACTGGATAAAATCCCGACCTGTACCCCTTACCCTGGAGGAAAGTGAAAACTACATCAAAAAGGATAGCGTAAGCAGGTTAAAATCATCCAAAAAATATCTGGACTCGGTAGATCGTGTTAAAAATAAGTTTAACCTTAAGCAAATACTGATTACTCCTTATGTATATTACCACAGTTATAATAAGAAAAGTATTACCTACGATCCACTATTTAAAAGTATATTTTACAATACTATAGAAGGGGTAGCCTTAAAATATGCTGTTTCCTTAAGGCAGGGGTTTGACGATGGTCGCTATTATTCGATAAGGCCAGAGGTTCGATATGGCTTTAGTAACAAGCATTTAAATGGCAACATCCAGGCTAAATATTTTTACGATCCTATTAAGAATGGAATGATCAGTGTTGGTTTTGGAACCGAGGTGGCTAACTTAAATTCACTTAAACAAACCAATCTTTTCCGTAACAGTATTAATGCAGTAATATTTGGAAGAAACTTCTCTAAATTTTACGAAAGGCGTTTTTTAAACATCCAGGCTAGCAGAGAATTTGCACCGAGTTTTGAGCTTAAGGTTACCGCAGATTATGCAGAACGTGAGGCATTATTAAATTCGAGTTATCGTTCGCTTAGTAAAATAAATGATTTTACCGCTAATGATCCCTTCAACCCTACAGATAATGAAAGTCTTCTTTTCCCGAAACATACTGGTTTTATATTAAGCGGAACACTCTCTTATACCATTGCGCAAAAATACATTACCCGGCCTGATGGAAAGTTTTACATTGAAAGCAAATACCCCCGATTAGAAGTCACGTATAGAAAAGGGATTCCGAATTTCTTTAATTCTGATGTGAATTATGATTTTCTATCTGCCGAAATTTTTCAGAAAGATGTGCATTTTTTATTGCTTGGAAAGTCTTCACTACTTATCGGGGCCGGAAAATTCTTAAATGCAAAACAACTTTATTATCCAGACTGGAAACATTTCAGGGCAAACCGTTCATTAATCTTTGATTCAGATGTTCGAAATTTCCACTTTTTAGATTTTTATCTTTTCAGCACAACCAAGCAATATTTCGAAGCACATTATCAACATAACTTTGGTTCCTTCTTTATCAGTAAAATACCGCTGTTGCGAAGATTAAAAATTGAGGAAATTATTGGCGGCGCCTACCTTACCTCGCCGGAAAAAAGAAATTATAGCGAATTTTTCTTTGGTTTTAAAAGATTAAACCTCAGAATTGATTATGGCTATGCTTTCGATTCTAACAGAAGAATAGAACAGGGTTTTAAATTATCTTACGGTTTTAACTAAGTTGGTAAACCAGGCGACCTTAAGTTCAGGTGCCAAATACAATCTGGAGATCGTATAATTGTTTCAGACGAGTTTTAATCTCCCGGATTATTCCTTATCTTTGCCACGCTTTAAACGCCGTTTGCAACGGTATCAACAGCATTATGAATAGATATCAAACCATACTTTACTATTGCTATAGTTACATAGCAGATGCAGAGCAATTTGCTGCAGATCACCTTAAATTTTGTAAATCTTTAGATTTAGTTGGCCGTATTATCGTTGCAGATGAAGGTCTAAATGGCACCGTCTCAGGCACGCCAGAATCTTGTGAGGCTTACATGAAAGCCATCCATGCTGATTCGCGTTTTGCGAAGACAGAATTTAAAATAGATGATGTGGAAGAACCATCTTTTTTAAAGATGCATTGTCGCTATAAATCCGAAATTGTTCACTCCGGTTTAAGAGATACATCGATTATCAACCCTAATGAAAAAACGGGAAAACATTTAGAACCTGCAGATTTCATGGCCATGAAGGATGATGAAGATGTAGTTATTCTAGATGTTCGTTCTAACTATGAGCACAATCTGGGTAAATTCAAAAATGCCATTACTTTAGATATTGAAAATTTCCGAGATTTTCCGGAGCAGATTAATCAGCTTGCTCAATATAAAGACAAAAAGATTTTAACTTACTGCACTGGCGGCATCAAATGTGAAAAGGCTTCTGCCCTTCTTTTACACCATGGTTTTAATGATGTTTACCAGTTACATGGTGGAATTATAAAATACGGAAAGGAAGCCGGAGGGAAAGATTTTGAAGGGAAATGTTATGTTTTTGATAACCGGATCGCAGTAGATGTTAACCAGATAAACCCAACCATTGTTTCAGTGTGCTACAATTGTGGCAAAACTACCCCAAAAATGATTAATTGTGCCAACCCGGAGTGCAATGAGCACATTACACAGTGTGATGATTGTGGCGAAGAATTACAAGGTTGCTGCTCAACCGCCTGCACTACAAATCCACGGAAAAGACCATATGATGGAACAGGGTATTATGTAAAGGTTCCTCAGCCAGTAGCGAAGAAATTGGAAACGATATGATAAAGTTAATGGTCAATTGTTAAAGGTCCATAGCTTAGTTGGAAATCCATAATTGATTGTTAATTAGGATAAATGCTATCAATAAAACATGAAAAAGCATACTTTGTAGCATTTTATTTTTAGCTTTAGGTATGGACTACAACCATCAATTGATTATAACCATTTCCAAAAAACGCTATGGCTTTTAAATTTGAAGAACTAAAGGTTTGGCAGATTTCTTTAAGACTAAGTAATGAAATAGATAATATTGCAAAGAGTTTCCCTAAAATAGAACTTTTCAGCTTATCTAATCAAATTAAAAAAGCCGCAGACTCAGTTAACCTAAATATAGCAGAAGGTTGTATGGGGCAATCAAAAGCTGAATTTTCAAGATTTTTAACCTATTCGGTTCGATCTGGACTAGATGTTGTAAGTTGTTTATTTATGGCTTCATCAAAGAATTACATCTCAGAAGCTGAATTTAAAAGACTTTATATTGAATATGAACAACTTTGCAAAATGATATCCAAGCTGAAGAGTTCATTATAATTTTTAAATTATTTAATTTGCATTATGGGCTAATAGCTATCAACCATGGACCATTAACCAATTAGTTCAATAATAAGTCATCAACTAACAAGCATCCAAAATATTTCTTTTACTTTGTAGAGCGATGGCTTAATTACATTCCATTATATGTTTAGCGTTTTACGTCTGTTTTTATTATTCTTTCTTTTATCACACTATACTTTTGCATCCGATATAAAGAGTATCGGTGTTCCTTATATAGAAAATTATTCAAAATCTGTATACGGTGCTGGTAATCAAAACTGGAGCATCGCTAAAGATCAGCAGGGCGTAATGTACTATGGCAATGCCGAAGGCTTACTTACTTTTGATGGGAAATATTGGCAAAAATATAAAATGCCGAACGGACAAATTGTTAGATCCGTTGCTACAGATAACAAAGGTAAAATTTACACCGGGTGCTTCGGTGAATTTGGTTACTGGGCAATTAAAAATAATAAACTAACCTATCATTCGCTTACTTCATTATTGCCTAAAGGCTCGAAAATCACTGATGAAGTTTGGAAAATTTATGTCGATCGTGATCGTGTAATATTTCAAACATTTTCGAAAATATTTGTTTATCAAAATAATAAGATTTCAATTGTTTCATCGTCAAAATCGTTACTTTTTATCCATAAGATAAATAACAGGTTTTTCGTAGAAATTTTAGAAAACGGCTTACACGAACTGGTCGGGAATAAATTGGTTTATCTGCCACAGAGTGATCAACTTGGCAAACAAGGAATTCTATCCATCCTCCCCTACAAAAATGGAGGCTTCTTGATTGGCACCAGCAAAAATGGCCTGTTTACCTATGATGGAAAAACATTCAAGCCATTCATAACTCCTGCAAATGGCTTTTTAAAAACTTATCAACTCAATAATGGCGTTCAGCTGCTTGGAAAGTATTACGCTTTCGGAACCATCCTGAATGGCTTAATTATTATTGATGAAAATGGGAACATTGTACAGCAGATCAATAAATCCAGCGGACTTCAAAATAACACGGTATTAAGTTTATATGCTGATGATGAGCAAAATCTGTGGGCAGGTTTAGATAATGGAATCGATCGGATTGAGTTAAATTCACCCCTGTATTTCTATTTTGATAAGACCGGGCAGTTCGGAACCGTCTACTCAAGTATCATTTTTAACAATAAAATATACCTTGGCACTAATCAGGGTTTGTTTTATAGCGACTGGTCGCCAAATACTGCACTTAACTTTAATTTCAAACTTATTCCAGGTTCGCAGGGGCAGGTATGGGAATTAAACATCGTTGATACCGAATTGATTTGCGGTCACAATAGTGGTACGTTTAAGGTTTTAGGCGATAAGATTGAATGGATCTCCAGAACCAGTGGTGGCTGGACCATTAAAAAATTAAACGCTAATCCAAATTACCTGATTCAGGGAACTTACGTTGGCTTATCACTTTATCAGAAAATTCCAGGATCAGGTTTGAAATTTGTTACTCAGATTTCAGGTTTCAATGCGCCCTCCAGGTTTATTGAGCAAGATAATAAAGGAGATATCTGGGTTGGACATGCTTATAAAGGCCTTTATAAGGTAACTTTAAATCCAGATTACACCAAAGTAATCAGCACCAAGTATTTTGATGAGCGAAATGGTTTGCCAGGCAACTACAATATCAATATCTTCAATTTAGAAAACCGGATTGTCTTTTCCTCAGATAAGGGATTCTACACTTATGATGAGCTGAGCAACAAATTCACCAGTTACGAGGTATTGAACAAAAAGCTGGGGTCTTTCGCCACTTCAAATAATATTATTAAAGCAGGTGAGAAAAAATATTGGTTCATTAATCATGGGAAAACATCGTTAGTGAATTTCTCAGCGCCGGGTAAAATTGAAATAGACTCCAATCAATTCAGTTTGCTCGATGGAAGAATGGTTCAATATTATGAAAACATCAATAAGATCAGCAATTCCATTTATTTAATCAGTGTAGATGATGGATTCGTGATTTATAATACTCAACAGAATCAATCTTTACCAAGTAAATTGCCATCTGTATTAGTTAGGCGGATAGATGATATTACCGATAAATACTATACGCTTAGTGAGACTGGAAGTAATATAGAACTACCGTATACAAGAAATAATATCCGGATTTCTTTCGCACTGCCCTATTACAGGCAGGCCAAAGTTAAGTATCAGTATTTTTTAGAGGGTTACTCCAAAGATTGGTCAGACTGGAGTGAGGCCGCAGAAAAAGATTTCACCAATCTAGCTAGTGGAAGCTATAAATTTAAGCTTAGGGCTAAGCTTAATGATTCGTCGGTCACTAATGTAACAATCTTTAAGTTTACCATTCTTCGTCCCTGGTATTTTAATAATTGGTCTTTACTTATTTATTCTATTCTTTTCGCTGTGGTTTTGATCATGGGCAAGAAAATTTATGAGCGGAAACTTAAAAGAGACAGTCAAAAAATAAGTGACCGCTTAAAAGCCGAACAGGACGAAATTTTAAGACAAGAGGCTGAGGCGAACGAGAAACAGATTATCAAACTCCAAACAGAGAAATTACAAGCTGAACTGGCTTCAAAAAACAGAGAGTTAGCCAACTCTGCTATGACTTTAGTTTATAAAAATGAATTGCTGCAAAAGTTAAGTGATGAAATCACGAAACTTAAAGATGAGAACGGCAAAAAGCTTTCGGATGATCAAACTCGAAAAATTCAGAAAGTAATTAACGACGGCATGAATGATGAGCGAGACTGGCATTTATTTGAGAACAGTTTTAATGAAGCGCACGAAAGTTTCTTCAAAAAACTAAAAGCACAGCATCCAGATTTAGTGCCGAACGATTTGAAACTTTGTGCCTACCTGAGAATGAATATGAGTAGTAAAGAGATGTCATCTTTACTGAACATTAGCTTGAGAGGAGTAGAAATACGCCGATATAGATTACGTAAGAAACTAGAGGTTCCACATGATAAAAACCTGACCGAATTCTTAATGGAATTGTAAATCAGGCTTTACAAAAACCACCGGGAACGATTGCACGAAATGGCCATTTCTGTTAAAAAGCACTACACATCCTCTTATCCGACTACATCATTACCTCTCATAGGCAAAAATTACACCCCACAAAAACCTTCGTGTACTTTTCACACTTAGCTTAATGTTAAAATAATGTTAAAAAGCTAAAAACTGTGTTTTTGGTCTGAAATCGCATTTGGTTCTTAACTTTTGTAAAGCAATCAGGTTCTCATGATGTAATGATGTTGAGGTGAATTCACTTGCACAAGCGAATAAACAACCTCACATTTATCATAACAATTAAACTAAATATTAATAAAAGCATGAAAAGAATTTTTACAAGAATTTCTGTTCTCGCTGCATTTTGCTTGCTAACCATTAACGTAGCATTTGCGCAAAACATTACCGTAAAAGGTAAGGTAACTGATGGAGGTGATAAAACATCTCTACCTGGCGTAACCATTACAATTAAAGGGGCACAAGGCGGAACGCAGACCGATCCGGATGGAAATTACTCGATCAGCGCACCTGCTGATGCGACTTTGGTATTCAACTTTATTGGATACGCTGCTCAAGAGCAGCCAATCGCAAACCGCACCACAATTAATGTAGCCTTAGCTTCATCTACACAACAACTCGAGCAGGTTGTGGTAGTGGGTTATGGTACACAAAGAAAAATTGATGTTACAGGATCTGTAGCCAACCTTAAAGGAGAAGATATTTCAAAACAAATTTCAACCAACCCGGTTGGTGCACTGCAAGGTAAAGTAGCAGGTGTTTCGATTACAAATACGGGTACACCTGGTGGATCGCCCCAAATCACCATTAGAGGTAGCGGAACTATTTATGGAAAAGCAGGCCCGTTATATGTTGTTGATGGTGTTTGGTACGATGATATTAACTTTTTAAATCCTGCTGATATTGCGAGCATCAGTATCCTTAAAGATGCTTCAAGTCAATCTATTTATGGTATCAGAGCAGCTAATGGTGTGGTTTTAGTTACCACAAACAAAGGCAAAAGAGGCGATGCCGTAATTAACTACAATGGTACAGTAGGTATTCAGAAAGTAACCAACATGGTTGAGATGGCCAATGCATCAGAATATGCAACAGCGGTAAATGAGGCCTATGCACTTCAAAATCCTCCTGTAGCACCATTGTTTGCAAATACCAATTTAGGCGAAGGTACTAATTGGTATGATGTAGCACTTAGAGAGGCATTGATTACTAACCATCAACTTTCTATTAGCGGCGGTACTGAAAAATCTACTTACAATTTATCTTTAGGTTATTTGAATCAGGATGGTATTGTGAAGAATAATAATTATACAAGATACACAGCTCGCTTATCAAATGACTTTCAGGTTTTTGAACCATTAAAAATTGGCTATAATGTTACAGCAACTTCAAGCAAATCAAAAGATCCGGCTAACGGAATTTTCAGGGCTTTATATGCTGCATCTCCTGTAGTACCAGTATTTAACGCAGATGGCAGTTATGGGGATCCGAATGCTTTTAATCTAGGTAACGGAAGTAATATGAATCCTCAGGCTACTCTGGATTTCTTCAACCAGCAAACCACAAATTATAAAATTACTGGAAATGTATTTGCAGAATTAAAATTCTTGAAAAACTTCACTTTCAGAACCAGTTTAGGTGGTGATTTCGGTCAGCAAGAAGTGAGAGGATATATTCCTGTTTACAAAGCCAGTAATACCCAACAGAATACCAACAGTAAGTTAGACATTGATCGCGTTGAAAACAGAAACTGGATCATTGAAAACACATTAACTTACGATAAAAAGTGGGCAGATCATAGTTTAACGCTATTAGTTGGACAAACTGCTCAACGGAACAAAATGTACACACTAAGGGCTGATGCATTAAATGTTCCTTTTACTTCAAATAGTGATTTATATCTGGCACTTGGCGATGCGGCAACCAGAAACATTATTGATGAAGGCGAATTATCTACATTCTCCTCATACTTTGCCAGAGCAAACTATAGTTATAAGAACAGATATCTCTTAAATGCTTCGGTTAGAAGAGATGGAGCATCTCAATTCTTTGGTTCGGACAATGTTTGGGGTAATTTCCCATCTATTGGAGCTGGCTGGGTAATCAGCAACGAAGATTTCATGAAAAATCAAAAAATCTTCAGCAATTTAAAGTTAAGAGGTAGCTGGGGTAAAGTAGGTAATGCTGGCGTTCCATTTAATCCATCTACTCAAACTGTAGATCAGACAGCTGCTTTGATCGCGTTCTTCGGCGGAATCCCGTATACAGGTGCAAGTATCAGATCATTGGTTCCACCAACATTATTCTGGGAGAGAAGTGCCGGTACTGACGTTGGTTTAGAAATGGGCTTCTTTAAAAATAAACTATCAGTTGAGTTAGATTATTACACTAGAAAAACTGAACAGGCCATTTTTGATATTCCAGTATTAGGAAGTTTAGGAACCGTTAACAGTTCAATTATTGCAAACCAGGCAGATATTCAAAACCGTGGATTTGAGTTTTCAGCAACATGGGCCGACAAAGCCGATAACGGATTTAGTTATTCCATCAGTGGTAATGTAGGTATTAACAATAATAAAGTACTTAACGTAACCTCTGGAGCAAATCCTATTTATAAAGGTGGTGCAGGTTTGACCAGTGGATACCTTTCTACGAGAACCGTTAACAATCGTCCAATTGGTGAGTTTTACGGTTACCAGGTAGAAGGCATTTTCCAAACTGCGGCTGAGGCAGCAGCTTGGCCAGGCTTTAAAGCAGGTGATTTTAAATATGCAGATGTGAATGGTGATGGTGTTATTGATTTAAAAGACAGAGTGGTATTAGGAAATCCAAATCCTAAATTTACTTACGGCTTAAACACAAATTTCGCTTACAAAAACTTCGATCTTACTTTAGATATTCAAGGTGTTGCAGATGTTGATGTTTATAATGCTAATTTGAGCAGTCGTTTTGGTAATGAAAACTTCACAAAAGACTTTATCAACAACCGTTGGACTGGCGCAGGAACATCCAATACTTATCCTTCTGCTGACTTAGCTGGAGGTTTAAATAATGCTCCTAATTCATTCTACGTAGAAAAAGGTGACTATATCAGATTAAGAAATATTCAGTTAGGATATACGCTTCCTCAGGCCATCAGTAGTAAAATGAAAATGCAACGTTTAAGAGTATTCTTAAATGCGCAAAATGCAGTTAATATTTTTGGTTACAAAGGTTTCAGTCCTGAAGTTGGTGGTACACCAACAAATGCAGGTATAGACACCAACGTTTATCCATTATTTGCAACTTACAATTTCGGAGTTAACGTAACTTTCTAATCGAGATCAAAATGAAAAAAAATATAAATATACAATCTTGCGTAATTGCAGCTGCCTTGGGCGCAATGCTTTTTACTGCATCATGTAAAAAAGATTTTCTTAATGTACCACCTCAGGCACAACAGCCATCAGTAACTTTCTGGCAAAACCAGGATGATGCGCTAAAAGGTGTAAACGCAATTTATGCGAACTTGCGCAGTTGGAATAATGTGGCCTTTAATGCAATTGCTATCGAAAGCACAGGATCTGATGAAGCAGATAAAGGTAGTACACCAACAGATGCTACTTTTTTTAACTTGTACGACCAGTTTACGGTTACGTCTACTCACGGAACCCTACAAGATTTCTGGACAGGCCAATATCAAAACATCAATCTTTGCAACCAGGTATTGGATAATGTGCCAAATATCAATATGGATGCAGCGCTTAAAGCCAGATATTTAGCCGAAGCAAAATTTATTCGGGCATATTCTTACTTTAGATTAGTTAGGGCATATGGACGAGTTCCATTAAGATTAAATATACCTAAAGATAATACAGAATATAATATTCCACAGGCAGAAAGATCTGCCGTGTATGCTCAAATCGAAAAGGATTTAACAGAAGCAGCTACTGCATTACCACAATCTTACGGTGCTGCAGATTTAGGCAGAGCAACCCGTGGAGCAGCATTAGGTATGAGAGCGAAAGTAGCCATGTACCAGAATAAATGGTCAGATGTACTTGCACTTACCAATCAGGTAATGGGCTTAGGATATGATTTATTTCCAGATTTTGAGAAAGGTTTCAGAACACAAAATGAAAATAGTGTAGAATCTTTGTTTGAAGTTCAGGCAGAATTAGTACAAAACAATGCTGATGCATCAAACTCTCAGTACAGCCAGGTACAGGGCGTTGCAGGTTTTATGGGCTGGGGTTTCAATACACCATCAGCAGAATTAGCTGCAGCTTTTGAACCTGGTGACCCAAGAAGAGATGCAACCATCTTATTCAGAGGCGAAACCACTCCACAAGGAGATCTTGTACCAACTTCGGTTCCGAACGAACGTTACAATCAAAAATCATACGTTCCTTTTAACACCAGAGTTTCTGGCTTTAACGAAGGAGCGCAACAAAACTTCAGGGTTTTAAGATTTGCCGATGTATTGTTGATGAATGCAGAAGCAGCTAATGAATTGGGAAATCCATCGCAAGCGTTAACCTCTCTAAACAGAGTGCGCAGAAGAGCCAGAGGCACCAATGCGGCAATTCTGCCAGATGTGACTACAACAGATCAAACGGCATTGAGAAATGCGATCTGGAGAGAAAGACAAGTTGAATTAGCCATGGAAAATGACCGCTATTTCGACGTGATCAGACAAGGCAGAGCAGCACAGGTTTTCGGTCCTAAGGGATGGAGAGCCAACAAAAATGAAGTTTGGCCAATTCCTCAAGTAGAAATTGATTTAAGTGGAGGTTTGCTCACGCAAAATCCTGGTTACTAAAAAATAAATTTGATAAAGGTTGCCAGATCATTCTGGCAACCTTTTTTTTCTTCGCTATGCTAAAATTCAATCACATCCTTTTTTCTTCGCTCCTCTTAATTTCGCTTTCGTCTTGTGCACAAAATGAGAAGAATACAGATACAATTGATCTTACCATCAAAAAAGGGTTATCTGATGATGAATTACTTGATGTTGTTCAAAAACAAACCTTTCAATATTTCTGGGATGGTGCCGAACCTACATCCGGTGCCGGAAGGGAACGTTTTCATGTAGATAACGTTTATCCTGAAAATGATAAAAGCACGGTAGCAACAGGTGCAACGGGCTTTGGCCTAATGGCACTTTTAAGCGGTATCGACAGAGGCTATGTCACCAAACAAGATGGTTTAGCCCGTTTAAATAAGATCCTTGATTTCCTGGCTAAAGCTGATCGATTTCATGGTGCATGGCCACATTGGATTTATGGTGAAACCGGTAAAGTTCGTCCCTTTGGACAAAAAGACAATGGTGGAGATTTAGTAGAAACTGCTTTCGTAGCCCAGGCGTTAATTTGTATTGATGCTTATTATAAAAATGGATCAGCAGCCGACAAAGCCCTTGCAAAAAAAGCAGATGAACTTTGGAGAGGTATTGATTTTAACTGGTATCGCAATGGCAACCAAAATGTACTTTACTGGCATTGGTCTCCTGAATATAAATGGGAAATGAATTTTCCCGTTAAAGGCTATAACGAATGTTTGATTATGTATGTTTTAGCCGCTTCATCTCCTACTCACACCGTTCCAGCAGCAGTTTATCATAAAGGCTGGGCAGACAATGGTGCAATTAAATCTAAATTTGATGTTTACGGTCATCCGTTTACGTTAAAATATCAGGGACAAAAAAAATCAGTTGGTCCTCTATTCTGGGCGCATTATTCTTATCTGGGTTTAAATCCTAAAGGTTTGAAAGACCGCTATGCAGATTACTGGGAAAACAATGTTAATCACACCCTTGCAATCCACGATTATTGCGTAGCTAACCCTAAAAAGTTTAAGGGTTACAGTGAAAACAATTGGGGCTTAACAGCCAGTTATTCAGTTAAAGGATATGCAGCCCATAATCCACAAGAAGATTTCGGAGTAATCTCCCCTACCGCAGCAATTTCATCCATTCCATACACACCAAAGGAATCGATGAAAGTGATTCGTCATCTTTATGAAGACCTTGGCGATAAAGTTTGGGGTAAATATGGTTTCTACGATGCCTTTTCTGAAACCGATGATTGGTATCCTCAACGATATTTAGGTATTGATCAAGGGCCTATGGTAGTGATGATTGAAAATCACCGTTCAGGTTTGCTTTGGAAATTATTTATGAGTAACCCGGATGTACAGAAAGGGTTGACAAAATTGGGATTTGAAAGCCCGGAGATAAAGTAATAAGAAAACCGCAGATTAAAATTTTTAAAGATGCATTATAAAAAATAATCTGCAAATCTGCGGCTAAAAAATAAGATAGCAAACATGAGAAAAACCATACTTATACTTTTTTTCCTCACATCATTTTTAGTGGTATTTGCTCAGAAACAAAAAACCTATTGTAATCCAATCAACCTGGATTACGGTTATACTCCGTTCGAATCATTTACTGAATGGGGGAAACACCGTGCCACTGCCGATCCGGTTATTGTGAATTATAAAGGGGAATATATGCTCTTTAGCACGAACCAGTGGGGATATTGGCATAGTTCAGATATGTTGAACTGGAAATTCATTGAACGTAAGTTTCTTCGCCCATGGAATAAAACCAAGGATGAGCTTTGTGCACCAGGTGTTGGCATAATCGGCGATACCGTTGTTGTTTTTGGAAGTACCTATACCAAAAATTTCACCCTTTGGGGAAGTACTGATCCCCTAGGCAATAAATGGTTTCCATTGGTTGATTCATTAGAAATTGGCGGTTGGGATCCTGCTTTCTTTACGGATGATGATGGTAAATTTTATATGTACAACGGCAGCAGCAATAACTACCCAATGTATGGGGTAGAACTGGATCGAAAAACTTTTAAGCCAAAAGGTACTCGAACACCCATGTATTTACTGGAAAGCTGGCGCTACGGTTGGCAACGTTTTGGTGAATATATGGACAACACTTTCCTCGATCCTTTTGCCGAGGGTGCCTGGATGACAAAGCATAACGGCAAATATTACTTTCAGTATGGCGCACCGGGTACAGAATTCAGTGGTTATTCCGATGGTGTAGTAGTAGGTAGCAAGCCTTTATTTTATGATACGCAGTTTACACCACAATCTGATCCACTGAGTTACAAAGGAGGTGGATTTTCTCGCGGAGCAGGACATGGTGCTACTTTCCAGGATAACGCTAAAAATTACTGGCACATTTCTACCAGCATCATTTGTGTAAAAAACACCTGGGAACGTAGAATGGGCATCTGGCCAACTGGTTTCGATAAAGACGATGTGATGTGGACGAATACTGCCTTCGGAGATTATCCCCTTTACCTCCCAGCGGAAAGAAAAGAAAATGGGCCAGCCGGGCCAGGATGGATGCTGATTAATTATAAAAAACCAGTAACAGTTTCCTCTACACTTGGTGGTTTCTATGCCAACAATGCCGTTGATGAAAGCATCAAAACCTATTGGAGCGCAAAAACAGGAAACAATGGCGAATGGATCCAAACAGATTTAGGGAGTTTAGCCACAGTGAATGCCATTCAGATAAACTATGCCGACCAGGATGCTGAATTTTTAGGTAAACAGATCGGAATTTATCATCAATACCAAATTTTATCATCAGTAGATGGAAAGAAATGGACAATTTTAGTTGACAAAAGCAAGAACAAGACAGATGTTCCACACGATTATATTGAATTAGAAAAGCCCGTAAAGACCAGGTTTATCAAAATGGTTAATATCCATATGCCAACCGGGAAGTTCGCCATTAGCGGCTTACGTGTTTTTGGAAATGGAAATGGTGAAAAACCTTCAGAAGTCAAAAACCTGATCGTATTAAGAACAGAGAAAGATAAGCGCAGTGCCTACATCAAATGGCAACCTGTGGATAATGCCTTTGCCTACAATTTATATTATGGTACCTCACCAGATAAATTATATAACTGTATTATGATTCATGATTTTAATGAACATTGGTTTAAAGCAATGGATAGCCAAAAAGCTTATTACTTCGCTATTGAAGCGATCAATGAAAATGGCGTTTCCGCAAAAACCGCAGTCAAAAAAGTAGATTAAATTTTAAAAGAATAAAACACACACATAATGAATAGAGCGAAAATCCTGATTATTTTATTAGCATCCTTTGCGCTGAACGCATCAGCACAAACCAAAAAAAACGTATCTCCCGATGAGGCAAAGATGAATACATTCATCACCAACCTCATGGCAAAAATGACTGTCGATGAAAAAATAGGCCAGTTAAATTTACCAAGTTCTGGCGATATTACTACCGGACAAGCCAATAGCAGTGATATCGGTAAGAAAATTGAAGCCGGACAAGTTGGTGGTTTATTCAACATCAAAGGAGTAGAAAAAATCAGAGCCGTACAAAAAGTTGCCGTAGAGCAAAGCAGAATGAAAATTCCATTGCTTTTTGGAATGGACGTTATCCATGGTTACAATACTGTTTTCCCGATTCCATTGGGTGTAAGTTGTATCTGGGATATGAATCTGGTACAAAAAACCGCAAGGGTTGCAGCTATTGAAGCAAGCGCAAGCGGCATCAACTGGACCTTCTCTCCTATGGTTGATATTTCTCGTGACCCACGTTGGGGAAGAATTTCTGAAGGAAGCGGCGAAGATACCTATCTGGGTTCGCAAATAGCCGCTGCCATGGTTAAAGGTTATCAGGGTAAGTTACAGGCTAGTAATGAAATTCTAGCATGTGTTAAACATTATGCCTTATATGGCGCTGCGGAAGCTGGAAGAGATTACAATACTACTGATATGAGCAAAGTGCGGATGTATAACGAATACTTTCCACCATACAAAGCGGCTGTAGATGCAGGTGCTGCAAGTATTATGGCCTCTTTTAACGAAGTTGATGGAATCCCGGCAACCGGAAGCAAATGGTTAATGACAGATGTTTTGCGTAACCAATGGGGTTTCAAAGGTTTCGTAGTAACAGATTATACAGGCATTCCGGAAATGATTGCGCATGGAATGGGCGATTTGCAAACCGTTTCTGCTTTAGCCATGAATGCCGGCATCGATATGGACATGGTTGGCGAAGGTTTCCTTGGCACTCTGAAAAAATCATTGGCAGAAAAAAAGGTGAGTATCAACGAAATTAACAGGGCTTGCCGTTTAATTCTACAGGCTAAATATAAACTAGGTTTATTTACTGATCCTTATAAATTTTTAAGTACGGAACGAGCAGAAAAAGAAGTTTTCAGTGCAGAAAACCGTCACGTAGCACGTGAAATTTCTGCAGAAAGTTTTGTATTGCTGAAAAACAAAAACAACATTTTGCCACTTAAAAAATCTGGCACTATTGGCTTAATTGGTCCATTGGCTGATAATACTGCTAATATGTATGGTACCTGGAGCGTTGCGGCTTTATTTGATAAGTCGGTTACGGTTTTACAAGGGTTAAAAAATGCTTTAGGAAACGATGCTAAAATTTTAACAGCACGTGGTGCTAATTTCCTTGCAGATTCTGCAATGGAGCAACGTTATGTTAACGTCCATAATCCAACTTACAAGCGTGATCCCCGCAGTGAAGAAGAGATGATTAAAGAGGCTTTAAAAGTTGCCGAAAAATCTGATGTAATTGTGGCTACCATTGGTGAAGGTTCTGAATTTACAGGAGAAAGCAGCAGTGTTACCGATATCCAAATTCCAGAAACGCAGAAAAACTTATTAAAAGCACTGGCTAAAACTGGTAAACCTGTAGTTCTGGTATTATTTACGGGTCGTCCGTTGGCTTTGAAATGGGAAGAAGAAAATATTCCAGCCATTTTAAATGTATGGTTTCCAGGCAGCGAAGCTGGAAATTCTATTGCAGATGTATTGTTCGGTAAGGTTAATCCATCGGGAAAACTGAGTACCACATTTCCACAGAATGTTGGTCAGGTACCGCTTTATTATGCACATAAAAATACTGGTCGCCCGCTGGCTGAAGGAAAATGGTTTGAAAAATTCCGCTCCAATTATTTAGATGTAAGCAATGACCCATTATATCCATTTGGATTCGGTTTGAGCTATACTACTTTTGATTATAGTGATATCAAATTAAGCTCGAATGCTTTAACAAAAGGGAAATCTATCACAGCCTCTGTTACTTTGAGTAATACCGGTAAATATGATGGCAAAGAAGTGGTTCAGTTATATACCCGTGATTTAGTGGGAAGCATTACCCGCCCCGTTAAAGAATTAAAAGGCTTTCAAAAAGTGAGTTTAAAAGCTGGAGAAAGTAAAACAATCAGTTTCAATATCTCCGAAAACGATCTTAAATTCTACAATTCTGATTTGAAATTTGTTGCTGAACCTGGAGATTTTCAGGTGTTTATCGGCACAAATTCCAGAGATGTGAAAGAGGCTAACTTTACATTAAAATAAAGAAATCTAATTATTTACTTAAACCCTGACCCATTGCAAAATGGTCAGGGTTTTTTATTTTTGCCAGATGAAAAAGATTATTCTTTCCTTTTGTTTATTTTTCAGCTTTACCTTTTTAATTGCCCAGGACTTTAAGAAATTTGATCGCGGAAGTTTCATCAAAGGGAAAGACTCCATTTATTATCGAATTCTTTTCCCCGAAAACTTCAACCCCGCTCAAAAATACCCAATCGTATTTGTGTTACATGGCCGCGGCGAAAGCGGTAACGATAATGAAAAACAATTAACCCATGGCGCTCAATTATTTTTGAAAGATGATATACGTAAAAATTTTCCTGCGATAGTCGTATTTCCACAGTGTCCTTTTGAAAGTTACTGGGCGAATGTGAATATCACTACAAATAATAATGGCAAAAGGAATTTCAGTTTTGTAGAAGGCGGCAAACCTACCAAAGCGATGCATGCATTACAAGGCATGGTTAAAAATTTACTTAAAAAGCCATTTGTAGATAAAAAGCAAGTGTATGTGGGTGGGCTATCAATGGGTGGAATGGGAACTTATGAATTATTGAGGAGAAAGCGTAAAACTTTTGCCGCAGCATTTGCAATTTGCGGTGGCGACAATACCAACAACATTAAAAAATATCAAACCGTACCACTTTGGATTTTTCATGGCGGCAAAGATGATGTAGTTGATCCGGTTTTTTCAATGGCAATTGCAGAACGGTTAAAAACTGTAGGCGACGAGGTCAAATTTACGCTTTACCCAAATGCCAACCACAATAGTTGGGATAGTGCATTCGCAGAACCAGGTTTATTGCCCTGGTTGTTTGGGCATAGAAAGGATTAATTTTAGCAGCAATGAGGTTGCCACTAAATGGAAAAAAACCGTTTCTCACAGTGACGATAAATCAACTTACGAAGTTTAGTTGGCCTGTGCGATGGAAAACTTCGTCAGTTTAAAACCATAGTTTTTCCGCTCCTTAACCATCCTTGCGAGAACATCAGACGCAGTGAGTCTGCCACGGAAAGGAGAAAAACCGGTTTTCGCAATAACAACCGTGTTAGTTTAGCGCCTTGGTTTCCCCGCCGATATACCGAAACACTTCAAAACAAGCACAAACAAAAAAGGCTTGAAGAAAAAATCTTCAAACCTTTTTAATAATACTCTTTGATTGATGTTACTCAGCCATATTGTGATAAACTGCCTGAACGTCATCATCCTCTTCCAGCTTATCGATTAATTTCAATACGTCAGCAGCTTGTTCTTCGGTAACTTCGTGATGCGATAAAGCAATTCGCTCCAATTTTGAACTTTTCAGTTCGATTCCTTTTTCCTCTAACGCTTTTTGTAAAGGACCAAAGTTTTCGAAAGCTCCTTGTGCAACCGCAACATCATTTCCTTCTTCATCAGCCTCTACATAAAGATCTTCCAATCCAGCATCAATCAATTCGAATTCCAGTTCTTCTAAATCTAATCCTTCTGCAGGAGTGAAACGAAAAACAGATTTACGGTTGAAAACAAAATCCAAAGATCCGGTTTTACCTAAAGATCCATCAGTCTTGTTAAAATAACTACGAACATTGGCAACGGTACGGTTAGTATTATCGGTAGCGGTCTCAATTAAAATAGCAACTCCGTGAGGGGCGTAACCTTCATAAACGATTTCTTCATAATTGGCCATCGATTTATCAGATGCGCGTTTTATTGCCGCCTCTACCCTATCTTTCGGCATGTTTACCGCCTTCGCATTTTGCATCGCTGTGCGCAAACGGGAATTGGTTTCCGGATGAGGGCCAGATTCCTTCACCGCCATTACAATATCTTTTCCAATCCGCGTAAACTGAACCGCCATTTTGGCCCAACGCTTAAATTTTCTTTCTTTTCTAAATTCGAATGCTCTTCCCATTTTGTAGTATCAAGTATGTGGTATCAGGTATTTAGTGTTAATAGTATCAAGTATTTAGTATCAAGTATCAAGATGATGAGCTAAACCTTATTTCGTTAGTAATTAGTATTTAGTATCAAGACGATAAGATAAATCCTACTCCTTCAACCCTCAACCTAATTATTTATTTTTCGACTTATTCCTTACTTTAGTCTTTCAGCTTTGCTCTTTGTCTTTCAGCTTTAGCCTTTCAGCTCTGCTTTCTTAGCTCTTCTTTAAATTCGTTAGCATGTCTGTTGTCATTTTTGCTAAATCAAATTCAGGTTTCCAGCCCCAGTCTTTGGCAGCAAAATCGTCATTTATTGAGCGCGGCCAGCTATTTGCAATCTGCTGACGAGGATCATTATCGGCGTAAGTTAAGGTAAAATCCGGAATATGTTTTCTGATTTCCGCAGCCAACACTTCAGGAGTGAAACTGATTCCTCCAAAGTTATAGCTGCTGCGTACCGAAATCTGATCGGCAGGTGCATCCATCAATTCGATTGTTCCACGAATGGCATCATCCATATACATCATTGGAAGTTCAGTTTCTGCATTTAGGAAACTTTGATAACTTCCTTTTTTCAACGCATCATGGAAAATATGAATAGCATAATCTGTTGTTCCACCACCTGGAGCAGCTTTCCAGCTAATTAATCCAGGATAACGGATACTGCGAACATCCAAACCATATTTTTGATTATAATATTCGCACCAGCGTTCACCAGCCAATTTGCTAATGCCATAAACGGTGTTTGGATCCATTACACAGAATTGCGAGGTATTGTCTTTTGGCGAATTTGGTCCGAAAACCGCAATCGAACTAGGCCAATAAACTTTAGCCACTTTATACTCAAGCGCTAAATCTAAAACATTCAAAAGACCATTCATATTCAGATCCCAAGCCAATTTTGGATTCTGTTCTCCTGTTGCAGACAATAACGCAGCCAACAAATAAACCTGAGTTGGTTTGTATTTTTTGAAAATGCCATTGATCATCTCTTTATCCAGGACATTTACAAATTCAAAAGGCGCGGAATTTTTGATATCGTAATCAGGTCTGCGAATATCACAGGCAACCACATGATCATCACCATATATTTTCCGTAACATGGTAACTAACTCGGTACCAATCTGCCCGTTAGAGCCCAAAACAATAATTTTTTCCTGCATATTTTTTTTGAGAATGTGCAAAGGTAAAAAAATGAGACAAAAGGGCTAAAAAATATTTAAACTAAGTCCTTGGTATCGGAGGTTTTACCGGGGAATAGAACTTAAGATTCACAAAAAAGAGATTTCAGATCCCCAAAGAATTGAAAAATCATTCCGTACTTACCAGCAAATTCATGAATATGCCAAAGAACGAACTTATAAATTAAGAGTCAATCTAATTTAAAATATTTGATAAATACCCGGCGATTTCAAGAAAAATCCGCATAAAAATGCAGAAATATCTAATTTATTAGCAAAAGCTATATTTATATATGGTTAATGTAATTTATACACGAAGTAATCAGCTAAGAAAAACCAATAATAAACGTATATGAGATGGTAAATCACTCATTATTTAGAACAATTCTATTTAGTAACAATCGCATTGCGAATGCTGATTTAAAGCTTTGATATTTGATTATTATGCCATTTTTTTTCTAATATTACTTATTCAACGTATAAATAACCAATATATAAATATACAAAAACGATGCACAGAAGAGAAGCACTCAAAAACGTTGCATTTTTACTGGGAGGAGCCATCTCAGCGAGCACAATGGGCGTTCTATTTGAAAGTTTTACACTCCCGGAAAATGAAAAGAATTTTGTTTCATTTTCAGTACAGGATCAGAAAATTTTCGCCGAATTTGCAGACATTATTGTCCCAAAAACCAAATCATCAGCTGGCGCTAAAGCCGCGGGTTTAGGCAAATTCATTCCAATGATGATGCAGGATTGTTACCCGAAGGAAATGCAAACCTCGTTCGCAAGAGGTTTCAAACAACTTCAGGACAAGTCGATGCAAGATTTCAAAAAAAGTTATGTTGCCTTAACCATTCCTGAGCGAACCAAATTAATGGTTGATTTAAGGCTAATGTCTATCGCAGACAAAGATGCTAAATCAGAAGAAAATAAAGATCTGATTTACTTTTTCACTACGGCAAGAGATTTAACCCTCCTGGGCTATTACTCTTCGGAAATTGGATGTACCAAAGCACGTGAATATGTTCTTGTTCCAGGAAGATTTGACGGAAACACCAAGCTTAAACCTGGACAAAAATCCTGGGCTACCTAATTTCTAAACCACAACGACAAAACATCATGAATTTAAATACAAATTTAAAAGCAGAAAATACTTACGATGCTATTGTAATAGGATCGGGGATTAGTGGCGGCTGGGCTGCAAAAGAACTTACTGAGAAAGGCTTACGTGTTTTGATGCTCGAAAGAGGAATGAACATTGAGCACATTACCGGCTATGAAACGGCAATGAAAAGCCCTTGGGAGTTTGAACACGCAGGTAAATTAACTGAAGAGCAAAAACGTACCCACCCGGTACAAAAAAGAGATTATCCTTACAGCGAAGCCAATGAAAAATGGTGGGTAAATGATCTCGAATGCCCGTATACAGAAGATAAACGGTTCGACTGGTATCGTGGTTTCCATGTAGGTGGAAAATCATTAATGTGGGGCCGTCAGAGTTACCGCTTAAGTGACCACAACTTTGAAGATAACGCAAAAGATGGTCACGGCAGCGATTGGCCGGTACGTTATAAAGAACTTTCTCCATGGTATGATTATGCAGAAAGATTTGCAGGAATCAGTGGTTCGAAAGAGAACTGGTCTACCTGCCCTGATGGGGAATTTTTACCTCCTATGGACCTGAACATCGTTGAGAAATCCGTAAAAGCCCGTATCGAAGAGCATTATAAAAGAGAACGTATTATGATGATTGGTCGTGTGGCCAATTTAACCGTTCCGCATAAAGGCCGTGGAAACTGCCAATACCGTAACTTATGTAGCAGAGGTTGCCCATTTGGTGCGTACTTCAGTACTCAATCTTCTACCCTACCTGCGGCAATGGCAACTAAACGTTTAACGTTAAGACCATACTCAATAGTAAACCACATCATTTATGATAAGGATACTAAAAAAGCTAAAGGTGTGATGGTTATTGATGCAGAAACCAACAAAACAATGGAGTTTTATGCAAAAATCATTTTTGTAAACGGTTCTACCTTAGGCTCTACTTTCATCTTGTTAAACTCTACTTCAGATGCTCATCCAAACGGATTAGGTAATAGCAGCGGACAGTTAGGTCACAATTTAATGGATCACCATTTCCGTTGCGGTGCATCCGGCGAAGCAGAAGGTTTTGACGATCGATACACTTATGGTCGCCGTGCAAACGGAATCTACGTACCCAGGTATCAAAACATTGGTAATGATAAACGCGATTACCTTCGTGGTTTCGGTTACCAGGGTGGTGCAAGCAGAGCGAACTGGCAAAGTGATGTAGCCGAGTTATCATTCGGTTCAGGCTTAAAAGAGAAAATGACTAAACCAGGTAAATGGAGCATGGGCTTAGGTGGCTTCGGAGAGATGTTACCTTACTATGAGAACAAGGTTTACATTGATAAAACCAAAAAAGATAAATGGGGTCAGCCGGTATTGGCAATTGATTGCGAATACAAAGAGAATGAGAAAAAAATGCGTGTAGATATGATGAATGATGCGGCAGAAATGTTAGAAAAAGCAGGCATGAAAAACATCAAAACTTACGATGCTGGTTGCTATCCGGGTATGGCTATCCATGAAATGGGAACGGCAAGAATGGGTAATGACCCAAAAACTTCTGTTCTTAACAAATGGAACCAAATGCACGAAGTAAACAACGTATTCGTAACTGATGGTGCTTGCATGCCTTCAATCGCATGTCAAAATCCATCATTAACATTTATGGCTTTAACCGCTCGTGCTGCAGATTACGCGGTGAAAGAATTAAAGAAAAACAACATTTAAATAAATAGGTAAAAGGTATAAGGTTTAAGGTATAGGGTTGTGAGTCCAAAGCCTTAAACCTTACACCTTACACCCTAAGCCTTTATGAAAAGAAAACTAAGAATGGGCATGATAGGAGGCGGTAAAGACGCCTTTATCGGCGCCGTACATCGCCTTGCAGCTAACATGGATGGTTTAATAGAACTGTCTGCGGGTGCTTTAAGTGTAAACCCTGAAGTTGGATATGAATCTGGTAAATTATTATTCTTGCCAGATGATAGAATCTATAAAAACTACGAAGAGATGCTAAAGGCAGAAAGTGAGTTGCCAGCAGATCAAAAAATAGACTTCGTTACCATCGTTACTCCAAATTTCGCACATTTTGCTCCGGCAATGATGGCCCTGGAGCTTGGTTTCAATGTGGTCATTGAAAAACCAATGACCCTTACTTTAGACGAGGCCAAACAGTTACAAGCCAAAGTGAAAGAAACAGGTTTAACACTTTGCTTAACGCATACTTACTCAGGTTATCCAATGGTGAAACAAGCCAGACAAATGGTTAGTGATGGCCTGCTTGGAGCAATAAGAAAAATTATAGTGGAATATCCGCAAGGTTGGTTAAGCACTTTATCAGAACGTGAAGGAAATGCACAAGCCGCATGGCGTACAGATCCATCTAAAACAGGTAAAAGTGGTAGCATGGGCGATATTGGTACACATGCTGCGCATTTAGCCGAATATATTTCAGGCTTAAAAATCTCTAAAATTTGTGCTGATTTAAATATCGTTGTTCCTGGAAGAGCAATTGATGATGACGGAAACGTATTATTGAAATTTGATAACGGATCTAATGGAGTCTTAATTGCATCGCAAATTGCAGCTGGCGAAGAAAACGCATTAAAAATTAAGGTTTACGGTGAAAAAGGTGGTTTAGAATGGCATCAGATGGAGCCTAACACTCTTTTAGTAAAATGGTCTAACGCACCAGCACAGATTTATAGAACTGGAAATGGCTATATGGGAAGTTTTGCAAAACACAATACACGTACGCCAGGAGGTCACCCTGAAGGCTATTTGGAAGCCTTTGCAAATATTTACAAAAACTTCGCCCTTACGGTAAATGCCAAACTAAACAATGAAGAGCCTACAAAAGAGATGCTGGATTTCCCATCAACTGAAGATGGCGTTCGTGGAATGGCTTTTATTGAAAACGTGGTAAACTCCAGCCAATCTGACCAGAAATGGTGGGATTATAAAATTTAAAAATCAGCATGACAACAATAAAAGGACCAGCGGTATTTTTAGCGCAGTTTATTAGCGATGAAGCACCATTTAATTCATTAGATAACATTTGTAAGTGGGCAGCAGATTTAGGGTTTAAGGGCATTCAGATGCCAACGCTAGACAAGCGGTTTATCGATTTACAAAAGGCTGCAGAGAGTAAAACTTATGCAGAGGAGTTAAAAGGCACCATTGCTTCTTACGGACTGGAGATTACTGAACTTTCTACGCATTTACAAGGTCAACTGGTTGCCGTTCATCCGGCATATGATGATTTATTCGATGCATTTGCACCGAAAGAATTGCATAAAAACCCGAAAGCCAGAACTGAATGGGCAGTACAACAAATGAAATACGCTGCAAAAGCATCGCAAAACTTAGGTTTAAATGCACACGCAACTTTCAGTGGTTCATTGCTTTGGCAATATTTTCACCCATGGCCTCAACGCCCTGCAGGTTTAGTAGAAGAAGGTTTCGCTGAACTTGGAAAACGCTGGATGCCCATTTTAAATGAATTTGATAACTGTGGCGTGGATGTTTGCTATGAAATCCATCCTGGTGAAGACTTATTTGACGGCGAAACCTATGAAATGTTCCTTGCTGCAGTAAATAATCACAATAGGGCATGCTTATTGTATGATCCATCTCACTTTGTGTTACAGCAACTAGATTATATTCAATACATAGATATTTACCATGAAAGAATTAAAGCTTTCCATGTAAAGGATGCAGAATTTAATCCGACAGGTAAGCAAGGTACTTTTGGTGGTTATCAAAGTTGGGCAAATCGTGCAGGCAGGTATCGTTCTCCCGGAGATGGGCAGGTAGATTTTAAAACCATTTTCAGCAAACTGGCGCAATACGATTTTAAAGGCTGGGCAGTTATGGAATGGGAATGTTGCATAAAAAATCAAGAAGACGGTGCCCGTGAAGGCGCTGAGTTTATAAAAAATCACATTATCAAAGTAACCGATAAAGCATTTGATGATTTTGCAGCATCGGGTAGTGATAGCGCTTTCAACAAAAAAATATTAGGATTATAAGACTAACAACACAAACATGGAACCTTGCTTTTTTCGACTACAGACAGACGGAAAGTGTAGGCTAACATGCGAGTAAAAACAACACACACATGAAAAAAACATTATTAGGTTTAGGCGCTGTAGTAATTTTTATGGCCTCTTTTACCAAAGTGGATTTAGAGAAAGAAAAGACGGTAGTAGCAACGGCTACATTATCGAACCATGCGATGCAAATGAGCGCTGGCGAAAAATTAATTAACAAATCAGATTGTATTGGTTGCCATAACAAAGTGAATAAAATTATCGGCCCATCGTACATGGATATTGCTAAAAAATATCCTGCAACAGAAAAAAACATCAATTACTTAGCAGATAAGATTATTAAAGGTGGCACAGGCGTTTGGGGTACAATGCCAATGTCGGCACACGCAACCTTAAAACCTGCTGATGCTAAATTGATGGTGAAATATATTCTATCTCTTAAAAAGAAGTAACCAAAACCGGATTTAAAACTTCAAAACAACCAAATGAAAACAGAGCAAGAAAATAAAAACACGAGTAACCGCCGTGATTTTATTAAAACCAGCGCCATTGCCGCAGCTGCATTTATGATCGTTCCACGCCATGTATTAGGCGGCCCGGGTTTTTTAGCACCTAGCGATCGTTTACTTATTGCGGGTATTGGTGCTGGTGGAAAAGGACAAAGTGATATTGCCATGTTTGCAAAAAGCGGCAAAGCAGATATCGCTTTCTTGTGCGATGTAGATGATCGTCGTGCAGCAGGTAGTGTGAAAGCTTTTCCGAAAGCGAAGTACTACAAAGATTACCGCGAAATGCTGGATAAAGAGCACAAGAATTTTGATGCTGTTTCCATTTCAACACCCGACCATAACCATGCCATCCAGGCGCTTGCTGCCATGCAATTGGGCAAACATGTTTATGTACAAAAGCCACTTACACACGATATTCACGAAGCCCGTATTTTAACGGCTGCGGCAAAGAAATATAAAGTGGTTACCCAAATGGGGAACCAGGGTGCATCTAACGATGGTCCGCGCCAAATGAAAGAATGGTATGAAGCAGGCTTAATTGGCGATGTACATACGGTTTACGCCTGGACTAACCGCCCGGTTTGGCCTCAAGGTATTCCCTGGCCAGATAAAAAGTCTGAAATTCCAAAGGAATTGGACTGGAACCTTTGGTTAGGTACCGCTCCTGAGAAAGATTATGTTGATAAATTAGTGCCTTTTAACTGGCGCGGCTGGTGGGATTATGGAACCGGTGCATTAGGCGATATGGGATGCCACTTAATTGAAGCACCTTTTAGTGTGTTAAATCTGAAATATGCTAAAGAAGTAGAAGCCAGTGTTGGATCGGTTTACGTAGACGAATTTAAACGTGGGTATTTCCCTGAAAGCTGCCCGCCATCAAGTCATGTAACTTTGAAATTTCCTAAAACAGATAAAACCAAGGGAGATGTCACTTTACATTGGATGGACGGTGGTATTCAACCAGAACGCCCTGAAGAGTTAGAAGCTAACGAAACATTTGGTGATGGCGGAAACGGTACTTTATTTGTTGGAACAAAAGGTAAAATGATGTCTGAAACTTATAGTGCAAATCCTAAATTATTGCCATTAAGCAGAAATAAAGACATCAAAGTAAAAGAAAAATATGCCCGTGTAAAAGACGGCGCCAATGGTCACTATGCACAATGGGTAGAGGCTTCTATTGCAGGCTACGGCAAACAGGAAGTAAGTTCTCCTTTTGAAATTGCTGGCCCATTAACTGAAGCATTACTAATGGCAAACTTAGCCATCAGAAGTTTTGATATTCAAAAGAATGTGAATGGAAAAATTACTTACCCTGGCAGATACATGAAAATGCTTTGGGATAATAACAACATGAAAATCACCAATTTTGATGAAGCCAATCAGTTCGTAAAACGCGAATACCGTAAAGGCTGGAACGATTTAATTCTTTAATGAACATTCGTTAACTTATAACTCAATGAAAAAACTTATCCTATCTGCCTGTATGCTATTGGCAGTTACGCAAATTACGAAAGCCCAAAAAGGTTTCAAGCCTTTATTTGATGGTAAAACTACTACTGGATGGCATACTTATAATAAAACAAATGTTGGTAGTGCCTGGCAAGTGCAGGATGGCGCTTTACACCTTGATCCGAAAACCAAGGGCACAGATGGTGGTGGCGACTTGGTTACCAACAAAGAATACAAAGATTTTCATTTAAAATACGATTGGAAAGTAGCGCCTAAAGCAAATAGTGGCTTAATTTTCTATGTACATGAAGAACCTAAGTACCATGCCACCTACTCTACCGGACTAGAGCAGCAGGTGCTTGATAATGATGGTCATCCGGATGGAAAAATTACCAAACACCGTTCAGGCGATCTTTATGACTTAATTAAAAGTTCATCAGAGCCGGTTAAGCCAGTCGGCGAATGGAACAAAGCAGAAATTATTAGCAAAAAAGGAAATTTAACCTTAATTTTAAATGGTGTTGAAGTAGTGAAAACTACCTTGTGGGATGAAAACTGGAAAAAATTGGTTGCAGGAAGTAAATTTGCAAACTGGGAAAACTGGGGAACTTACAAGTCTGGAAAAATTGCTTTACAAGATCATGGTGATGAAGTTTGGTACAAAAACATTACTATAAAAGAACTGTAAATTATGGAAGATGTGTGATGTAAAATGTAATCATACCATGATCCATCACCCATTGTCCATTTCACATTATCCATCACCCATTTTACATTATCCATTTTAAATAATTACTAGCCAAATGAATTCTACTACCCGCTTTAAACTCTCCACAATGATGTTCCTCGAATTTTTTATCTGGGGATCATGGTTTGTAACGCTAGGAACATTTTTAGGAAATAACCTAAAAGCAACCGGATCAGAATCTGCTTCCGTTTTTGGCACACAATCCTGGGGAGCAATTATCGCCCCATTTATTGTCGGTTTAATTGCCGATAGGTATTTTAATGCTGAAAAAATACTCGGCGTGTTACACATTGTTGGTGCAATATTAATGTATCAAATGTACAACGCTACCGATGTAAGTGTTTTCTATCCTTACGTTCTCGGTTACATGATCCTGTTTATGCCAACACTGGCTTTGGTAAACTCTGTTTCATTTAATCAAATGCAAGATCCTGAAAAGGAATTTTCTAAAATCCGTGTTTGGGGAACTATCGGTTGGATTATCGCTGGTCTATTAATCAGCTTTGTTTTCCATTGGGATTCTCCGGAAGGTATTGAATCGGGATTATTAAGAAGCACCTTCCTGATGGCAGGAATAGTTTCCTTAATCCTTGGACTTTTCAGTTTTACCCTTCCTAAAACACCACCAAAAGTCTCATCAACAGAAAAAATTAAAATTGGCGATTTAATTGGTCTGGATGCACTTAAGCTTTTAAAAGATAAAAACTTTGCCATCTTCTTTATTTCAGCAATTTTAATCTGTATTCCATTGGCGTTTTATTATCAAAATGCCGGATTATTTTTAGCAGACATTAAGGTGTCAAACCCAACTGGAAAGATGGCAATTGGTCAAATCTCTGAAGCGTTATTCTTATTGGCTATACCTGTTTTCTTTTCAAAATATGGTTTTAAGAAAACGATATTAGTGGGTATGCTCGCCTGGGCATTAAGATATGTATTATTCGCATTTGGAAACGCTGGCGACTTAAGTTTTATGTTAATCATCGGTATTGCACTACATGGTGTTTGCTATGATTTCTTCTTTGTGTCAGGACAAATTTATACCAATTCAAAAGCTGGTGAAAAATATAAAAGCTCTGCACAAGGTTTAATTACATTAGCCACTTATGGTGTAGGAATGCTAATCGGTTTCGAAGTTGCTGGTAAAATTACAGATACTTATAAAGCTGCTGAAGGTGCCGTAGATTGGAAAATGGTTTGGATCATTCCTGCAGGTATTGCTGCGGTAGTTTTTCTACTTTTTGCCGTTCTTTTCAACGATAAAACAAAGTCTGAAATAGAAGCTAAAGCCCTTTAAAGAAATGTCTTCAAAATTAAACAGAAGAAACGCGTTAAAAAACATAATTGCCGGCACTGCTGCAATTGGTGTATCATCGGGTATTTCTTCCTTTGCAATGGATCAACCAGAAACATCTAAGATGCTTAAGGGTAACATTAACCACTCTGTTTGCAGATGGTGCTTCAGTACACTTGATGTAGATACTTTATGTACAGAAGCAAAAAAAATCGGCATTAAAGGTATAGACCTTGTTGCTCCGAAAGATTGGCCTATTCTTAAAAAGCATGGTTTGGAATCAACCATGTGTAATGGCGCTGAAATTAACCTGGTTGATGGTTTCAACGATAAAAAGTTTCACGAAACATTAATCAAAAACTATTCTGCTATGATTCCACTAGTGGCCGCAGCTGGTTACAAAAATCTAATCTGCTTCAGTGGCAACAGACGTGGAAAAGATGATGAAACCGGATGGAACAATTGTGTTGAAGGATTGAAACAATTGATGCCGCTGGCAGAAAAGCATGGTGTGATATTGGTGATGGAATTACTCAACAGTAAAATAAATCACGTCGATTATCAGTGCGATAAAACAGCCTGGGGTGCAGAACTTTGCAAGCGCTTAGGTTCTGAAAACTTCAAATTGCTTTATGATATTTATCACATGCAAATTGATGAAGGTGATGTAATCAGAACAATAAAAGACAATCATCAGTACATTGCACATTACCACACTGCTGGTGTTCCGGGTCGTAATGAAATTGACGATACGCAGGAACTCTATTATCCGGCAATTATGAAAGCCATTTTAGAAACCGGCTTTAAAGGTTTCGTTGCTCAAGAATTTATACCTAAAAATGCAGATAAAATAGCTTCATTAAAAAAGGCTGTTGAAATTTGCGACATTTAATCAATTATTATGTTATCAAGAAAAAGTTTTATCATCAACGGTTGCTTAGCTATAGCAACGTTACTTTTGGCTCCATCATTTGCTTGTGTAGCCCAGAAAAAAGCAGTTGGCATACAACTCTATTCATTAAGAACAGACCTGCCTAAGGATTTAAAAGGAACTATTGAAAAGGTTGCGAAAGCCGGTTTTACGGAAGTTGAAACTTATGGCTTTTCTATTAAAGATCAATTTTGGGGATTAACTCCAGCCGAATTCAAGAAATTGCTTAGTGCAAATGGACTAAAAGCCGTTAGTGGCCATTATGGCTTAGGTTCTTATATGGCAGATGGAAATACGGATGAATTAAAAGCGGCTATTGCTGCGGCAAAGGTTTTAGGCAGCGAGTATGTTACGATCCCTTATCTGGATGCCAGCATCAGAAAAAATGCTGAAGACTATAAAAAAATTGCTGCAAAAATAAACGTTGCTGGCAAAATGTGTAAGGATGCTGGTTTAAGATTAGCTTATCATAACCATGATTTTGAATTTCAAAAACAAGGAGAAACCACTGGCTATCAAATTCTGTTAACTGAAACTGATAAAAAATTAGTTGACTTTGAGTTAGATTTATATTGGGTAGTTCGCTCAGGCAATGATCCAATTAAATTATTTACAGATAACCCTGGGCGTTTCACCATGTGGCATGTAAAGGATATGGACAAAACAAATCCTGCATTAAACGCAGAAGTGGGAACAGGAAGTATTGATTGGAAACCTATTTTTGCTGATGCCAAATTATCAGGCATGAAACATTTCTTTGTTGAGCATGAGACCAATTATAAGCCTAACCCAATCGAATCTGTTGCAGCAAGTTGTGCTTACATCAAGAAAAATATTTTAAAATAAGCATTCTTTATTAGTCATCTGATGAATACCTGCATATGCTTTATATTCATCAGATGACTAACCGTCTTTTTACTCTTTACTGGTCATAGCGTCTCGCTATGGCCTTTCTAATTTAACTTCCCTGCCAATACACAGGTATTTTTGAATCTTTTGGTATTTCCTTTCAAATTAAAAGCATCAAATAACACAATATAAATTCCAATAGCAGCTTTTTGCCCGTTATCATTCAAACCATCCCAGGTTAAAATTCCGTTTGTTCCGATGGTTTGATTTTTTAATAATTTCTTAACCAGCCTCCCTTTATCAGTATAAATGTTAACCGTTGCTAAACTTGCATTTGCTGATACTTGATATTCCAATGTCATCAAATCCTCAAAATTATCTCCATCAGGAGAAAAAGTTTTGGAAAGTACGCGGACATAGTTTTCATCACCACTTAATTCCTGGGAGTTTTTATAAGTAGGTGTAGCAAAACCAACCGTGGCCGCTGCCGATTTAAAATTACCGGGTTCGTTTGTAGCCACATCAAAAGAAACGCGTTCAAGAGAAATCCCATCATTATTTTGAATGAGCGGATGATGTGTTTTTGCATCATAATCCAATCTGTCAATAATCACATGATTGCTTAAGAGAATCACACTTCCTTTATCATTATTATAAGCTGGTAGTGAACTTAGCTGAACAAAGTTATTAGGATTTTGGGCAAAATAATTCAGTTTTACATTAGCCGTATTCGTACTTAATACCCAATAAGCATTTGGATTGATCAGTATATTTTTGTTCGAAACAGATTTTACATTCGAAATAACGCCATTGGAATCTACATTCGCAATCTGTAGATCTTTCAAATCTAATGGTTGGTTGGTATGGTTAAAAACTTCTACAAAATCGACACCACCAGGCTTGGGGTTAAATAAGACTTCAGATATCAGTATGTCGCTCTTTTCTATTTTCTTTGGCAGAAACAGTTTTGCAGTGTTCGTTTTAGCATCAATTACTTTTCCGGCACAATCGGTAACATTATTTGCAGTTAGCGTATTTTCGACACCCCTTGATAAGTTAGATTGGAAATGAAGCGTTACGGTGGTATAGTCTGATTGAATGCTTACCGACTTAGGATGACCTGATCCATTGTTAATAGAATAATTGGAAACATCAACTGCAGAAAGGCTATCAACAACTTTAGAAAATTCAACCTGAACGGTTACACTATCGATAATTATCGCATTGATCAGCTTAAGTACTTCAGCACTTAACTGAGTTTTATACGTTGCATTTTGCTTTCCCGGTGTCCCGCCAGAAACGTCTGCAGATCCGATCCAATTCTGAATTCCGGTGCAAATGTTTTTAGGATCGATCAATTCTAAACTGAATCCACCCCTCTTTTTCACTTCATCCTTATACCACGTGTCACTATAAGCAACCCTGTCTATTATCTTCCCTGAGTTATCGCTCAACGTTAGGATATCTTTATCATTATTTAAACTGGGCCAAGGTGAAAGTCCGATTGTTTTTCCGTAAGGTTTAAATAGCGCTTCATCGGCCCTTGCCGTTAAAATAATATATTGATTTGGTTTTATCGTATCTACAGGAAAGGTAAAGGTTGAAGTTTGATCAGCATACTTCCAGCCCTGGGTTAAGATATACTCATTTGTCGTATTCCAAATCTCAACGTATTCCTTCTGAGGCAGTGCAGCACTTCCGCCTGGGTTAGCAAATATTTCATTAATAACAATATCGCCAGATTTTACAGCGTAAGTTTTAATATAAGTAAACTCCATGCTACTATTTACTGCAATTACATTCCCTTTAATATCCCTTATGTTGTTTAGATTAAGGTTATACAAGCCAGATTCAAATTCCTTCAAAAAGGTTAAGCGATAAATGTTTTTATTTGCTGTTGAGGTAACTTTAGAGGGATTACCATAAGAATTTGATAGCACATAATTGGCTGTTGAGGTTGCAGTATTCGAATCCAGAGGTTCAGAGAAAGTTACTTCTAAGGTCGTAGCATTAATCACTGAAATACTTTTTAGAACCGGAGGTGTAGTATCTGGAATAAGATCTTTAATGATGAAATCATCAAAAAAGTACTGATTGTATCTGGAAGCAGTTGAATACCTGCAAAAAATACCAGCGAATACCGAGGCACTAAAAGTAGCATCGGTAACACTTCCTTCCAGGTTAAAATTGTTTCCTCCGGCAACATCAGTAAATAATTCCCACTTCCCGGAAGCATCTCTGGTTACTTTGACTTTTGCATAAACATTGCCTGCCTTTAGCCGTTTTTTTTGTGGACCGGTGATAATTCTGGAGGTCGTTGTTCCACTTTGCTTGTATAAGTGAAATCCATCCGTAGCGCCGGTTTCTCCCACCTGAACAAAATACCCGTTTAAGCTTCCTTTCAAATCTTCTTTATCGGCAATTAAATAAATGCGAACAAAGTTGGCTGAAGTAGGGTTAAAATTAAGTTGCACCAAAAACTCCCAGCTAGCATTTAAACTTAGCCGATTCGCGGTAGATAAAGCAATTGTTTGCGACGCCAATCGCTGACCTTTGGATTGAAGTTGTTTTTGAGTATTAACCTGAAAATCATTTACATTACCTTTCCAAGTGGGATCTTGGGAGAAATCGCCATCTGAAAATGATTCGGTAACTTGGGAAAATGCAATTTTACATAATAACAATAGGGATATAAGCAGAATTTTCTTCATATTTGGGCTTATATCAAATGTTTTATAAATATAATAATTAAAATTAAAAATGAAAGTAGCAGTTGTAGGTGCAACCGGTTTGGTTGGAACCGTAATGTTAAAAGTATTGGAGGAAAGAAATTTCCCTTTAACAGAGTTAATTCCCGTAGCATCAGAAAAGAGTGTTGGTAAGGAAATTACTTTTAAGGGTAAGAAGTTCCCAATCGTTAGCATGGACACTGCTATTGGCATGAGACCAGATATTGCTCTGTTTTCTGCTGGTGGAAATACTTCATTGGAACATGCCCCACGTTTTAAAGAAGCGGGTACTACAGTGATTGATAATTCTTCGGCCTGGAGAATGGATCCTGCAATTAAATTGATCGTTCCTGAGGTAAATGCCCATGAGCTTTCTATTGATAATAAAATTATCGCTAACCCAAATTGTTCCACCATTCAAATGGTAGTGGTTTTGAAACCCTTACACGATAAATATAAAATTAAACGTGTGGTTGTTTCTACCTATCAATCGGTTACCGGAACGGGTGTTAAAGCGGTAGAACAATTAATGAATGAGCGCAAAGGCATACTTGATGGCCCAAAAGCTTACCCGTATGAAATTGATTTAAACGTTCTTCCTCACATTGATGTGTTCATGGATAATGGATATACCAAAGAAGAGATGAAAATGGTTAAGGAAACCAATAAAATTATGAGTGATGATACCATCAAGGTTACGGCAACTACTGTTCGTATTCCGGTAATGGGAGGACACTCAGAATCCGTAAATATTGAGTTTGAAAACGATTTTGATTTAGCAGAAGTTCGCAGTATTTTAGAAAAATCGCCAGGTATTATTGTTGTGGATGATGTAGCAAACCTAAAGTACCCAATGCCTAAAGATGCACATGAAAAAGACGAAGTTTTTGTAGGTCGTATTCGTAGAGATGAATCGGCTCCTAAAGCTTTAAACCTTTGGATTGTTGCTGATAACTTGCGCAAAGGTGCAGCAACAAATGCTGTTCAGATTGCAGAATACCTGATTCGAAAAGAATTAGTCTAAAAAATAAAATTAAGCCCGTGCAGAAAGCATGGGCTTTTTTATGCGCGCTCTAAAATGAAAAACATTCCCCTTTTACTAATTTATTCCCGCTTACTAATTGGCTTTGGAATTATTATACTTAGTATTTTCCATGTTACTCATTACTCTTTTTTAGCCATCAGTCTATTATCTATCGGCTTATTAACTGATATTTTTGATGGAATAATTGCCAGAAAATTAAATGTTTCTTCAGAAAAACTCAGACGGCTAGACTCTGGTATCGACCAGGTCTTTTTTATATCAGTGGCAATTGCTACTTACCTGCAATGTCCGGATTTTTTCACATCAAATCTGGTAAAACTGATTATACTAATCAGTGCAGAAGCATTAACCTACCTGGTGAGTTATGTAAAATTTAAGAAAGAAATTGCAACCCATTCTATTGGAGCCAAAATCTGGACGCTTGTATTATTCGCAACACTGGTTGAAATTATGATTCATTGCAAATCAGTAGTATTATTTGAATTGTGTTTGTACATAGGATTATTGACCAGACTGGAAATTCTGGTCATTGTACTCACGCTAAAAAAATGGACAAATGATGTGCCTACAATTTATCATGCCGTTAAATTAAGACAGGGTAAAGAAATTAAACGCAACAAATTATTCAACGGCTGATTAGGGCTACAAGCAAAGCCTAATCACCGAATTATATATAATTCGGTGATTATAATATATAAATTACATATAATTAAGAGATTAAGATCACTAATTTATATGTAAAATAGTGATTGCAAACTTAAAGATAGCTATCTTTGGGTGTAAAGAAAGAAGTTAAGGTTATGATCGGAAGGTTATTGGAAGATTATATAGAATCTAAATTTTTTAAGGGAAAAGCAATTATAATCACTGGCGCAAGACAGGTTGGTAAAACTACTTTGTTAAAAAAGCTGGCGAAGAAAAAAGAGCAATCATTTATTTTTCTAAATTGTGATGAAGCAAATGTTCGCACAACTTTAGAAGATGTAAGCATTGAACGTTTAAAATCAATAATCGGAACGCATAAAATTCTTTTAATTGATGAAGCGCAAAGGGTGGTAAATATTGGCTTAACATTGAAACTGATCGTGGATAACTTTCCAGAAGTGCAACTGTTGGTTACAGGCTCTTCATCTTTGGATTTAGCTGCAGGAACAAAAGAAAGTCTAACAGGCAGGAAGTTTGAATATCATCTTTTTCCTTTTTCTGTTAGAGAACTTATACAGCATACCGATTATCTTACTGAAGAACAATCATTAGAAAAAAGATTAATTTTTGGAAGTTATCCTGATGCCATAAATTACCCAGGCGAAGAACAGGAACTGCTGTCAAACCTAACAAATAGCTATTTATTTAAAGACATATTAGCACTTTCCGGAATTAGAAAACCTATTCAGCTTGAAAAACTTGTACAGGCTTTAGCCTTGCAAATAGGAAGCGAAATATCATACAGCGAACTTGGGCAAATGATAGAAGCAGATAAGCTAACGGTTGAAAGATATATTGATCTGTTAGAGCAATGCTTTGTGGTATTCAGATTAGGAGCCTACAGCAAAAATTTAAGAAATGAAGTGAAGAAAGGAAAGAAAATTTATTTCTATGACAATGGTATACGCAATGCCGTTATCCATAATTTTAGTCCGCTAAATTTACGGCAAGATACCGGTCAGCTTTTTGAAAACTATATGATATCAGAATTTATAAAGGCAAATAATAACAAAATAAAACATGCAAAACTTTTCTTCTGGAGGAGTTTTCAACAACAAGAAATAGACTTAATTGAAGAATTTGAAGGAAATTTAACAGCGTATGAGATTAAATGGAATGAAAATAAAAAAGTTAAATTCCCAACAACCTTCACCAATGTTTATGAAACTGCACAAACAAAAGTAATAAATAAGAAAAATTACATTGATTTTTTGATTTAACACAGTATACCTTTCCATGAAAAAATATTTACTAATTATTTCTTACCTCCTATTCTCGATTAGTTGTTTCGCTCAAAATAAAATTCAAAATCTTGAGAAAGCATTTAATAATTTATTGGCAGATGAACAGGCTAAACATGCAATTGTATCACTTTGTGTTTTAGACGCAAACTCCGGTAAAGTGCTATTTGCAAAAAACGATCAAATTGGACTCGCTACTGCCTCCACACTAAAAACCATTACGGCGGCATCAGCATTTAGTATTTTAGGGAAAGATTTTCAGTTTCAGACCACGCTGGCTTATTCAGGAAATATTACAGCAGATGGAACGCTTAAAGGGAACTTAATAATTATTGGCAGTGGCGACCCAACTTTAGGTTCATGGCGTTTTCAAAATAAAGAGAATGCGGTATTATCACAATGGGTAGCCGCAATAAAGGCATCAGGGATTAAGAAGATTGAGGGTTCGATAATAGGTGATGACCGCATTTTCGGTACGCAAACTACGCCTGAAGGTTGGGTGTGGCAAGATATAGGCAATTACTACGGCGCAGGAACTTCCGGATTAGCCTGGAGAGAAAACCAGTTTGACATTCATTTACGTCCTGGATCCAGTACAACCGCAACTGTTACGGTAGTTAAAACGGTGCCATCAACTCCTTACATTCAAATTAAAAATGAGTTAAAAACAGGAGCATCAGGCACTGGCGACAGAAGCTATGCCTTCCTTCCACCCTATTCAAACCTGGCCTATTTGCGTGGCAGCTGGGGTATGGGCATTGGCAAATCGAGCATTTCGGTAGCTTTGCCAGATCCTGCTTTCGATTGTGCTTACCGTTTACAAGATACACTGAAAAGATTGGGAGTAGAAACTAGTCAACTGGCTACAACAGCGAGGTTAATGGAATTAAATAATTTGACAATTCCAGCCATCACGCAGAAAATTAATACCATCACTTCGCCTACGCTAAGTGAAATGACCTATTGGTTCCTCAAAAAAAGCATCAACCTTTATGGTGAAACTTTATTAAAAACTATGGCTTTAAAGTCTGGCCAGCCAGGCACCACCGCTAAGGGAGCAGAAGCCGAAATTAATTTGTGGACCAGTAAAGGCATTGATAAATCGGCATTAAATATTATTGATGGCAGCGGACTTTCACCAGGGAACAGAATTACAACTTCTGCTATGGGAGCTATTTTATTTCAGATTCAAAAAGAGGATTGGTTTTCGGATTTCTATAAGGCTTTGCCAGACTACAATGGTATGAAAATAAAAAGTGGCACTATAAATGATGTTTCGGCATTTGCCGGCTACCACACTGATGCTGTAGGAAACAAATATATTATTGTCATTAATATCAACAACTACAGCGGAAGTGGAATTAATAAAAAATTGTTCAGGGTACTGGATGAACTTAAATAAAACGGATCTTAAAAATTAAACTTTATGCTACATTTTGTTAAAAACCTTCAAACTGTTGATGGACTGATTTCTAATTTATACAAAGATGTTTCTATCCCTGAAATGACACAAAAAATTACAGAAGTTTTTGAAATGCAGGATTATAAAGTAATTGATCAGCAATTCGGAAATTTGATTTTAGAAAAAGGAAGCCGAATTAAACGACTTTTGTTTGGTGCCTTTGTAAAGTATTATAAATTTAGTGTAACTATGGTTCAAAATACAGAGAATGAACTTACCGTAAATGTTTTTCAACAATCAAGCGGCATGTCTGGAGGTTTAATTGGCATGAACCAAATCAAAACAGAACTTGCGAGGCTAAACTTTGTATTCGCCAATATTTAGATAGGGCTATCTACAATTGATTGAAATGGGTATTTCTCTAAAATTGCTTAAATTGCTAGTCAACTAAAACAAAATGCAATTAATTTTACGACCTTACCAAGCCAGTGATCTTGAAAACTTGGTTAAACATGCTAATAATATCAAAATTTCTAAATTTTTAACCAATAAGTTTCCCTTTCCTTATGAGAAAAAGGACGGTGAAGCCTTTATTCAATTAGCCTTAAGCCACACACCTTTACAAATTAAAGCGATTGTTGTTGATAATGAAGTGATTGGATCGATAGGCGTGCATCAACTGGCAGATATTTACAGCAAAAGTGCTGAAATAGGTTATTGGATTGCAGAAGATTTTTGGGGCAAAGGCATTGTAGTACGCGCCGTAAAAGAGATGCTGAAATATGGATTCGAAACATTTGATATTGAAAGGATTTTTGCCCGGACTTCTCACGTAAACCTGGCTTCGCAGCAGGTTTTAAAAAAAGCTGGCTTTGTTTTCGAAGCTGAATTAAAAGGTACTATTTTTAAAAACGGCGAATATTTTGATGAATTGATTTTTGGGTTTAGGAAACATCAACTCAACACATTAATATAATAATCTTTTTATGCTGAGTCACGAAGCATCTGCAACCAATTAAACACCTGTCTACTACATGCGGGGATGTTCATGTCTCAGCATGATAGAAGTTTTAAAAAATTGAAACAAAAAGGCAGGACTATGCTATCTAAATCGTCACTAAAATGGCATTGCAAAACACCAATATTAATTTAAAATTAACAAGTGATTACTTTAAATCACTATCCTAACATTAACGTTCAAAACACTTTATTTATTTAAAAAATATACTAACTTTGAAGTTAGGCTTAGTAATTGTACTTTATACACTAAGCAGGTTAAAAAATCAACAAAAAATCAAATAAAAATGAGCATAATCGTTAATGTCCATGCTAGACAAATCCTCGATTCGAGAGGCAATCCAACAGTAGAAGTTGAAGTAGTTACAGAAGCAGGCGCTTTTGGCCGTGCAGCTGTACCAAGCGGTGCATCTACTGGGCAATATGAGGCTGTTGAATTACGTGATGGTGATAAATCTACATACTTAGGTAAAGGCGTTTTAAAAGCTGTAGAAAATGTAAATACCAAAATTGCTGATGCTCTAAGAGGTATCGATGTTTTTGAGCAAAATGCAATTGATAAATTAATGTTGGAACTTGATGGTACTGAAAACAAAGGTAACTTAGGTGCTAACGCAATTTTAGGTGTTTCTTTGGCTGTTGCTAAAGCTGCTGCTGATGAAATTGGTCAGCCTTTATACCGCTACATTGGTGGTGTAAATGCAAATACTTTACCCATTCCAATGATGAACATCATCAATGGTGGTTCTCACTCTGATGCGCCAATCGCATTCCAGGAGTTTATGATCATGCCAGTTGGTGCGCCTTCTTTCTCTGAGGCTTTACGTTGGGGAACTGAAGTTTTCCATAGCTTGAAAAAAATTCTTCACGATAGAGGTTTATCTACTGCTGTAGGTGATGAAGGTGGTTTTGCACCAACTTTTGATGGCACTGAAGATGCAATTGAAACCGTTTTAAAAGCAATTGAAACCGCTGGTTACCAACCAGGTTCTCAGATCTGTTTAGCTTTAGATTGTGCTTCATCTGAGTTTTATAAAGATGGTAAATACGATTATACTAAATTTGAAGGTGCTACTGGTGTAATTCGTTCCAGTGAAGAGCAAGCCCAATATTTAGCTGACCTTTCTGCAAAATATCCAATTATCTCTATTGAAGATGGTATGGATGAAAACGATTGGACTGGATGGAAAAGTTTAACTGATAAAATTGGCGACCATGTTCAGTTGGTTGGTGATGATTTATTTGTAACGAATGTTACGCGTTTACAACGTGGTATCGATGAAAACACAGCAAACTCTATCCTGGTAAAGGTTAACCAAATTGGTTCATTGACAGAAACAATTAACGCAGTAACTTTAGCTCAAACCAATGGTTATACTTCGGTAATGAGTCACCGTTCTGGCGAAACTGAAGATGTTACCATTGCTGATTTAGCTGTAGCTTTAAATTGTGGTCAGATTAAAACAGGTTCTGCATCTCGTTCAGATAGGATTGCAAAATACAATCAATTATTACGTATTGAAGAAGAATTAGGCGAGAATGCTCGTTTTATTGGATCAAAATTCAAATACGCTAAGAAATAAACCCCTAAATCCCCTAAAGTGGACTTAAGGTGTTAACAAGTTGAAAAACTTATTTGCAAAACATCCGGAGATTTAAAATCTTCGGATGTTTTTTTATACATTTACCTCATTGCGAGGCACGAAGCAATCTATCTAGTAAGATTGCTTCGTGCCTCGCAGTGACGATTTTGAGAAATTATGAAACGTTTAATAGACCTTTTCCGCAACAAATACTTTTTTGCAACTGTAGCTTTTGCGCTGTGGATGCTATTTTTCGATAAAAACGATATGATGTCTCAGTACGAATATCGAAGTCAGGCAAATAAATTACAGGAAGAAAAGGAATATTTCGAGAAAGAAACCGCCCAGGTTAAAAAGGATTTAAATGAATTAAATACCAATCTGAATACCGCTGAAAAATTCGCCCGAGAAAAGTATTTCATGAAAAAGGACAACGAAGATGTTTTTGTTATTATTCATGAAGAGAAAAAAGATTAGTTTTCAATTGGCAGTTTTCAGTTAAAGGTTGACAGTTTGGAGTTAACAATTCAACAATCAAATCATAGAACAATTTATCTATCAGTTTACCGATTAACGAATTCAAACAGTTAACTAATCGAATGCTCCACATCCTCTACATTATTGCGATAACTGCAGAAGCTATGACAGCTGCGCTTTCTGCTGGTCGTAGGGATATGGATTGGGTTGGCGTGTGCATTATTGCCTGGGTTACGGCTTTGGGAGGTGGAACAGTGAGAAACGTCTTATTCGGACATTATCCAATGAGTTGGGTTGAACATCCTGAATATTTAGTCATAACTGCCGCTGCTGCACTATTAGCTGCTTTTATTGCATCCATCATGACTAAACTGAAGAGGCTTTTTCTTTATCTTGATGCTTTAGGTTTAGTTGTTTTCACCATAATTGGTTGTCAGGTTGCACAACAGATTCACTTATCGCCATTAATCGTTTTATTTAGCGGAATGATTACGGGCTGCGCTGGTGGTGTGCTGCGTGATGTATTGTGTAATGAAGTTCCATTCCTGTTTCGAAAAGAGATTTATGCCAGTGCAGCTATTGTTACAGGTGCTGTTTATATGAGTGTTGAATATTTTCAAGGTTCAGAAATGCTGGCGACCATCCTTGCCGCAATTGTTGGATTGGCTTTAAGGTTACTTTCTATAAAATACGAATGGCAAATGCCGAAGTTTGTTTATAGAGATGAATGGCACTAGTCAGTTAGCAGTTTTTAGTTAGCAGTTGAAAGTTTGAGGCACACATTTAACCGCAAAGGACGCTAAGTCTTTCACAAAGAATTAAAGCCGAGATAAAATTATAAAGTTATCTTTAAAGTTTAATTTCAGGGTATCTCATATTTAAGCCCATCCTTAGTACTATTATATAAGCAATTATCTTATATTTTTTCGCCATCTAACTTTGTGTTCTCTGTGTCTTCCCTCTGCGTACTCTGTGGTTAAACAAAGATTAAATCTTACGCTTTTACATAGAAAATAGCCTTCTAACTTTGCGTTCTTTGCGCCTTCCTCTGTTTACTTTGCGGTTAAACCAACATCAAATAATTACAATTCTCCGTTCCTCTTCCTCAAAAACCATTCTACACTTAGCAACAATAAAATTAATCCGAACAACCATTTCATATTAATTAGTTCATCATATTTACGATCCTCGTAACTAATGGTTTTGATATTTTCGTTCTTCAAAATTTCATCTGCAATTTTGAGCAAATCAGCAGGCATAAAAAGTTCCCCATTGCTTTGTTTCGCGATTGTATTGAGCAATTGATGGTTGGCGGTGGTTTGTTGATATTCAGCAATCAGGCTGTTCACGTAGAAACTTCCCGATGCTGTAAACTTTTTCCCGCCAATTGAAGTGTTGGAAACGTATGAATAATTACCTGCAACCATGGTTCCTGCATCAAGCTGATAAGCATTATTTGTTTTCGAGAAGGTATAATTGAAAACTTTTCCAGCTTCATTTTTAATCTGCAAATTCACTTCAGGCTCATTTATTGCTTGATAACTATCATTATAAAGTGTTGCATTGAATTGTATGGCTTCATTTTCATCGTAAGCCGACTTTGATGTAAAAACTTTGAATCTTCGTTTATCATCTTTTACAGAAAGATACTGAACCGTTTTCGAAATCAAATCATTCAGGCTGGATTGACCAACCTCATTTTTAGCTTCTGACAGTTTCCAGCGCCAAAGCCCCTCACCCATCAGATAGCCAACTTTTAAGCCATTCTCATTCGTAAAAAACAATAATGGTTGTTGTGTACTCACTTTTCCAATACGCTGATTAAAAACAGGCGAAACACTGGCATTCACGGTCAATCTTCCGAACGGAGAAAGCAAAGGATCGAATGCAGAAAATATTTTTTGATCTTCTTCTGTTAAGTTAAAACTGGTGAAACCACTTGCAATATCCGGATAAACCTCCTGAACTGAACCATCAGACGAAGTTAGGTTTACCTGATTCTGGATTTTATTGAAAGCATTTATCCCACTCTGTGCACCTAAAATATACCAGACAGGCTTTTTTAAAGCAGTTATTTTCTGAAGGAATGAAGCCGAAATGTTTTGCACATCCGGTAACTGATACAATACAATTAAATCATATTTTGAGGGATCTGTTGTATTTAAATCATCAGCTAAAGCAAGCTTGACTTCATAATGCTTGTTAATAGATATAGCTTCTTTTAAAACACTTAAATCGGGGTGTGGCGAAGCTGCTGCGAGCAACACCTTCTGCCGACCATCGATTACCTCAACATAGAACGTTTGAGAATTATTTCTGGTTGTTATTTCATTTGATAAAGCAGCAAGCTGAACAGTATATTTTTGAACGCCAATTTTGCCAGCATGTAATTTAATCGGAATAGTTTTTATAAAGGAATTTCCCTTAATAACAACGGACTGTTGAGCAACCTTGCTGCCGTTCTGACTTACCGTCAATGTGGTGTTCTCTCGATCGCTTTGAAAGGCCTGAACCTGAACTTCTATCGTGAAATCGTCATCGAGGTAAACGATGTTGTTATAATTAACATTAGAAATCAGTAGATCTCGCTTCGGAATACTATCGCCCAGCGCAATGGTATAAACTGGAGCATTAATTTGATTGATGCTGTACAAAGGATTGCCTCCATGATTGAAAATGCCATCGGTTGCAAGAACTATTGCCCCGATATTTCTATTGGTATATTCGTCTCTAACCTTTTGGAAAAACCCCGAAGCATCTGTTAGTTTTCCCTGATTTTTAAAATTAAAACCTTCGGCTATAGAATCGCTGAAATTGTAAACTTTTACCTCATACTTGTCAGATAACTTATCTTGCAAAGTTTTTAGGTTATCTTCATATAACTTTTGATTGAAACCAGCAGCTTTAACTTGCCCGACAGAAAGAGAATTATCCTGCCCGATAATGATGATGGGTTTATCTAATGTATAATTCAAGGTTTTAATTAGCGGAGCAAATAACAGCCATGCGATTGCTGCAATGGCAATTACCCTGATTGCAGTCAAACCATATTGAAGCTTTTTATCTAAATTTTTATTCCCTCTGTAAAGTAACCAGGCATATAAAACACCTAATGCAACACAGCCGAGAAAATACAAGATAGAAGTACCAGCAAAAAAGCTATTCATATTTTATAAAGATGCTAATTTTGTTATTAACCGCAAAGGACGCAAAGAATTTACGCAAAGAAAGAAAAGGTAAGGGTTAGCCACGGTGCAAAAAATTTTATTTACCACGGAAACACGAAAAGTATAGAAAAATATGGATTTAATCCCGTGTAAATCTGTGCTTCCGTGGCAAACTTTATTGAAAATACAATACATAAGCCCGAAATCTGTTTGACACTGAAACACGAAAAGCACAGAAAGATATGAATTCAATTCCGTGTAAATCTGTGCTTCCGTGGCAAACTTTATTGAAAATACAATACATAAGCCCGCAATCTGTTTGACACTGAAACACGAAAAGCACAGAAAGATATGAATTCAATTCCGTGTAAATCTATGCTTCCGTGGCAAACTTTATTGAAAATACAATACATAAGCCCGAAATCTGTTTGCCACGGAAACACGAAAAGCACAGAAAGATATGAATTCAATTCCGTGTAAATCTGTGCTTCCGTGCAAACTTTATTGAAAATACAATGCATAAGCCCGAAATTTATTTGCAATGGAAACACGAAAAACACAGAAAAAAATGAATTTGATTCTGTGTAGATCTGTGCTTCTGTGGCAAACTTTACTATTAAATATTTAGCTTTATCAAAACCAAAATTTATGAAATTAATTTGTTTAACTTTTTTATTATCCTTCAGCATAATGGCTAATGCACAAAATAATTTCAGAGCAACTCAAATTAAATTCGAAAGGGTAGAAAAGGCTTATAAAGAAAAATGGGGAACTTTACATCGGTCGCTAAAGTCAGCTGGTTTTAAAGATAATTTTTCGATGATCGTTAATGCCTACAAAGCTGAAGGCAAATTGGAAATTTGGCTGAAAGGTAAACCAGACAAAGCCTATTCATTATTCAGGACTTACGATTTCTGTGCGCATTCTGGCACATTAGGTCCAAAAGTTATAGAGGGTGATGGACAAACACCTGAAGGCTTCTATTATATCAATGTTTTTAATCCCTTGAGTAATTTCCATTTGTCGCTGGGACTGAACTATCCAAATGCAGTAGATTTAGCAAGGACAGGAAAAGATAAAAAACCTGGCAGCGATATTTACATCCATGGAAATTGCGTAACCGCTGGTTGCATCCCACTAACTGATGAAAAGATTAAGGAACTTTATATTTTAGCAGTAGAAGCCAGAAATTCCGGTCAGGATAAAATTTCAGTTAATATTTACCCTTTCAAAATGGCAGATAGGAATATGAAGAAATATGCTGTTCAGTTTCCTACGCAATTAGCTTTTTGGAAAACACTCCAAGCAGGTTATTTAGCTTTTGAAAAGAATAAAAGTGCAGTAAATATTAAAGAAGTTAAGGGGAATTATGTGGTGAAATAAAAACCTGCTAAGTTTTTAGAAATTAGCAGGTTTTAGCTTTCGTCTTTAAGCTTTCAGCTTAAATTACAGCATTCCGCCGCAAACAGACAAAGTTTGACCTGTTACATAAGCACTCATATCTGAAGCTAAAAACACACAAACATTAGCAATGTCTTCAGTTTCACCAGCACGTTTTAATGGAATGTCTTTTTCCCAACCCGCAACCACTGCAGGGTCTAAAACTTCGGTCATTTCAGTACGGATAAAACCTGGTGCAACCACATTAGCACGGATATTTCTCGAACCTAATTCTTTAGCCACAGATTTTGTAAAACCGATGATACCAGCCTTTGACGCTGCATAATTTGCTTGTCCGGCGTTACCAGTAATACCTACAACGGAACTCATATTGATAAAAACACCTTTACGGGCTTTCATCATTACCTTCGATGCTGCTTTGGTTATATTAAAGATTGATTTCAAGTTGATGTTAATCACATCATCCCAATTTTCTTCACTCATCCGCATCAATAAACCGTCTTTGGTAATACCAGCATTATTGACAACGATATCAATTGTTCCAAACTCAGCCACAACATCGTTGATTAATTGCTCAGCCTGATCAAATTTAGAGGCATCAGATCTATAACCTTTAACTTTTGTTCCGAAGCTTTGTAATTCTTGCTCTAAAGCTTCACCTTTTTCTACTGATGATAAATATGTAAAAGCAACATTAGCACCTTGTTCAGCAAACTTTTCAGCTATTTTACGACCAATACCTTTCGATGCGCCTGTAATTAATGCTGTTTTTCCTTCTAGTAATTTCATTTATGAAATGTTGTAAAGTTGAAATATTTTAATGTTGTAAAGTTAACAACTCCGCCAAAGGTATTGTTAAATTGTTTAATTGCTAAATTATTTATCTGGTCCGGAACTGAAAACTCCAAACTGTTAACTGTCAACTAAACTGCTGGTTCCTGCTGACTCAAACAATGGAAGCTTCCTAATCCCCAAATAATATCTACGGAATTGATACCAATAACCTTTCTATCCGAGAAACAACCTTGTATAATATCCAAAGCCTTTTGATCATTAACATCATTAAAAACCGGAACAATTACTGCCGAATTAGCAATGTAAAAATTAGCATAAGATGCTGGCAACCTGGTATCATCGAAAATCACTGGCGATGGCATTGGTAACTCAATGATATTCAATGGTCGGCCATCTTTCAATTTCATTGTTTTCAAAGCTTCTAAGTTCTCTTGCAACAGAATATAATTTTCATCCAGCGGATTGCTTTCTACAACCGTTAAAACGGTATCTTCATTTACGAAACGGGTGATATCATCAATGTGTCCGTCAGTATCATCACCAACGATTCCGTCTCCAAGCCATAAAACCTGCTCCTGACCATAATATTCTAGCAAATATTTTTCAATTTGTTCTTTAGTCAAATGTGGATTGCGGTTTTCATTTAATAAACAAGCTGTAGTAGTTAAAATCGTTCCAGCACCATTAAATTCTACCGAACCACCTTCCATTACAATATCAGGTGTAAATAAAGGTAAATCAAAGTGTTTAGCAATTTTAGTAGGCACTACATCATCCAGATCAAATGGAGGATATTTTCCACCCCAGGCATTGTAACCCCAATCTACTACAGCCTTTTCATTTCCCTTTAGCAAAAAAGCTGGTCCATGATCCCGGCACCAGGCATCATTGGTTTCGTTGAGATAAAATTCAATTTGTGATAAATCAGCATCAACTTTAGTTAATTCTGAAATAACAAAAGCTCTCATTTCTTCGTCTTTAACGTTAATCCGAACTTTTTCACCTTCAGCAATTGCTTTAATAAATTGGCAATAGGGTGCGTAAATGGTTTCAATTTTACCTGGCCAACTAGCCTCTTTGTGCGGCCAACTTAACCAGGTAGCCTCGTGTTTTGCCCATTCAGCAGGGAATGAATAGCCTTGCTGCTTTGGGGAATAATTGAATTGATTGATATTTAATTCTTTTCTTGGAGGAAAGTTTGACATATTTTTTTGAGTCTGAAAGTCGGTTGTCCGATTCCGATGATTTAGTTTATAAAAAGTCCGAGGTCCGGAAGTCCGAAGTCGGAAGATAAAGTTTTATAAAAAGTCCGAGGTCCGGAAGTCCGAAGTCGGAAGATAAAGTGTAATAAAAAGTCCGAAGTCTGGAAGTCCGAGGTCGGAAGATATAGTGTTTTATAATTAGTCTAGCGATTTGATTAAAGCGGAAATCATGATTAAAATTTCTTCACAAGCCTGATAATGTTTCTTAAAAATATCTTCAGTAATGTATCCACGCCTGACGGCCAAATGTAAACAATTCACAACTTCAATATCCGACCTTAAAGAATAGCGTAAAAATTTCTTAAATTCTAAATTGCTTTGTCCTGTACTGCCTTCGGCAATGTTCATGGAGATAGAATCTGCAGCGCGCTTAGCTTGAGATGTCAAAACATAAACTTCTTCTTTTGGAAAAGTTTTGGTCATTTTATCAATCTCATCTGCCAGGTCTAAGGCCTTTTGCCAGACTTTAAGTTTTTCAAATTTAAATGCCATAATTTTTAATTCGAAATTAGAGACCTAAATTTCGATTTTATAATTTATCAAAAATCAAATTACACATTTTAAATCGTTCAAACCAAATTAACTACTTGCTATCTGCGCCCAAACCTCCGACTTCGGTCTCCCGGCTTTCGGACTCTATTAATCCCCATCAATATATCTTTTAGTAATCGGTTGATAAGAATCGATTCTTCTATCTCTCAAGAATGGCCAATGTTTGCGCATAAAATCGCTCTGGTCTAAATCCAACTCTACAACTTCAGTTTCTTCCTGATCATGAGATGCTAAATAAAGTAATTTACCTTGAGCATTGGTAGCAAAACTTCCGCCCCAGAATTTCATCGCACCGTCTTGCTCAAATCCTACCCTGTTTACGCTTACTACGGGTACGCCATTGGCAACGGAGTGAGAACGTTGTATGGTTTGCCATGCATTATATTGATCTTGATTGGTTTCCTCATCCTGAGTGGTATCCCAACCAATAGCCGTTGGATAGAACATAATATCAGCACCCATCAAAGCTGTAATACGCGAAGCTTCCGGATACCATTGATCCCAACAAATTAAGATTCCAATTTTAGCAAACTTTGTTTCGAAAACCTTATAACCTAAATCACCCGGGGTGAAATAGAATTTTTCATAGAAAGCCGGGTCATCAGGAATATGCATTTTGCGATATTTACCCAGATATGAACCATCAGCATCTAAAACAGCTGTTGTATTATGGTACAAACCTTGTGCACGTTTCTCGAATAAAGAAGCTATGATTACCACGCCTAATTCTTTAGCCACAACCTGCAAAGCATCTGTTGAAGGACCAGGAATAGCTTCTGCTAAATCGAAGTTAGCATAATCTTCCACATCGCAAAAATATAGTGAAGTAAAAAGTTCCTGCAAACACACAATCTGTGCACCTTTTGCAGCAGCTTCTCTTACTTTAACGATTGCCTTATCTAAATTTTCTTGCTTATCTTTAGTACAACTCATCTGTACCAAGCCAACGTTTACTTTCTTCATTTCTTAAAATTATTGAATGAGCGAATGATTAAATGGTAGAATGCTATGGTAACCGCAGCCATTCACTCATTCAAAATTCTTTCATTCTAAACCAGATTGCAAAGCTACAAAAAAGGTTGATGGTATTAAGGTTGAAGGTGTAAGGTTTGTTTCAAAAATTATTTGAAAAGCCATAGCAGTTATTAGATTATGGTTAGTCGGGCTATCCGTTGTAGCTCCGATAGAAAAATCGGAGGCTGCCACTGCGATCCCGTTTAGATGGGAAAGGTTTGTGCTGCTATTTGAGGTTGCAGAGTTGCAAAAAAACACTTTGATTTTAAACTGACGAAGTTTCCATTTGCACAGGCCAGCTAAATTTCGTAAGTTGAATTATGCCCCGATATCTTCGCGGTATTCTTGTTGTAATTCGAATAAACACTTTGCGCATAAACAGCCATCATATAATTCTGAGATATATTGCACTTCGTTAATGCTGAGCTGCACCACGCTACACTGGCATTTGGTATAAGAATTTGCCTTGCACTCAATAGCACCATTACATCGCTCGCAAGGAATGATTTCGTGTTTGCTATGTTTAAAGGTGTTGTTCATTAGTTCAATGGTCATTAGTTCACTAGTGTTTGGCGCCTTAGCAACGAATGAACCATTGGCTAATAAACTGATGAACTAAAAGCAAAAATATAAACAAAAAATAAGGTTTTGAGCGTTTGCCCAAAACCTTACGATATTATTAGATTCTTCACACTGAACTTGCTTCAGGGTTTTCTTTAATGAGGTGCTGAAATAAATTCAGCATGACGACCGCCTTAAGATTGCTTCAGCCCGCTCAAATCCAGCCTCGCAATGACGGCAAGCTTTTCGCTTTTAGTCTTTCAGCTTTAGTCTCTTCGCTTAACCTGAACAGCTAATGCAACCTTCTTCCATTGAACAAACTGGTCCGTCAACGATTTCTTCTGCAACCTGATCCTGGCTCATTTCAGCTGGAATTACGGCTTCAATTGCTTTACCGCCTTGATTTTCTACTGTAAATTTAACCGCTTGCGATGCTGCCTGAGTACGTAAATAGTACATACCGGTTTTCAAACCTTTCTCCCATGCGTAGAAGTGCATTGAAGTTAATTTTGAAGTATTTGGCGCATTTACGAACAAGTTTAAAGATTGTGATTGGCAGATATATGCGCCACGGTCTGCAGCCATATCGATGATGTTACGCATCTTAATTTCCCAAACTGTTTTGTACAATTCTTTAATATAATCTGGAATAGATGGAATAGCCTGAATAGAACCGTTAGCCAATATGATTTGATTTTTCATATCGTTGTTCCATAAACCTAAGGCAACCAAGTCTTTTAACAAGTGTTTATTCACCACTACAAACTCTCCACTTAATACACGACGGGTGTAAATATTTGAAGTATACGGTTCGAAACATTCGTTGTTACCTAAAATTTGTGAAGTAGAAGCAGTTGGCATCGGTGCAACCAATAAAGAGTTATAAACACCATCTTTTACTACTTTGCTACGTAATGCTTCCCAATCCCATCTTCCGCTATCAGGTGTTACATTCCATAAATCAAACTGGAACTTCCCTTTAGATAATGGAGAACCTTTAAAAGTTTGATAAGGACCATTTTGCACAGCTAAATCGTGAGAAGCTGTCATCGATGCGAAATAAATCGTTTCGAAAATATCTTTATTTAAACGTTTTGCTTCATCACTTTCGAAAGGTAAACGCAATAAAATAAATGCATCAGCTAAACCTTGCACACCTAAACCAACCGGGCGGTGACGCATGTTTGAGTTTTCTGCTTCAATAACCGGATAATAGTTATGATCGATGATTTTATTCAGGTTTAAAGTAGCCTGATAAGTTACATCATATAATTTATCATGGTCAAACTTACCATTGATTACAAAACGAGGTAGCGCTAATGATGCCAGGTTACAAACTGCAACTTCATCCTTAGAGGTATATTCAATAATCTCAGTACACAAGTTAGAACTCTTAATGGTTCCTAAGTTCTGTTGGTTAGATTTACTATTCGCTGCATCTTTGAACAACATGTAAGGTGTACCGGTTTCAATTTGCGAATCTAAGATAGCAAACCAAAGTTCTTGTGCTTTAATGGTTTTTCTACCACGGCCTTCAGCTTCGTATTTTGCATATAAGGCTTCAAATTCAGCACCGAAACAATCAGCCAAACCTGGAGCTTCGTGTGGACAGAATAATGTCCATTCGCCATTATCTTTAACACGTTGCATAAACAAATCGTTTATCCAAAGCGCATAAAATAAATCACGGGCACGCATCTCTTCCTTACCGTGGTTTTTACGCAAATCAAGGAATTCGAAAACATCAGCATGCCAAGGCTCCAAATAGATTGCGAAAGCACCTTTACGTTTACCTCCACCCTGATCTACATAACGTGCAGTATCGTTAAACACCCGTAACATTGGGATAATACCATTACTTGTACCGTTTGTTCCACCGATATATGAACCTGTTGCGCGGATATTATGGATGCTTAAACCAATACCACCAGCACTTTGAGAAATTTTCGCAGTTTGCTTTAATGTATCATAAATACCATCAATACTATCATCCTGCATGGTTAACAAGAAACATGATGACATTTGAGGTTTTGGTGTTGCAGCATTAAATAATGTTGGTGTAGCATGTGTAAACCAACGCTCACTCATTAAGTTATATGTTTTGATTGCACTTTCAATATCCTCTTTATGGATACCAACAGATACACGCATAAACAAGTGTTGAGGGCGCTCTACAATCTGACCGTTCACCTTTAGCAGATAAGATTTTTCTAAAGTTTTAAAACCGAAATAGTCGAAACCAAAATCACGGTCGTAAATGATAGAGCTATCTAAAATATCTTTATTTTTTTCGATGATCTCGAAAACATCATCAGCAATAAGTGGTGCTGCTTTTTGTGCTTTAGGGTCGAAATATTCGTACAACATTTTCATTGTACCTGAAAATGATTTTGTAGTGTTTTTATGCAAGTTAGAAACCGCAATGCGTGATGCTAACAAAGCATAATCAGGATGTTTTGTGGTTAACGATGCGGCCGTTTCAGCAGCAAGGTTATCCAACTCTGATGTAGTTACACCATCATATAAACCTTCAATCACTTTTTTTGCAACATCAATTGGGTCTACAAGATCTGAGTTTAGACTGTAGCACAACTTTTGAATCCGAGCTGTGATTTTATCAAATTGCACCGGCTCTTTGCGGCCATCTCTTTTTAGTACGAACATAATTTATGAGATTTAATTTTTATTGACTGAATGAGTGAGTTTTGAATGAGAGAATGTTAATCCACCCATCGCCCCCACTTTATTCATTTCATTTATTTATTTTTTCGACTGATAAAAGAGTATTTACTCATTCCATCAGTCACTAATTCGAATTTGGCCTAAAAGTCTTCGTCTAATGAAAACGCTTGTTTATTATTATCAGCTGAAGTTAATACACCGCTTTTTTGATAATCACCTACACGTTTTTCGAAGAAGTTAGTTTTACCTTGCAACGAGATCATTTCCATAAAGTCGAAAGGATTAGTTGCATGGTAGATTTTTGTATAGCCTAATTCCTGTAACCATCTGTCGGCCACAAATTCGATATACTGGCTCATTAATTTAGCATTCATTCCAATTAATGCAACTGGTAATGCTTCTGTGATAAATTCTTTTTCAATTTCTACTGCATCACTAATGATGCCATGAACTTGTTCTTCGCTTAGTTTATTGCTTAACATGCTGTACAATAAACAAGCAAACTCACAGTGAGAACCTTCGTCTCTCGAAATCAATTCATTACTGAAAGTTAACCCTGGCATTAAGCCACGTTTTTTTAACCAGAAGATTGAGCAAAAACTTCCACTGAAGAAAATACCTTCAACCGCAGCAAATGCCACTAATCTTTCTGCGAAAGTTCCGTTTTCTATCCATCGAAGTGCCCATTCTGCTTTTCTCTTTACCGCAGGAACAGTATCAATAGCATGGAAAAGGCGATCTTTTTCTTCAGGATCTTTGATGTAAGTATCAATTAATAGCGCATAGGTTTCAGCATGAATGTTTTCCATCATAATCTGGAAACCATAGAAGCAACGTGCTTCTGGCAATTGAACTTCACTCATGAAGTTTACCGCAAGGTTTTCATTTACAATACCATCACTAGCAGAAAAGAAAGCAAGAATATGAGAAATGAAATGTCTTTCACCATCATTTAAGTTATCCCAATGTTTTTGGTCGTCAGAAAGATCAATCTCTTCTGCAGTCCAAAAACTGGCTTCGGTTTTTTTATACATTTCCCAGATTGCCGGATATTTAATCGGCAAAAGCACAAACCTATCTTTATTTTCTTGTAGCAATAATTCCTGTTCCATAGCTGATACTTTATTTTTTTACTAATTTAATCAGAGTCGACGAGCACATGCATCCGCCAATTTTAAATGGTGGTTGTAATGTCTTGTATCAAAACGCTGTTGTGAAAGTACTAACCCTTTACCCGACAAACAACTGAGATTTTAGTTAGGGGAATTTAAATTTGTAATCAGAGAGATGTACCTATAAATTACTAAAAACTAAGCTTTTATATTTGTTTTCAAGTGCAGGAAGTTAAAGAACTTTGTAGCAACAAATATAGATACGGCGGGCTTGTTTTGTGAATCAAAGTTGTTAACATCACTTTGATTTTAGTGGATAAACGTATCAGCTAAATATCATTTTCAGGCGAAAAAAAAGCTAATTGTTTAATTTCAAGGGTTTAGTAAACAAAAATGAGTGTTAATAACTTAAATTTATACTACTAAAAGAGGCAAAATGGACTTTTATTCGAGGGTGTAACTTAAGTTTACCGAAGCAACACCTTTGGTATAAATACCGATCTGTTTAGCAGCACTTTCTGATAGATCTATAGCTAGTTTTTTGGAGAAAGGACCCCGATCATTCACCTTTACAATGACTGATTTTCCGTTGTCGGGATTGGTTACTGTTATTAAGGTTCCCATGGGTAATGTGCGGTGTGCAGCGGTTAATTGTTTGGCCCTGTATTTTACACCGCTGCTGGTGCGCCGACCTTCGAATTTTCTGTGATAATAAGTAGCGAGAACTGTTTTTTCGATGTTTTCTGGTTGATTTGAGGGACCAGATTGCTGTGCTTTAACTTGTGTAAAAACGAGACAAAAACTTAATATCAGAAAATACTTCATAGGCTAAAATTTCTTTATCGAGCGAGCAAATATAAGCATTTAGTTTATAATCAGCAATTTGTGGAAAAATTGATTGGTTAACAGAATGAAAACCATCGTGATACGACACGCAAAAAAAACACTTTTCCCCACTATTTTAGCTTTAGACCTATAAAATGCTCATTCAAAAAATCAATAAAAAAAGCGTACAACTTTCGCTGTACGCCCTAACCTAACCCAACTATACCCACCTTAATTTTTATCTGGCACAAAGTTCATAGAGATCGAATTTACGCAATGACGTGTGTCTTTATTGGTAAATCCTTCGCCTACAAAAACATGTCCTAAATGTGCTTTACAATTTGTACATACGATTTCTGTGCGTGATCCATCAGCATCAGGAATACGGGTTACCGCACCTTTAATTTCATCATCAAATGCCGGCCAACCACAATGTGCATCGAATTTGGTTTCCGATCTGTAAAGGGCTGCATTACAACGTTTACAAGTATATGTACCCTTATCTGTGGTGTGTTCATACTTGCCTGTACCAGGATATTCCGTTCCTTTGTTTACAATTACTCTCTCTTCTTCGGGTGTTAATGGATTCCAGTTCATTTTCTTTTTCGGTATGATATTTTCTGATTGCTGCGCCTGCTTGATTTCTTTCTTTTCTTGTTTCTGAGCACAAGCAGAAAGACTTGTTATTAAAACAACAGCGGAGATCAAAAATAGTTTATTTAACATCGTTTTCATACATCAATATACGCTATAGATTTTGATTTGGTTTGTTGGTTTAAAGTTTACAGGGAGTGTTTACAAAGGGATGATAAATACAATGTAGTTAGGCGGTTTTTTGTGTGGAAAACACGGAGGTTGATTTTAGAGATCAAAGCTTAAATAAGGTATTAGAAAGACAAAATTGGTAAATAGATATTTTGCCACGGAAAACACAGAACCCACGGAGTAGGATTTAGAGATTAGAGCTTATATTGTGTATCAGAAAACAAAAATGTGCAACTAAATAGTTTGCCACGGAAAACACCGAATTCACGGAGAGAGATTTTAGAAATCAAAGCTTAAATCGTATATCATACAGACGAAAATGAGCTAATAAATAGTTTGCCACGGAAAACACCGAATTCACGGAGAGAGATTTTAGAGATCAAAGCTTAAATCGTATATCATTACAGACGAAAATGAGCTAATAAATAGTTTGCCACGGAAAACACCGAATTCACGGAATGAGATTTTAGAGATCAAAGCTTAAATCGTATATCAAACAGACAAGATGAGCGACTAAATAGTTTGCCACGGAAAACACGGAATCCACGGAATGAGATTTTAGAGATCAAAGCTTAAATCGTATATCATAAAGACGAAAATGAGCTAATAAATAGTTTACCACGGAAAACACAGAATCCACGGAGAGAGATTTTAGAGATCAAAGCTTAAATCCTATATCAAACAGACAAGATGAGCGACTAAATAGTTTGCCACGGAAAACACAGAATTCAGGGAGAGAGATTTTAGAGATCAAAGCTTAAATCGTATATCATACAGACGAAAATGAGCTAATAAATAGTTTGCCACGGAAAACACCGAATTCACGGAATGAGATTTTAGAGATCAAAGCTTAAATCCTATATCAAACAGACAAGATGAGCGACTAAATAGTTTGCCACGGAAAACACAGAATTCACGGAATGAGATTTTAGAGATCAAAGCTTAAATCCTATATCAAACAGACAAGATGAGCGACTAAATTAGTTTGCCACGGAAAACACAGAATGAGTTTTTATACAAAGAATTATTTATAAAACGACCCGTCTGATTTCTAAAGTCGATTTGCCAAAATTTAAAATCAAACCTACCTTACACTCAGAACATTTTAAATAATTAATCGTTTGAGCAAGATCCTCATTGGCAATTCCACTCTTAGATTTAATTTCTAAAATAACCGAATCAAAAACTATAAAATCTGCATAAAAGCAGTGGGGTAACAAAATATCTTTGTAATAAACTGGGTAAAGTTTTTCTCGCTCATAATGATAGCCTCGACTTTCAAATTCAATACAAATTGCATCCTTGTAAACAATTTCAAGAAATCCACAGCCCAAATCTTTGTGAACTTCAATTGCAGCATTAATAACTAAATCAGTCTCGTTTTTATAGGGAAAATTATCTTGTTTTATTTCATAATTCATAAATGATAATTTTGGCCTAAACTAATTAAAATTCTAAAATATTCATATTTTTCCTTTACTTGCTTTAGTGTTCTGTGGCAAATAATTACAAAACCACTTCATAAATTTAAGCCCATTTTCCATTTTTCTTTCCGTGCCTTTGTGTTTCCGTGGCAAATACCAACAGAAAAAGCGTCCCGAACCTAATCGAAACGCTTTTCTATAAAGAAATTTTAAACGCTTATTTTGCTAATTCTTCTGCCATTGCAGCACCAATTTCAGCAGGACTTTCTACTACGCGAATACCACACTCAGCCATAATCTTCATTTTAGCTGCAGCTGTATCGTCAGCACCACCTACAATCGCACCAGCATGACCCATTCTACGTCCCGCAGGCGCAGTTTGACCAGCGATAAACCCTACAACAGGTTTAGTACCATGTTCTTTAATCCAAAGCGCAGCTTCAGCTTCCATTCCACCACCAATTTCACCAATCATGATGATACCATGTGTTTCAGGATCGTTCATTAATAATTTTACGGCTTCAACAGTTGGCGTACCAATAATTGGGTCACCACCAATACCGATAGCAGTTGTAATACCCAAGCCAGCTTTAACAACCTGATCTACAGCCTCGTAAGTTAAAGTTCCTGATTTAGAAACCACACCTACATGACCTTTTTTGAAGATAAAACCTGGCATGATACCAATTTTAGCTTCATCAGCAGTAATAATACCCGGGCAATTAGGGCCAATCAAAGTAACATCACGGCCGGTAATATATTCTTTTACCTGAATCATATCCTTAGTTGGGATACCTTCAGTAATACAAACAATCACTTTAATACCACCTTCGGCAGCTTCCATAATTGCATCAGCAGCAAAAGCTGGTGGCACAAAAATGATAGATACATTCGCTCCTGTTTGATCAACAGCATCTTTAACAGTATTAAAAACAGGCTTCTCTAAATGTAATTGCCCACCTTTGCCAGGGGTTACACCACCAACTACGTTTGTACCATAGGCCAGCATCTGCTCTGCATGGTAAGTTCCTTCGTTTCCGGTAAAACCCTGAACGATAACCTTAGAATCTTTATTTACTAAAACGCTCATGTATCAATTTTTTTGTGCAAATCTAATATTTTGGAGTGGAAAGTCAAACCTAAAAGCATATTATTTGCCGCGTTTTTTCAGGAAAATGTAAGGAATTGCATTAAGGCAGCCGGAGCCCTGCTTTGCACTTCAATCTTTTTATATAAAGTTACTCGTAAAAGTTACTAACCCTCTAAGTGTTTTGTTTATTAGGGTTAGTAACTTTAAAAAACATAAACGGAAGCGGAAAGCTTAAAGACCGAAGCTTAAAGCTTAAAGAACAAAGCGAAAAGCTTAAATACTAAAGCAGATGAAAATCCAATACCAAAATTAATTTTTATGAAAACCAAAATATTCCTTGTTATAGCCATTTTTAGCTTGCTATCCATTGATGCTAAGGCGCAAACTCCTGATACCACCAGGTATATTCTACAAAACGATATTGATGTAGCGAAAAAAGAAGCTGGAACGCACAACGGCGGAGGCGAAACTATCGGCTTTAATTTCTTCAGCAATGCCAGGAACCTCAAAACTGTATTTAAGAAAAGAATTCTGAAACCTGGTTCTTCCATCGGCTACCACCTGCAAAAAGAAGATGAAATTTACTACATCATCAGTGGCTATGGAAAGATGCAAATGAATGGTAAAACCTTTGCCGTTAAACCCGGAGACGCGATCTTAACCCGCCCCGGAAGCGCTCATGGCATTGCTCCAAATGCAAACAATGATTTGGTAATTATGATCGTTTATGAAAAGAAATAAATACAAAAAGCCAGACTAACTTAGTTGCTAATCTGGCTTTGCATTTATAAATCTTTAATTATTCGATATTCTACTTAAGACTTCGGACTTTCGACAGCAGACTTACTTTTCCATCCCTTTGCCCATTCAGCCTGCGCTTCATCATCCTGAAAAGTCCAGGCTACAAAACGACTTATTTTTTGGCCTTGGCTCATCTGTACTGTGCGCACTTCAAAAGCATCTGCTTTTACCAGTGCGCCATAGATGCTTTTTAAATTTGCACTTTTCGAAACCAGTGAGGTAAACCACAACACCTGATCTTTAATTTGAGCACTTTGGATAATCATCTGTTCCACGAATGCGCGTTCACCGCCCGGGCACCAAAGTTCTGCTTTGTTACCACCAAAGTTTAATACGTGTTTTACTTCCTTTTCTGTTCCACCTAAATTACGCCATTTCTGACGGGTACCTTGCTCGGCCTCTTTTAACGAAGAGTGGAATGGCGGGTTACAAACCACGGCATCGAAACGTTCTCTTGCCCCAACAATGCCCCTGAAAATCCCCATTTTTGATGACTGCAGACGGATTTCAATCGCACCTTGTAATTCTTTGTTTGCCTCTATAATACGCTTGGCTGAATCTACAGAAAGTGGATCAATTTCAGAACCAACAAAATTCCATCCATATTCCTGGTGACCAACAATCGGGTAAATGCAATTTGCGCCAACGCCAATATCAAGCACATTTAATTTGTTTCCCTTTGGAATTTTACCCTTAGCGCTAGAGCCTAAAAGATCTGCAACGTAGTGGATATAATCTGCCCTGCCTGGAATTGGCGGACAAAGAAAATCCTGAGGAATATCCCACTGGGAGATATTGTAAAAATATTTTAGTAATGCCCTATTTAATGCTTTAACTGCATTTTGATCTGCAAAATCAATCGAATCATCGTTATGTTCATTTTTGAAAACGAAACGCTTTAATTCTTTTGAAGTAGAGATAAGTTGTTTGAAATTGTAACGCGAACGGTGTTTGTTGCGTGGGTGTAACTCGCTTTTTTCTTTGCGGTTATTTTGTTCTTCTTGAGCCAATGTGATCTGGATTAATTAAACAAGCTGTGTGCATGTTTCTGCTGCAAAGGTAGTTTAAATAGTTGGGAGTTTTGAGTTGAGCGTACCAGGCGGATTAGATAGTTTTGAGTTGAGAGTTTTGAGTTAGGAACGTTAGGTGGATTACCAAATAGGATAGTGGAGAGTTGGGAATACCAGGCGGATAGTCAGTTTGGCTAAGTAGGGAGCTAATGCTTGAGTTATTAATTTAGTTTAGCATCATACTATCGCTTGGGTCTGCGCATAAAACTCCATACTCCTAACCCTCCACTCCAAACTCATCACATTTTTCAATCAATAAATAGCGTCCTCATTTATTTGTAAATACTTACTTCAATCTTGCCATCTGCAGTAATTGCGCCTCTGTACATGCCTTCTGTGTTGAATGGCATGGTCATATTTCCTTTTTTATCCAAGGCAATTAAACCGCCGTCGCCACCCATTTTACCCACTTTATCTAATGCAATTTTCGAAGCTTCACTCACTGACAAACCTTTATATTCCATTAAATCGGAAATAGTTTTAGCCACTACATTACGGATGTAAAACTCACCCCAGCCGGTGCAAGAGATTCCGGCAGTTTCATTATTGCAATAGGTTCCGGAGCCAATAATAGGTGCATCACCCACACGACCATATTTTTTATTGGTCATACCACCAGTTGATGTTCCGGCAGCCAGATTTCCGGCCTTATCCAGGACCACACAGCCTACCGTACCAAATTTATAATCGTGATTTTTAACTCCCAGAAGTTCAGATTTTTTGCTGCCATGATCCAAAACAGCTTTGGTAGAATCTTCTTTAATGGCTTTTTGCAAACCATCCCAACGTTCCTTTGTCCAGAAATATTTTGGATCAACGATTTCCAGGCCTGCTTCTTTGGCAAACTGATCTGCACCCGCACCAACCATCATTACATGTTCTGATTTTTCCATCACTGCACGAGCGGCAGAGATTGGATTTTTAATGGTAGTTACGCCTGCAACAGCCCCGGCCATTAAGGTTTTTCCATCCATAATAGCCGCATCCAGTTCATTTTTTCCTTCGTGGGTAAAAACAGCACCTTTACCCGCATTAAAATGAGGATCATTTTCTAACACGTGAATGGTTGCCTCGACAGCATCCAAGCTTGTTTTGCCAGACCTAATTTTTTCATAACCTGCTTTTAAAGCTTGTGTTAACACCGCAATATAGGCGGCTTCCTTTTCAGGCGTCATATTCTTTTTTAAAATGGTTCCGGCACCGCCATGAATAACCATTACATATTTTTTCTGCTGTGCAGAAAGGTTTAATGTGATTAAGGAGATCAGCAGAAAAGCTGATAATTTAAGTATTTTCATCTTCTGGGTTTGAAGATGTTAAATTAGGAAATTCTATCGGAATATGATGAAATTAAGCTTTAGCAATACCGCTGGATGAGAATTGCAGGTCGTAAAGTTTTTTGTAGTAACCGTTTAATTTTAATAATTGCTGATGTGTTCCTTTTTCTTTGATCTCGCCTTTATCCAATACAATAATCTGATTGGCTTTCTGGATGGTAGATAATCGGTGTGCGATAACAATGGAAGTTCTGCCCTCCATCAGATTATCAATTGCTTTTTGAATCAGCAGTTCGGTTTCGGTATCAACCGATGAGGTGGCTTCATCCAAAACTAAAATCGCAGGGTTATGCACCAAAGCACGGATGAACGAAATCAATTGCGCTTGTCCGGCAGAAAGCGTTGCACCTCTTTCCATTACATTATACTGATAGCCACCTGGCAAACGCTCTATAAACTCATGTGCGCCTACTTTTTTGGATGCATTAACTACCTCTTCTATGGTGATTTCAGGGTTATTCAGGGTGATGTTATTTAATATCGTATCAGAGAACAAGAAAACATCCTGTAGAACAGTAGCGATATGATTGCGTAAATAATCTAAATCGAAGTCTTCAATCTTAATCCCATCTACCGTAACGTTACCTTTTCCTATTTCATAAAAGCGGTTTAGAATATTGATGGTTGATGATTTTCCTGCACCAGTTGCGCCTACAAGAGCTACCGTTTCGCCTGCCTTAACCTCAAAAGTTAGATCTTTTAACACATAATGATCTTCATTGTAAGCGAACCAAACATTTTTAAACTCAATATTTCCTGCTAGTTTTTCTGGTTTTTGATGTCCTTCATTCGGCGTGGTTTCTTTGGTATCTAACACTTTAAAAACGCGTTCTGCACCCACCATTCCCATTTGCAGGGTATTAAATTTATCCGCCAGTTGGCGAATTGGGGTAAAAACCATCCCCAGGTAGATAATAAACTGCGTAATTGTACCTGGCGTTACATCAAGCGGATGAGCCAAAATACTTTTGGCACCATACCAGATTAACAAGCCCAGAGACATGGCCGAAATCAATTCCACCACAGGAAAGAAAATAGAATAATACCAGTTCGAACGGATATTGGCATCACGGTAGCGTTTATTAATGGCATAAAACTTTTTGTATTCCTGCCTTTCCCGGGCGAAATACTGAACGATGGAAACGCCTGTGATATGTTCTTGAAGAAAAGTGTTCAGGTTGGAAACCTCATTCCTAATCTCCTGGAAAGAAACTTTAATTGCTTTTTGAAACTTCCTGGTGGCCATGATTAATAATGGAATTGGCAAAAGCACCACCAAACTCAATTCCCAATCGGTATAAAGCATTACCCCAACAATTACCACCACCTGTAATGAATCGCCAATCATCGATATTAAACCTTCAGAAAAAATATCGGCAATGGTTTCTAAATCTGACACCGTTCTGGTGATTAATTGACCAATAGGTGTTTGATCAAAAAACTTTAACCGGAGTTTGGTGATGTGATTAAAGACATTAATTCTTAAATCGCGAATTACGGATTGCCCGAGTGTATTGGTTAAAAGGGTGTGGTTATATTGAATCAGTGTTTGCAAAACCAACATAAAGATCATTAGCATCGTCATGTTCAGCAAGCCGCTATACTCACCTTCAAGAATGTAATGATCAAGTGTATATTTAATTAAAAACGGACGAACTGGAGAAATTGCCGCCAGCAAAACAGTTAAAATTACCGACCAAACAAAAATAGCACGGTAAGGCTTTACGTATTGAAAAATACGTTTCAGTAATCCTGTGTTATATACTTCGCCTGTTACTGCCATTTATGGGTTATGGGTTATGGGTTATGGGTTATGGGTTATGGGTTATGGGTTATGGGTTATGGGTTATGGGTTATGGGTTTAGAAACTGTTGCTCTGAAAGGTTTAATTCATTTTTTTATATTTTTTTTTTGCACCCTGACCTATAACTTAATACTGGTAACTGATAACTTTTTACTCAAAACAACTTTCCATCCTGACTTGTAACTTATAACCTTTAACCCGTAACTCTCAATCAATCATTTAATATAAGGATACTCTACTTTTACTAAATATAACCCACAAGCAGGTACCGATTGTCCGGCATTGCTACGGTTTTTGCTTTCAATGATGGCTTTAAAATCTGTTAAGTTAATTTCATTTTTCCCGATGCGAACCAAAGTGCCCATTATTGCCCTTACCATGTTTCTTAGAAAACGATCGGCCTGAATAGTAAAAACTAAACCACCATCTATCTCTTCGAAAACCGCCTGAACAATTTTGCAGTTATTGGTAAAGGTTTGAGTATTAGATTTGCTAAAACATGAAAAATCGGTATAATCTAACAGCAAAGCCGCCGCGTCATTCATTGTTGCTACATTTAATTTATCTTTAACCAACCACGATCGGTTAAGCTTAAAAGGATCTTTTTCAAAATGAACATAGTATTTATAAGCGCGGGAAGTAGCATCAAAACGGGCATGTGCATCATCATGAACTGGAATGATTCGTTTTGCCGCAATTTGATAAGGTAAAAGTGCATTGATCCCCGTAACGGAACTTAAGACTTTATTTTCGTCTGGATTTTCAAGATCAAAATGTGCATAAAAGTCTTTGGCATGTACGCCAGCATCGGTTCTTCCGCAACCCAAAGTTTCTACAGGCTGCCTCAAAACCGTCGACATAGCCCGATCTAACAACTCTTGTACAGTGATTGCGTTTGGTTGAATTTGCCAGCCGTGGTATAAGCTGCCATCATAAGCGATTTGGATGAAGTACCTTTTTTTATTCAAAGCGCTGCAAAAATACTTTTTTCCTTTTAATATGCACCGATAGTGCACCGCAATTAAATATATTTCGACTGTAAAGATTTTATTGTGAAATAATATTTAACTTATAAAAATTATCAATTCTAAACAACGACTCAAAAACGCTCATGAAATTCCAAACCTCCGTCGCGATCTTGTTCTTGGCGATTCTTCCCACTATCATTTCTTGCTCCGGATCAAAACTATACATGATCAATAACCAGCTATCAAGAACTTTTACACGCTTAAAAGCAGACAGTATCAGAAATTATTTAGCGCAGATTTCCAATGAAAAAATACAGGACACCATAATTGTGAAATACGAATTTAATAAAGAAACATGCTGGAATGTGCTCGATGAACAAAGTGATCAATATATTGCCCGGGTGATTCAAAGCGCAAATGATTATACCGAACGATATCAAAATATCCACACAAACGTTACCATATTGAGAATTAGAGAAAGTGGAAATAACTTCAATAAGCTTGTATTTCGCAATCCTAAAGTGATCGTTGATGGTGGATATTTACGCCAGAATGTTTTTGTGAAGCGTGCTACTTGTGGAACATCGATGAAGCTGTATCCTGATGGCCGGTATGAATTCATTCTCTCTGATTCTCATTTTAAAATTCTTGAGTTGAAATAGAAACACCTCCAAATTAATTCTTAGCACCTTGCTTTGCAAGCATATGCATTTTTAGCTAAGTTTGTGACAAATTTATTATCAGCATGATACAAAGAATACAAACAATCTGGTTTTTTTTAGCAACCCTGGTTTTAGTCCTCATGATCTTCTTACCTATAGCAACAAAGGTATTTGATGGCGCCGAATCCATCATTTATACCAGTGGATCACATCACATTACCCAGGCAAAAGATGCGAAAGTATTAACTGCCGAAGTATTTTTGCCTTTGCTTATTACCAATATTGTATTAATTCTCCTATGTTTCATAAACATCTTTCTTTTTAAAAGGAGAACGCTACAAAAACGCCTGGCCATTTTCAACATTCTGTCGATTATTGGTTTTGCTTTCTGGTGCAGTGTTTATGCAAAGGAACTTCCGGGTGGGATTGAAGGTGCAAGTTTTGGTGTAGGTGCATATTTACCAGCAGTAGCAATCCTGTTTGTTGTATTGGCTATTTTTGGCATTAATAAAGATGAACGCCTGATTCGCTCGGCTGAAAGATTGAGATAATATCTAAATACCAAAGACTCAACATGTCATTCAGACTTAATCGGTATTTTTATCTTCTTATAGCTGTTTTACTACTAACTGCTTCTGCTTGTAGCAATAGAATTTCAACATTCGGAAGAACAAAAATTGCTCAGAAATCAGATTCGCTTCAGCTTAAGGAAAGAATATCAGCAATAAAAAGTTTTGAGGTAAAAAGTTTTGAGAAAGGTTTGTTTAAAGACACTTCTGATATTACTCTCACCTATCGCTTATTTAAACCATTAAATGCTAAGCAAGTAAAACTTCCGTTAGTTGTTGTTTTTCATGGCTCAAATGCAATTGGCACCGATAACCTGAACCAGGTTGGAATTTTAGCTAAGCTTTTTGCAATGGATAAGACCCAGACTAAATATCCGGCATATGTATTAGCGCCACAGTTTCCATCCCGATCTTCAAATTATACTTTAGATAAAAAAAGAAATTTACTCACTTCTGTGCCGCAACCTGTTTTAATAGCCGCATTAGCATTGATCGATAGCCTAAAAACATCACTGAATATTGATTACAAAAGAGTTTATGGTATCGGGTTTTCCATGGGTGGATCATCGGCTGTTAATGTACTGGCCCTAAAGCCTAATTTATTTGCAGCTGGAATCAGCATCTCTGGTATCCCACAGTTTGATAACATAGAAACAATATCGGAAATTCCACTTTGGTTAATTCATGGAAATATAGACACTGAAAATCCGTTTTCCAGTGATGAGCAATTTTATAAAGAATTGAGTTCTAAAAATAGAATCCGTTTTTGGGAACTCGATCAATTATCGCATAACGATATATTTTCTATGTCTTTTTTAGGAGAAGAGTTGCCAAACTGGTTGTTCAAAAACAAACTTAAGTAAACAACACTGAATGTCCGATACTTTTACTGATCCTTATTTCACACCTTTCGATGAAGTGATCGCCCAGGAAACTGTTTCGAAAAAATTTAGTTTGATGATCACCAAACCTCATCCACTGTGTTTACTGGCGGCGAAACAACTTCAGATTTACTTATCCAACCAAACCGACTGGACACATAACTTTGGCTTAACTAACCAAAACGATGGCACCGTTATTGGCAAAATGTTTGGTATTTTAGTAGTTCAAAACCAAAATAGCGAAATCGGATACCTTTCTGCTTTTTCCGGAAAGTTAGCGGGCAGTAATCTACATGCCAGGTTCGTGCCTCCGGTTTTCGATTTACTTACAGAAAACAGTTTTCTGAACATCGGGATGGAAGCACTCACGGGGATGAATCAAATGATCAAAGATCTGGAGAGCCAAAACCTTTCCGCGCACAAAAGTGAAATTACCCGGCTGAAAGAAAAGCGGAAGGCCCATTCTATCGCTTTGCAGGATGAGATTTTTGAACATTATCATTTTTTAAATCATGCTGGTGAGGAAAAAAGCCTAACGGAAATTTTTACAGATGCAGGTTACAAAAAACCACCAGCGGGTGCAGGTGAATGCGCAGCACCTAAACTTTTACAGTATGCTTTTCTACATAAAATGAGGCCAATTGCACTGGCAGAATTCTGGTGGGGACAATCGCCAAAGTCGGATTTCTGGAAACATGGCCACTTTTATGCCTGTTGTAAAGAAAAATGTGAACCTATTTTTAAGCATACTTTGGCAGGTATTGATATTGAAAAAGCCTAATTAAACCATCTAATCGAAGTAATCTTACTACAAAAAGGCTTATTGCCTAATTTTCAATTCATTACAACAAAAAACTATTTAACCATCTACCCTTAAAATACCAAAAATTAAGCTTACCTTTGCGGCTCAATTAAAAATAAAAGACGAATGACAAACCCATTTCAATTATTGGGGATAAGTGATGACGTCGTTAATGCCGTAAAGGACCTTGGATTTGAAACTCCAACGCCTATTCAGGAGCAAAGTATTCCTGTACTGTTAGAAGGCACTAATGATTTTGTTGGTTTGGCCCAAACAGGAACAGGAAAAACAGCCGCATTTGGTTTGCCGCTGTTAGAACTAATCGATTTCAAAGTTAATAAACCACAGGCATTAATTTTATGCCCTACCCGTGAGTTATGCTTGCAGATCGCTAACGACCTTAAAAACTTTTCTAAAAACGTTGCTAATGCCCACGTTGTTGCCGTTTACGGTGGCGCGAACATTATGCAACAGCTACGCGAAATACGCCAAGGCGTACAAATTGTAGTGGCCACGCCCGGCCGTATGTTGGATATCATTGGCCGTAAAGCCATTGATTTTTCAAGTGTTAAATATGTTGTGCTTGATGAAGCTGACGAAATGTTAAATATGGGTTTCCAGGATGACATTAACGACATTTTATCAACTACTCCTGATGACAAAAAAACCTGGTTATTCTCGGCTACTATGCCGGCAGAAGTTCGCCGTATTGCTAAAAAATACATGAACGAGCCTGTTGAATTAACCATGGGCACCAAAAACACTGGTAACGTAAACATCGAACACGAATATTATATTGTTCGTGCACGTGATAAATACGCGGCCTTAAAACGTATTGTAGATTTCAACCCTGAAATTTTTGCGGTAGTATTTTGTAAAACCAAATTGGATACACAAGATGTTGCTGAGCATTTAATTAAAGATGGCTACAATGCTGATGCTTTACACGGCGATTTATCGCAACAACAACGTGATAAAGTAATGCAACGTTTCCGTGAGCGTAACATGCAATTACTAATTGCTACTGATGTTGCTGCCCGTGGTATCGATGTAAGTGGCGTTACTCACGTAATTAACTATTCTTTACCTGATGAGATTGAAAGTTATACCCACCGTTCTGGCCGTACTGGTCGTGCTGGTAAAACTGGTATTTCAATCTGTATCATCAACTCTAAAGAAACCGGAAAAATCCGTCAACTGGAACGCATTATTGGTAAACAATTTACCAAAGCTGAATTACCAACAGGATTTGATGTTTGTGAAAAACAATTATTCTCATTAGTGCATAAAGTACATAATGTAGAAGTTAATGTAGAGCAAATTGATCAATACATTCCCCGCATAATGGATGAATTTAAAGATTTATCTAAAGAGGATGTAATCAAACGTTTTGCTTCATTAGAATTTAACCGTTTCTTGGATTACTATTCTAAAGCTCCAGATTTAAATGCTGCAGCCGGTGAAGATCGTGGCGAAAGAGGCGAACGTGCTGGTCGTGGACGTGGTAGCGAAGGTTACACTCGTTTATTCATCAACTTAGGTTCTGTAGATGAATTTACACGCGGCGATATGTTATCATTTATCTGTAACAACGGTAAAATCGGTGGCAAAAGCGTTGGTAAAATTGATTTAAAAGGTGTTTTCTCTTTCTTTGAAGTAGAAGATGCTGTAGCTGATACTGTATTTGAAGGCTTTAAATCTGTTGAATTCAATGGTCGCCAGGTTCGCATTGAAAAAAGCGGAGATGGTGGTCGTGAAGGCGGTGGCGAAAGACGCGGTGGCGGTGAAAGACGTAGCGGTGGATTTGGTGGCGGCGAACGCAGAAGCGGCGGTGGCGGTGGTTACCGTGGTGGAAATAGTGGCGGTGGCGACAGAAGAAGTTCTGGCGGTAGTGGACGCAGAGAAGGTGGAAGTCGTGAGGGCGGAAGCGGTGGCGGTTTCAGAGATTTCTCTGGACGTAGTCGTGAAGATAAAGGCGGAAGTCGTGAGGGTGGAAATCGTGAAGGTGGAAGTGGCGAACGCAGAAAAAAATGGTAAATCACTAAACCAAATATTTTACAAACCGGTCTTGTTTATTCGAGGCCGGTTTTTTTATGCAATTGAAAATTCAGTTTAGTACATTTCAACCACTGTCAGGCCCAAGAAAAACGATCATACTTAATATTCTCAGCATCCATGAATTCTCCAAATAGTGAATAAGCTTTATTTCCACTAAACCGAAGTTTCAAGGCTTGTAGTAAACCAGATTTGTCACCCTGCTCTAAATTGAATATTTCGTAAAATTTAGCGACTTCTTCAAATTCAATGGAATAGCAATACTCATAATCAGAATCTCCCCATATTTCTTTTACAGATTTACCAATATCATATCCGTCAAAGTATAATTGATCGTTCTCATTAAAATATAACTCCATCGATATTTTAATATCAGGTTTTTCCAGGTAAAATAAAGTTACTTTTTCCAAGGTGTTTTAGATAATTTCATGACCGCTGTGCAGCATAAATTTATAAAAAAAACGTTTTTCCCGACTATGAAAACATTTTTTTTAAATAAATGCCTTATCTGATGATGGATTCAGCTAGATAAAAAGCTAATTATTTGAGAAAAATCTTCATGAGATAATTAAAAAACGGCTGGAATTTTCATAGAAAATCATGAAAGCAGAATTACAGGCGGTATCCCTTGATAATGGATCTTTTTTCAATAAATATTGACCCAAAATTATATTTTATAAATTTAGCATGAAGGAAAGCAATTTCTAATTATTTAACAATTGTAAAATAGTTATGTAGCTTTATATTTATCCTTAAATTGAACTACTTTCGCTGATTATGCAGGCAAAATATATCTCCTATCAGGAAACCGGCTCTTTTTCGAAACTGGTTTTAGATTACATTAATAACGAAGAAGCGCTCAAGGCGTTTTACAGTTATCGTCCTGGTATGGAGGGACTATCAGAAGCCATCAAGAACAGAAACTTTCTCGGAGATCGAAAAGTGCTGGTTGATGTTTTAATGACTCAATATGAGCACCTGAAAACCAATAAATCTGTCGCCAAAAATATTGAATTATTGGCCAACGAAAATACTTTTACTGTTACCACCGGGCACCAGCTTAACCTTTTTACAGGTCCGCTTTACTTCATCTATAAAATCGTAACTGCAATTAATTTAGCAATTGAGTTGAAAATTGCTCATCCCGATCAAAATTTTGTTCCCGTTTATTGGATGGCAACAGAAGATCATGACTTTGAGGAAATCAATCATGTGAGTGTAGATGAGAAAAACATCAGCTGGATTCAGAATACCAACGGTGCAACAGGCAGGTTAAGTACCAAAACAGTTGCTGCTGCAGTTACCGCTTACAAAGGTTATCTTGGCATCTCGAGAAATGGAAAACATATCGCCAAACTAGTTGAAAAGGCCTATCTGGAACACGATAACCTGGCAGATGCTACGCGATATTTAGTGAATAAATTATTCGAGAAATATGGACTGGTAATTGTAAATGCTGATGATGCATCTTTAAAGAGTCTCTTCAAAAACATTATTACAGCAGATATCATTGAGCACAATAGTGCAAAAAACATAGAAAAAAGCTCAAAAGATTTAGAAGATTTAGGCTACAAAACTCAGGTAAATGGCCGCGATATTAATTTCTTTTACCTCAAAGACAATTTGCGTGAACGTTTGCTTTTCGAAAAGGGAACGTATACGGTTAACAACACCGATATTCATTTTACGGAAGAAGCACTTAGGGCCGAGATTGATACTCACCCAGAAAGGTTTAGTCCGAATGTGGTAATGCGGCCCATGTACGAGGAGGTGATTCTACCCAACATCGCCTATATTGGAGGTGGTGCAGAGGTAGCTTACTGGATGCAGTTGAAAGCGAACTTCGATTACTATAAGGTTGATTTCCCCGTACTCTTGCTTCGTAACTCTGCTTTGTTAATTGATAAAAGAAGCGCTGAAAACCTTTATAAATTAGGTTTTTCACTCGAAGATATTTTCCTTCCGATTGAAGAACTCAAAAACCTTTGGGTAAGAAAAAACTCAACGGCTCAATTGAGTTTAGCTGATGAAACCCGGGCGATTAACAGCATATTCGATCAGATCAAACTGAATGCTTATAAAATTGATAAGACACTTTCTGTTTCAACCGATACTGCGAAACAAAAAACCAATCACCTGTTGGCTAACCTGGAGAGGAAATTATTCCGGGCAGAAAAACGCAAACATGAAATGGCTTTGATTCAGATTGAAAACGTGAAGAAAAGACTATTCCCCAACGGAACCATGCAAGAAAGAACATTAAACATCGCACCCATGTACGTAAACTATGGAGAAGATTTTCTATCTACCTGCATCGAAAATTTCGAACCATTGGGTGGCGATTTTACTTTGCTACTGCCGTAAAGAGCAAAGAACAAGGATAAAAGAATAAAGACTATAGAGCAAAGACGCTAGCTTGGCGCAGGAACGATCTTGATACCTGATACTTACTACTTGATACTAAAAATGAACTTCATCACCTTCACAGAATCACACCTTAGAACTTTTACTTACAACGTTTTTAAAAAAATGGGTTGTTCTGATGCGCATGCAACCTTGGCCTCAGATGTTCTGCTTCGTTCTGATTTACGTGGAATTGATTCGCATGGCGTGGCCCGATTGAGTGGTTATGTTCGCTTGTGGGAGAAAAAGAGAATAAACGCAACGCCTGATATAAAAATCGTTCATGAAACGCCAACTACGGCAACCATTGATGGTGATGCAGGCCTCGGACTAGTTGTGGCGCCCTTTGCAATGCAGGTAGCGATAGAAAAAGCAGAAAAATATGGTACAGGATGGGTTTCGGTAAAAAACTCCAACCACTTTGGTATCGCAGGATATCATGCTTTAATGGCGGTAGAAAAAGATATGATTGGCATCAGCATGACCAATGCAAGTCCGCTGGTTGCGCCAACCTATGCTAATGAAAGACTATTGGGTACTAACCCTATGTGTTATGCCTTTCCGGCAGGAAAATATCCACCGGTAATTGTTGACATGGCAACTGCAGCGGCAGCGAACGGAAAGTTAGAGATTGCCCAACGTGCAAATAAAAGTATTCCAGACGGCTGGGTACAGGATCAAAACGGAGAGAATTCCACCGATCCAAATGAATTAAAAAAAGGTGGTTCATTATTGCCATTGGGGAGCGATAAAGATCATAGCAGCCACAAAGGTTATGGATTAAGTGCAACGGTTGATATTTTATCAGCGGTACTTTCTGGCGCAAATTATGGCCCATGGGTTCCTCCGTTTGTGGCTTTTTTAGAACCATCTGCAAATCCCGTTGGCGAGGGTTTAGGCCATTTTCTGGGTGCCATGCGCGTAGATGGATTTCGCCCGGCGGCAGATTTCAAAGATCATTTAGATAATTGGGTAGAACGCTTTAAAAGTGCTAAAACAATTGATCCTGATAAAAAAGTGATTATCCCCGGAGAACCAGAGTATGAATTTGAACTGGAAAGAAAAATTTCAGGGATTCCTTTGATTGATGTTGTAGTAAAAGACTTAAATGAACTCGCTGAAAAGTTAGGAATAGCAGGTTTGAGTTAGATTTATAAAATCTCATCAACTTACGAAATTTCAAAAGCCAGAAGCGCAGCAGAATTTCGTCAGTTTAATGATTAAATCTGGGAGACTGACGAAGTATAGCCTTTTGCTCATGGCCACCAAAACTTCGTAAGTCGGCTTTCTCAACTTACGAAATTTCTAAAGCCAGGAGCGTAGAAGAATTTCGTAAGTTTAACGATAAAATCTTGGAGACTGACGAAGTATAGCCTTTTGCTCATGGCAACCAAAACTTCGTAAGTCGGCATTTCTCAACTTACGAAATTTCAAAAGACAGGAGCGCAGCAGAATTTCGTCAGTTTAATAATAAAATCTTGGAGACTGACGAAGTATAGCCTTTTGTTTGTGGCCACCAAAACTTCGTAAGTTGGTGATTCTAAAGAACACTAATCGTTTCCTTTAATAGCAGTTCCTTACTGGATGAGCCAATCATAATTCTGAAATCTCCCGGTTCGATTACTGTTTTCATATCAGCGTTAAGCATTTTTAACATATCTGGCGTAATGGTGAAACTAACCTCTTTTGTTTCGCCTGCCTTTAGTGCAATCCGTTTAAAATTTTTCAACTCCAAAACTGGTCTTACCACGGTTGCCAACATATCCCTAATGTACAATTGCACCACTTCTTCACCTGCAACTTTGCCCGTATTCTTCAACTTAAATGTTGCCGTTACGCTTTCAGTAGCATTAATTTGTTTTTTGCTTAACTGTAAATCACTGTAATCAAAACTGGTGTAACTTAAGCCATAGCCGAAAGGGAACAATGATTCACCGCTTAAATTATTGTAATCATCACCTCTACCCGTTGGCTTGTGGTTGTAAACCAAAGGTAACTGCGATTCGTGTACGGGATAAGTGATTGGAAGTCTTCCGGCAGGATTATAATCTCCAAAAAGCGTTTCTGCTACCGCGTTTCCACCTTCCTCTCCTGGATACCAGACATTCAACACCGCAGGAACCTGATCAATCCAGTTATTCATGGTGATGGCACTTCCCCCAACCAATAAAACAATAACGGGTTTTCCGGTTTTAGCCACTTCGAGAATCAGCTTTTCCTGGTTTCCAGGAAGCGTTAACATGGCCCTATCCAAAAATTCTCCTTCTTTAATCCCTGATGCAATCACCACCACATCAGCCTGTTTTGCTAAAGAAACTGCTTTTTCTATTTCTTTCTCGCTATTATCAGCAACATCGATGTTTGAAACCAGCTTGATGTAGGCGTTTCCTTTAGTTTCATGAAATTCTACCAGAATGGAGTAGGCTTGATCTTTCACAAAATTAAAGGGTACCAACCTTTTATGGTAAGAAATTTTTTCCCATTGATCGATGAGTAACTTATCGTTTATGAACAACCGGAAGCCATCATTTCCCTCCAAACCGATTTGAAATTCACCTGTTTTCGGTGCAATCAATTTCCCCGTCCACCTTGCAGAATAATTATCATTATGAAGTTTCTGATCCGGTGCGTAAAGCGTCCACATGAAATTGATTTGTTCATCGATTCTCGTTACAACAGGAGTGCCAGCTAAGTTTAGGTTATCAAAATACTCTGCCTTTAACCCACTTGCCGTGTCGGTCTTTAAAAACTGCTTTGAAATTGGTTTAACGAGATTCAGCTCGCGAGTACTTCCTTTGGAATAAGTTACATTGGTAGCAGATCCTGCTCTTTTTTTAATCCCATCTACCATATTCACTTTACCATTTCCCGATCCGCTATAGCCACCAAGGCGGGCATCAATTGCATCTTCACCTAAAACCAGAATATTTTTAACATTCTTAATTGGCAAAGTAGCATCTAAATTTTTAAGCAATACAAATGATTTCTTTGCAGCTTCTTTTGCGATTATTTTATTGCTCTTATCATTAACAGCTTTTTGAGCATCCTTTTCTGATACATATGGATTTTCAAATAAACCCAATTCAAATTTAGCTCTGAGTACGCGTGAAACGGCATCGTCTATTCGTTCTTGCGAAATTGATCCATCCAAAAACGGCGGTATAAACAATTTGTAATGATCAAACTCTGTTTGAAAAATGACATCAAGTCCGCCCTCAAGAGCCTGTTTGGTAGATTGGGCATAACCTTTAGCCGTATAATGTAATACATTGGCTCCACCAACGGCACCTGCATCAGAGATAACGAAACCTTTAAAGCCCCAGTCTTTTTTTAATTTCTGCGTTAACAATTGATAGTTTGAAGTTGCCGGCGTTCCATCTACAGAGTTATAGGCGGTCATTAAAGACCGTGCTTTACCTTGCTTAATAGCAGTTTCAAAAGGTGGAAAGTAAATTTCTTCCATCAGCCTCTGGTTATAGTGAATGGGATAACTGTCTCGTCCCCCATCTCCAACATTGGCAATAAAATGTTTGGGTGTGGTCACGATATTTTGTTGTTCGAATGCGCTTATAAAGGCAAGGCCCATTTGAGCGGATAAATAAGGATCTTCCCCATAAGTTTCTTCTGTTCTGCCCCAACGCACATCGGCGGCAATATTTACCACAGGGGTCAGAATATCTCTGATTCCTCGAACTTTGGTTTCCCTGGCAATTGCATTAGCAACATTTGCCATATTAGTGGTATCGAAACTTGCTGCCAAACCAATCGCCTGTGGAAAGGCTGTTGCACCCTGCCTCACCAAACCATGAAGTGCTTCATCAAAAGCAATTATTGGAATGCCTAAACGGGTTTCGTTAACGAAGTATTTCTGAATGGCATTAATTTTTTTAGCGAGTGTAAATGCATTTTCAGAGGTATTATAAGTCATCATTTGGTTTGCGCCACCGCCACCCTGTGATACTGCGCTCACCTGTAATCCAAAGATTCCGTTTTGATAACGATTTTTATCTACGCCATCTAAATCTCCCGGGATCATAAATAGCTGCCAGAATTTTTCTTCAGGCATCATTCTAGCCAGTAAATCTTTTACCCGGTCATCAATGTTTGCACGGGCATCTTTATAAATGATTCCTTTCGCATTTTTTAAGGTTGGTTTACTTTGCGCGAAGGTATTTTGATAAGTAAGGGCTTGAACGCTTATTCCAATGCAATAGATGATTGTTTTAAATCTCATTCTTAATGTATTTTTATTGAGGGATAAATGAAAAAGCCAAAGCAGCCGTTTTATCTATTCCCGCTGGCAGCGTTAAGGTTGTTTCACCATTAATGTTTTGCCACTTCACCTTTTTTCCGGTAGATATCAGTACGATCTCAGTTCCTTTTTTCGGAACATTGTTATTCCATTTTATTGTTTTAGGATTGGTTTCATCTGATGTTAAGCAATAAATTGCAAATCGCTTTTTACCATCTTTGCTTTGAGTAAACCAGGTTTGACTATCGTGGTAGTTTTTAGTAATGCGTGTATTGTAAATCGCCTGACCATTTTTGGAAGTCCACTGGCCGATTTCATTTAACTTTTGAGTCACCTCATCTGGCAGTGTTCCATCAGGCTTTGGCCCTACTCCTAGCAATAGGCTTCCGCCTTTGGCTACAATTTCTACTAATTTATGAACTACTTCTGCCGCTGGTTTATATTGGTCGTCCGGAACAAAGCCCCACGCGCCACCTAAAGTCATACAGCTTTCCCAGGGATGGTCTAATTGTGTATCAGGAATTTTTTGTTCTGGTGTTTGATAATTTTCATAAGGACCATGCACGGTACGATCTACCATTAGTAATCCAGGTTGTGCTTTTCTTGCCATTGTAGCTATTTTGGGCATATCAATATCCTGGCTCCATTTTGGAATTGGCGCTCCCCAGGAAAGTACTTCTTCGTTTACACTTTCTAAAGGCCTCACCCAACCACCGTCGAGCCACAAAATGTCTACACTTCCATAATTGGTCATTAACTCGCCGATTTGGTTTTGCACAAAGTTTTTAAACATATTCCAACGCCATGGATATTTTTTGATGTCGTAATTGTTATTGCGGTCTGCTGTCGCATATTTTTGCCACCAGTAATATTGCGAGTGCCAATCTGGTTTAGAAAAGTAGGCGCCGATCATAAAACCATCTTTTCTAAAAGCATCAAAAACATATTTGGCAACGTCTGCTTTGGGATTGTTGGCAAAAGGACCTTTTGCAATACTGAAATCGCTTTGTTTAGTATCAAACATGGCGAAACCATCATGGTGTTTAGTGGTAAAAACCAGGTATTTCATTCCGGCATTTTTCCCAGCTGCCGACCATTGTTCAGGGTTAAATTTTGTGGGATTAAATTGTTTACTATAATCCCAATATGCTTTTTTATAATCATCGTAAGAAATGGTCGAGTCTCTTTCAATCCAGTCTTCAGAACAAATAGACCATGATTCTATAATTCCTGGAACTGCATACAGACCCCAGTGGATTATCATTCCAAATTTTTTATCCTGCCAGGTATCTAATTTCTCTTTAACGAGTGGATCGGTTGGCCATTCGTATTTGGTCGATTCCTTTACAATATCATTGCGTTCCTGGGCGTAAACAACATTGGCAAAAGATGCGAAAATCAGAACGATAAGTAATTTCTTATTCATATGTAAATATAAAAATCCCAGCCTTTTTAGTGGCTGGGATTGGTAAGTTATTTAAGTTATGGCATCCAGAAAATTTTTGTTTTCCGTGTATCTTTTGACACAACAGCTTGATAATTTTCGCTGTTAAGTGTTTTTTCTTTCGAAGGATAGATTAGTCTTGTTGGAGGTGTATCAAAGCCTGATAACTTTCCGGTAGTAGAGAAAGTTAGCGCAGGGAATCCTGTTCTTCTGTATTCAGACCAGGCTTCCGTTGATTGCAGCACACCATAATGTAACCATTTCTGGGTGTAAATTTGTGTAAGTTTCGCAGTTGACGAACCAGCATAAGTTGCTATGGAGGTATTAACCCAGGCAGTAACTACTGAATCTGCTGGAGCAGTTACATTTTTGAATCCACCACCCTGGTTAAGGTTGTTCAGGTAATGGTAAAAAGTTACCGATTGTCTTAAAGCATTATCATAGGCGGTTTTTGCATCTGTAGAACTTCCCCATCTTTCAAAAGCTTCGGCTTTAATGAAATTAACTTCAGATGCAGTAATTAAAATACCTGGCAATTTTTGATTATAAACAAAAGTTGCAGAGTCTAAAACTGCATAATCTGCAAAACTAGCCTCTTGCTGTGCCGCAGTAAAAGTTATCGGCATAGCTTTGTAATCGGCATTTTGTACAAATTTTCCGTTTACCGTGCGACCAAATTTATCGTAGATAACAGGAATACGAGGATCATTGGCAGGCAACATTACGGTATTCAACGCATAATCTGTAGCATACCAGCTTCCTTCAAAAAACGCATCATGTAAATCGCTGGTGCTATTGGTTAAGGGTTGCAATAAAACATCAGATGTACCTGGATTGTAAGTTCCGCTATTTCCACCATCTACCAAAGGATAGGTAGCTTGATTAGCTAACATAGCTAAAATCGCGGTTCTGGCAGTAGCTTCATCAGTCCTGGAAATGCGCATTAAGAGTCTCAAGCGTAATGAATTAGCATAACGAGCCCACATATTCATACTACCTTTTAATAAGATATCAGATTTTGAAAAAGCAGATGTGGTTGTATTAGTATTAAAATATGTCCCTAAAGCATCCAAATCTGCGATGAATGAGGTATATAACGCCTTTTGTTCATCATATTTTGGATTACTGATTGTGCTGGTCGTATTTAAGCTTCCGGCTGCAGAGTAAGGAATGTCTCCCCAAAGATCAACCATTTTTGCAGCTTGTTCTATTAATACAACTTTAGCCGCCTGCATAATCACTTTTTGGCTAGCCTGATCTGCTGTAGAAAGTGTATTATATTTGGTTTCCATCGTTCTGTATTGTGCTATGATGCCACTTCCATTGCCACCAGTGCTATAGAAATCATCCCAATATTGTTGAGAGTAGCCATCATTTTGCTGATAAATGGTATTACCATTAGAAATATAGCTGGTTTGTGCATATACTCCAGGCATCTGTGTTAAGAATGTACGCACATTCCAATATTTAGCAGCAACCCGGTCATTGTTAAGCATTCCTGTAAACAATCCGGTTAGACTTGGATCCAGAACCTTTTCTGGATTATTAAATTTTTCATCAAGTTCCTTTTTACAACCAACTACCGTTGTTATTGCAATTAAAAGAAAGCTTGCTTTTATGATTAACTTTTTCATAATTCTTTTCTTAGCTGATTAAAAGTTTGCGTTTAATGAGAAACCAAAGTTTCTTGATGCGGCTGTAGAACCTACATCAACACCTTGCGACCACCATTTATTACCTAGTGGTGCCTCAGGATCTAAATCTTTTAATGTACGGTGGATGTAAAATAAGTTACGCCCGATTAAAGCGAATCTCATATTACTGATGCCAATTTTTTTTGTCAAAGTTGAAGGTATTTTGTAACCCAAAGTGATTTCCCTCATTTTGATGAAGTTATTTTTGAAAATCTCCGCTTCAGTTAAAGATCCTTCACCCCAGTTATAGGTAGTGATGTAATAATCAGCTGCAGAAAGAATTTTCGTATTAGGCTGTCCGGTAGTTTCGTTTACACCCTGAAGTAAAACACCATCATTGTAGGTTTTGCCATTGGCTGTATATGCTAAACCACCGCTTGCAGCATCTCTAAATTCCATAGAGTTTTCCAACATCCCTGCACCACGCATAAACTTTAAGTTTGGCGCAATCATTTTACCGCCGAAACGATAATCAATAGTAAAATCTAAAGAGAAGTTACCATAGCTAAGTGTGTTAGAAAAACCACCAACTGCTTTCGGCATAATGTTTCCAACTTTAACATAAACAGAGTTATCCATTACATAAAAGCCATCATCATTAATAATATAGTTTCCATTTGCATCTGTTTTTCTTGGACGAATGTAAATGTTCCCTAAGTCCTCGCCTGCCCTCGCTACAATTTTAGCTGTTGCCTGGTCTGAATTATAGAAGTTAATTTCTGAATTGGCATCTTTTAATGAGTTTACCTTAGATTTATTAGTTGAGAAATTTAAACGGGTATCCCATCTGAATTTGCCTGTTACAGGTGTTGCATTTAAAGCAATCTCAAATCCTCTATTACCAATTTCTCCAACATTTACAATCTGACTTTGTGCGCCATTTGTCGAAGTTATATCAAGTGGCAAGATCTGGTTTTTGATTTTGTTATCATAATAACTAAAATCTAATCCCAATCTTCCTTTGAAGAAACGAGTTTCTAAGCCAAATTCTGCTTCATGTTTCTTTTCAGGTAATAGATTAAGATTACCATATGATCTCGGTGCTAGTATAGAAGGCACAGATCCGTTAATGGTTTGAAGCGAGTTCTGTGTATATGCAATATTAGCTTCATAGATTGGAGGTGCATTACCTACAACGCCATAAGAAGCTCTTAATTTACCATAATCCCAGAATGATGGTAGTTTCACAACATCACTAAATACAAAACCACTATTTACCGAGAAATATGAATATTGGTTATTACCCGGAGGCAATGTGGAAACATATTCTCTTCTACCTGTAGCCTCTACGAAAAGGAAATCTTTGTAGCTAAAATTTGCAATTCCTAAATAAGCATATTTTAATTGTTCTTTTCTTGCCTCAACAGTTTCAGCAACGTTAAATGAGTTAGATAACGCAAAGAAATTTTCGGTCACCAATCCATCTCTGGTATTGGATCTTAAATCTTTATACGTTTCTTTTCTTCCCTGATAACCACCACTTAATGACAATCCAAAATCTTCACCAATTTTATTGGAATAAGTTACCAGTGCATCACCATATAAAATGGCATACTGTCCTTGGTTTGTAGTGTAAGAACCTGTACTGGTGTTACCGTTTAATGCACTTGGGATTTCGGTAAATTGTCTGTTCTCTGCTTTAACACTGGTATAATCATTACCGATACGGCCTCTGAATTTTAAGTTTTTAGCAAAATCATAGTTCAAAGTAAAACTAGATAACAACCTGTTTTCATTTTCAGTATACTGATTTTTTAACTGCTGCCAGTAAAAATCCAACAGGTTAGTTGCCCTGATGTTATAGACAAAAGGTTCTGGTCTGTCTAGTTGATTAAACTGTGAATATTTGTAGCCATTACTGGTTTGATATTTTTCTTTCATCAAATCCATATCTTCTGCACGGCTAAAGAAACCACTGAAAGAGCCTAAAACCTGTCCTAATTGATAAGGTCTGTTAACGGTTTTGGTATTCACATAACTCACAATTACATCAGCAGATAATTTCGGTGCTAATTTGATCGTTGAGTTTAAGTTGAATGAGTTTTTTGCTCCGGTGTTACCTGGTTGCGTTCCTTTATAATCTAAACGTGATGCCGAAAATCTATAATTTAAAGCATCTGTTTGATTGGAAATGGCAACGTTAGCATTTGAGGTATAGCCATTTTGGTAAACATCTTTGTAGTTATTAGGCTGTGGAGAATAAGAACGAATTGAACCATCCCACCATCTTACCTGCTGGCCTTCCATTTTTGGACCAAAGTTAGCATAAGCTCTGAAATATGGTCTTAAACCTGTTGGTGAAAGTGGATCAGCAATCCAGCCTTCTTCTGTTGCTCCATTTGCTACGTTAGTTTCTCTATCGTAACCCGGACCATAGGTATTTTGAAAGTTAGGTAAAAATGCAACCTGATCAATAGATCCCTGATAATTGAAATCAACGCCTAAACCACGGTTTTTAGACCCTTTTTTAGTCGTAATTACCACCACACCACTCGCTGCGTCTGATCCATACAAAGCTGATGCACTTGCACCTTTTAACACAGTTAAGCTTTCAATATCAGCAGGATTAATGTCAAGGATACCATTACCACGAACACGTTGATCATCCCAGTAGTTATTGTTGTTTGCACCACCAGCACCATTTTGTCCATCATTTCTAATCATTACACCATCCACAACATATAGTGGCTGTTGATTATAGTTGATAGAGTTTATACCACGAATCTGAACATTTACTGCACTACTGGCTCCACCAGGTGCTGTTGTAACCTTAACGCCCGCAGCTTTACCATATAATGCTGATGCAAAATTGGTATTACCTGCTTCTGTTAATTGTTTTGCAGTTACTGTACTTACGGCATAACCCAGAGATTTTTCTTGTCTCTTGATTCCTAACGCCGTAGTTACCACACTTACCTCATCCAGTTGATTAGAACTTTCTTTTAAGGTAATACTCAATGTAGTTTGATCACCATAAACCAGCTCTTGTCTTGCATAGCCAATAGCAGTAAAAACCAGCGTTTCTTTGGCATTTACGGCAATCGAGAACTGTCCATTACCATCTGTTTGGGTAACTTTAGATGTGCCTTTAATAGACACGCTTACCCCTGGAAGCGGTCCAGAGGCGTCTTTCACCGTTCCGGTGATGTTTTTTTGTGCATAGGATGTTATTGTTAATAGGGTTAACAACAAAATACTTAAGCACCTTAAGTACACTTTTTTCATAATTTTGCTTTGTTTAAGGTTATAGTTGACTTGATACTTCTTGGTTATTTTTCTTTATTTATTCATGCGGTTATTTTTACTTCTTCGAACTGACTATTTTCTACCATGATACTGGCTGCTGCCAAAAGCTCGGCCTCATCTGTTAAGGTTGATAATTTGATGGTTGTAAATTCTGCAATACGTGGCATACAGAACTGGTTAATGGCTTGTTGAATCGATGGCAAAAACATATTCCCTACTTTTGCACCTCTGCCGCTTAGCACGATACATTCCGGATTCAAAATGTGCATCAATGTGGAAATCCCCTTACCAATCTGAAATGCAGCTTTAGATAAAATGGAAATGGCTAATGGATCCTGGGCTTCTACCGCATCCAAAAAATGATCTCTCGGATGTTTGGTTTTGTCTTTGAAAAGCAGTTTCATACTGGATTCAGCACCTTCCTCTAATGCACGTTCTGCTTTTTCGGCCATCACTAAAAGGGATGTATCAACTTCCAAACAGCCTCTTTTGCCGCAAGAACATAAGTTATTACTATCAGATAAAGGAATATGACTAAACTCTCCGGCGTAACCGCGACTACCACGATAAAGTTGTCCATTTACAATCATTCCCAATCCGGTACCCCAACCAATGTTGATCACCATTACATCCTTCAAATCTATTGCTTCGCCAAAATTGAGTTCAGCAAGAGCTATTAAACTCGAATCGTTATCTATAGATATGGGTAGATTTATTTTCTCAGAAAGATATTGCTGAAGGGTTTCGCCGTTTTTTATTGGTAGAAATGAGGAGTTGATTCCCAATTCGGCATTAACGAATCCGGGCATGCCAATTCCAACACCTATAATATCATCTTGATTAATTTTAGATTTTGTAATGCTTTCACCAATAAAGTCGGCAAGGGTGTTTACGTCTTCAAAGGAATCAGACATGTGTAAATCCAGGTACTGAATGGGTAAAATTACCTTCCTGGATAAATCGTAAATGGTAAGCCTGGTAATAAGCTGATCCATTGCAACGGCAACGATGTATTTTGGGTGATCTGGATTTAACAGATATATTGAAGGCCTCCTACCTCCTGTTGAAGGTGCCAAACCTTGCTCATTGATATATCCCTCTGAAATTAAACCATTTACAACTGAGGTGACCAAAGGCAAGCTCTTTTTGGTGAGTTTGCTTAAATCCGTTAAGGATAAAGCCTTTTTATAATAAAGATGTTTGATAATATCAGCACGAAGCCGCTGACCTTTCTCAATGATTACAGACATTTTTATTTGGTTTACAAACAAACTTAATAAATATTTTTAAAACAATAACCGACTTATTAATTTTTTTTAAAAGTATTTTTCCAAATATTAAAAGGCTTTGCCTCAACTAGACCTTTTTCTGTTCGGTTTTACCAAAAAGGATGGTTACTTTTCGAATAACTTGCTGCATTATGCTGGGAAATTAGGAGATATTCAGCTTTGATAACTTTTTATCAATTGCTTGTAAGAAATTACCAAGTTGATTAGGTATTTAAATGTTTTTTCACCAGTTCTCGAAAGATTTACTAGCTGAAAAACATAGAATGAAGGTTCTGAATCAAGTTCAGAATGACGATTCTACACAGGACTTATTGACTAATACTTCATCTTCTTAATTCTTTAATGTTTTTTACCGCTAGCCGCAAAAAATTCTTATTACACGCCGTTTCTCCTCCCGGGGAAAGGTGCCGATAGGCGGATAGGGGCTGTTTTGCAACAAAAAAAACGCCCTGATTAGATCAGCGCGCTTCATATATGTTTTAATTTTTATTGCTAATGTATCCCTCTGAATAGTCTACTCCAACGAATCTTATTGAAAAAAGAACCTTCACTGTCAAAACTCATCCAGATAAATAATGCTTTACCTACTACATGATCTTCTGGTACAAATCCCCAATATCGGGAATCTGTAGAGTTGTGACGGTTATCGCCCATCATCCAGTAATAATTCATTTTGAAGGTGTAATTTGTAGCTATTTTATCATCAATATACCAAACGCCACCTCTTTGCTCTACCTTGTTACCTTCGTAAGTTCTAATGGCTCTATAATACAGCGGCATGGTATTGCTATCAATATTTACAGTCCAGCCTTTTGCAGGGATTTTGATCGGACCAAAATTATCTACATTCCATTTACGGTTTGGATCCAAAGGAAAAAGATCACCGTCATCAGTTGAAGATGGCTTAACAAAGAGATCAGCTGATTTTACAAAATTGAAGGTCTTTAATTTTTGAATCATGCTTGGTGTGGCATTGGCTATATAGGTATTGGCATCAAGCTGCTGCATCTCTCCTACCTTAAAGCCCAGATTGCTGAAAACATCAAAATTAACATTACTTGTAGATAATTGGATTTTATAAGGCATTTGACCTGTATCTTTTAATGGCTCGGCTTTCCAATTTACACTCACCACGCCTCCGCTCATGCTCACCACATCTCCTGGAATTCCTATACACCTTTTGATAATGTTTTCTCTTTTATCAACAGGCCTGCTGCTGATGGTATATTGACTATTCACCGTTTTCCAATCAGATTGACGAATTAAATTATAGTAGCTTGGTTCTTGATTTTCGAGTGCTACTGTATCTCCAACCGGTAAATTAAAAACAACGACATCATTTCTTTTGATCTCCGATAAACCAGGCAAACGACGATATTTCCACTCAACACCATCCCAATATGATTTGGTTCCGGTGATGGGCATGGTATGGTGAGCAAAAGGAAAGGCTACGGGGGTCATCGGAATCCTGGCACCGTAATTCACCTTGCTTACAAACAGAAAATCGCCAATTAGTAGCGACTTTTCCATAGATCCTGAAGGAATGGTATAGGCCTCAATAAAGAAAACACGAATAATGGTTGCAGCTATCACAGCGAAAACAATTGCATCAACCCATTCGCGGGTTTTTGTTTTTTTCTTTTCAGGAGCGCTTTTCTTTTGCCAGATTTTCCAGTTCATATTGAAGATTGATAATATTGGATTTTAGATTGAGAGAGGGTTTGATTGTTACATATCGGGTTATAATGGTTTTTTCCTATCTCAATGGCTCTCCTCGGCTAGCCGCCGAAGGGCTTTCTTCTTTTCCTTAGATGAAAAGAAGCAAAAATCAAGGCTTGGAACTGATGTCGGATAAATTCGTCAAAGCTTTATTTCGGCAGCACAAGCGCCCGATGAAAAATCGGGCAATACGCGCTGCCTTGTGTTGTGGGCGTATGAAAAATTGTGGTTGAAGCTTTAACGTTTTTTCCTTCCATCATTTCCTAGGCCGGAGAGCAGGGTGGCAATAGCAAAGTCCAAAATAGGTGATGTCATAAATCGATGAGTTAAAAAGTTCGTCATCCTGAGGCAACATGGATCCCTGCCTTTTTAACCATTGACTTCATTCAACACTTAACTATTTTTTCACTGCTAGCCGCAAAAATCCTTATTACACGCCCTTTCTCCTCCCGGGGAAAGGTGCCGATAGGCGGATAGGGGCTGTTTTGCAACAAAAAAAGCGCCCTGATTAGATCAGCGCGCTTCATATATATTTTATATTTATTGCTAGTGTATTCCTCTAAATAATCTGTTCCAACGAATCTTATTGAAGAAGGAACCTTCCCCGTCAAAACTCATCCAGATAAATAATGCTTTACCTACTACGTGGTCTTCCGGAACAAATCCCCAGTAACGTGAATCTGCAGAATTGTGACGGTTATCGCCCATCATCCAGTAATAATTCATTTTGAAAGTATAATTCGTAGCTACTTTATCATTGATATACCAAACACCACCTTTTTGCTCTACCTTATTGCCTTCGTAAGTTCTGATGGCTCTATAATACAGCGGCATGGTATTGCTATCGATATTTACCGTCCAGCCTTTTGCAGGGATCTTGATAGGGCCGAAGTTATCTCTATTCCACGCTCTTTTTGGATCATGTGGAAACAGACCTCCAGCTTCTGCACCAGCAGGATCTGGATTCATCACCACTGATTTTACAAAATCTAATGCTTTAAGCTTTTCTACAATTTCGGGTGATGCATTTACCACATAAGTATTCGCTGCAATTGCAGGGCTGTTTCCTAAATCTAACTTATATTCATCAAGCGCCGAATAATTAAAATCCATCGTTTTGAATTCAATACGATAAGGCATCATGCCTGTGCTTTTTATGGGTTCGGGTTTACCATTAACACTCACCACACCGGCAGTCATGGAAACCACATCTCCGGCAATACCAATACATCTTTTAATATAGTTCTCTCTTTTATCAACCGGTCTATCGATAATGGTATAGGTATTTCTTACCTGCTCCCTACCACTCATTCGTACCAGGTCATAGTAACTGGCTGCCTGATTTTCTACCGCAACGGTATCTCCTTCAGGGAAGTTAAATACCACCACATCGTTTCTTTTAATATCTGACAAGCCCGGTAAACGGTGATATTTCCACTGCACGCCATCCCAATATGCTTTTGTAGAAGTAGTTAATGGCATGGTATGGTGAGCGAAAGGAAAAGCAACGGGGGTCATCGGAATCCGTGCACCATAATTCACCTTACTTACGAAAAGAAAATCGCCGATAAGTAACGAACGTTCCATCGAACCGGAAGGAATGGTATAGGCCTCAATAAAGAAAACGCGGATAATGGTTGCAGCAACTACTGCGAAAACGATGGCATCAACCCACTCGCGGGTTTTTGTCTTTTTCTTTTTAGTGGCATCAGTTTTCTTCTGCCAAAATTTATAATTCATATTTTTATTTTCGTTTGTCGTTTGTCGTCTATGTTTTTGAGAAATCGTCCAGCGTTTTTATGCTTTAACCTTCCGCTTATTCGAAGATATCAGTAATACTAAAAAATCCTTTTTTATCTTTCAACCATTCCGCAGCTACGACTGCTCCTAAGGCAAAACCTGCGCGACTATGTGCCGTATGTTTAATTTCAATTTCATCCACTTCACTGCTGTAAATAACCGTGTGTGTACCCGGAATATTTTCAATTCGATGTGATTCGATTAAGAGCTGTTCTGCTTTTGGAAACAATTCTACTTCACTTCCTACTACTTCATTTAACCACTCCGATTTCCGCTCCAAATTATCTACAATTCCTTCAGCAATGGTAATGGCTGTTCCACTTGGTGCATCCAGCTTCTGTGTATGGTGAATTTCTTCTACCTGCACTTCATAGCCTGGATAATTGTTCATCAGCTTTGCTAAATTTTGATTAAGCTTAAAAAATAAGTTTACGCCAATACTGAAGTTAGAGCCATAAAGCAAGGTATTGTTACTGCTATCACAATCATTTTTAACTTCTTGCAATTTACCGTACCAACCCGTTGTACCCACCACAATTGGAACATTGGCATCAAAACAAGCGTCAATATTTCCCAATACTGAATCTGGCGTACTGAAATCTATCGCCACATCGGCAGCCTTTAAATTTTGTCTGGTTAGGTCTTCCAGATTATTTATTGATATTTTTAAAACGATTTCATGACCGCGTTCAAGTGCAAATTTCTCAATAATCTGCCCCATTTTACCATAACCTAAAAGCGCAATTTTCATCTGTATAATTTTATTATTAAAGGTGATGAAGCGATCATGATCTTAATTATTCAAGTGGTATAATTTTGAAAGATCCTGATGGTTTCCTATTTATTAAAATGTTAACGATAATTTTAACGATGGAGTTGCATTAAAGCCATACATCGTATTGGTGGTAATTACTGATGGTCGAACCTGAAAAGCCAGGTCATCATCTATATTAAAAAAGTGTAAGCGTGCTGCAACATAAGCATCAACAATATTTGCGGCATAAAGCAAGCCGTAAGAAAAAATTACGATCTGACTGTTCCGCTTAAAAACACTTTTATTATCAAGCACTCCCTGATCTGAATAACGGGTAAGTGTTGGATTTGGTGCAAATTCACCCACTCTTTGTGTAATAGGCAATTGTCGCGACTGCCCTTCTTTCAGGAAAATTTTATAATTCTTTCTACTCTCAATATAGGATAATGTGAGCGCTGTAAAACCGCCGTAAATGGCTACGATTTTACCCGTTGTATAAATTTTCTGGAGTGTCTGACTTTTACCTGCCCGGGTACCATAGCCATCTTTAAGTAACTGCATGTTGTACAACTGTCCCCAACCGGGAATAATCATTGACCTGAAAATCGCTTTTCTTCCTGCAACTTTTCCAGGATTTATATATTTTGCTTTTGCAGAATCTCTTCGCGTCATTACCTTCGGCGAATCTACCTTGATTGGCGTATAATTTCGGCTTTTCAGCGTATCGGTTTGTTTTAACACGGTATCTCCTACCTGAGCAGATGCCAGGTTTACCAGAAAAAATGTTAGCAAAGAAACCAGTAATAAAACCTTCTGAATCCGCATTACCAATCTAATAATTCTAAGATTCTATTTAAATCGTCATCGCTCATAAAAGGAATTTCAATAGCCCCTTTACCGTTCTGAGTTACTTTTAATTTTACACGGGTGGCAAATTTAGATGCCAAATCATCCTGTAATTTTTGATACTGAAAAGAAACGCCTTTAGCTTTTGGCTTTTCTTCTACTTTAACTGGTGTATGATGAAGGTTTCTAACCAGTTCTTCTACCTTCCGAACGGAAAGACCTTTATCTAAAATTTCCTGGTGGATGAATAGTTGTTTATCAACACCATCTACATTAATTAGCGCCCTTGCATGGCCCATAGAAATTTTCTGATCGCGGATGGATGCCTGAATGGCTGGCGGAAGTTTTAGTAAACGGAGGTAATTGGTTACCGTGGTTCTGTTTTTCCCCACTCGTTCGCCCAATTGTTCTTGTTTCAAACCAACCTCATCGATCATCCTTTGGAAACTTAAAGCAACCTCAATCGCATTTAAATTCTCTCGCTGAATATTTTCAATCAAGGCCATTTCCAGCATCTGCTGATCGTTGGCGCTTCGGATATAAGCGGGGATTTGTGTTAATCCTGCCAACTTAGATGCTCTGAACCTCCGTTCGCCAGAAATTAACTGGTACTTATTTGCACCTAATTTCCTTACGGTGATGGGCTGAATTAAACCTTGTACTTTAATGGAATCTGCCAGCTCATTTAAAGCTACCTGATCAAATTCGGTACGCGGCTGGTATGGATTGGTTTCAACCTCAGTTAAACTTACGTGACTGATATTGCCAATCTGCTCGGTTTCGCTTACTGCATTTACCTGCTGCTTTGGCGGATGAGCAGACTCGCTATCATCTAAAAGCGCACTTAACCCTCTTCCTAAACCTGTTTTTCGCTGAAAAGATGTCATCTATAATTTATAAAGTTGCTGAGTCTATGTTTTCTTCCTCTTTTAACAAGCCGTTTTTCTTCACTATTTCCCGGGCAAGGTTAAGGTAATTGATGGCGCCTTTGCAATTTGCATCGTGCATAATTACCGAAACACCATAACTCGGCGCCTCACTTAAACGTGTGTTCCGTTGAATAATGGTATCAAAAACCAATTCGTGGAAGTGGGTTCTCACTTCTTCTACCACCTGATTAGACAAACGTAAGCGTACATCATACATCGTTAACAAAATCCCTTCTATTTCCAGGTCAGGATTTAAACGGTTTTGTACGATCTTAATTGTATTCAATAGTTTCCCTAAACCTTCCAAGGCGAAATATTCGCACTGAACGGGAATAATCACTGAATCTGCGGCCGTTAAAGCGTTAATGGTAATTAAACCCAAAGATGGAGAACAATCAACAATAATAAAATCATACTGGTCTTTAATCTTCTCCAGTACCGCTTTCATCTTATACTCGCGGTTATTCAGGTTAATCATCTCGATTTCAGCACCTACTAAATCTATATGCGCAGGTAATAAATCTAAATTCGGAGTATCAGTTTTCTGAATGGCCTGACTTGGATCGATATCATTGATGATACATTCGTAGATACTATCTTTTATATTGCGGGGATCGAAACCGATACCTGATGTTGAATTTGCCTGAGGATCAGCATCTACCAATAAAGTTTTGTATTCTAATACGGCTAAACTGGCAGCCAGGTTTATGGATGAAGTTGTTTTACCAACACCACCTTTTTGATTTGCTAATGCAATAATTTTGCTCATCTATCTATCCGAAATTTACTTAACGTTTATTTGGGCTGCTAATATTTTATGCCTTTTAATTGGCAAAAAGTTCTATTTTTGCGTTGTTTACGCCCTTTTTCTCAATCAGCTAAGATACAAACTATATGGCAATTTTAGCAATAAGGGCTTTCGGGTTTTAAACATCTTATTAACAATTCATCCATGATTACAATAATAGCAGGCACCAACAGACCCAATAGCAATACGTTAAAAGTTGCCAATTATTACCAGGCGCAGTTAAAACTTAGAGGTGAAGAGGCCACGTTATTTAGCCTGGAGCAGCTGCCAGCTGATGTATTGAATACAGATATGTTTGGCAAACGTTCACCTGCCTTCCAGGAAATCCAGAATTTAATTGCGAAAACCAGTAAATTTATCTTCGTTATACCAGAATATAATGGCAGTTTCCCAGGTGTGTTAAAAGTGTTAATTGATGCCTGCGATTTCCCAAATAGTTTTTATGATAAAAAAGCCGCATTAGTCGGAATTTCATCAGGCAAGTATGGAAATATTCGCGGTATAGATCACTTTACAGGCGTATGTCATTATATTCACCTAAACGTACTGCCCCTGCGTATTCACATTCCTAACATTAAGCAGGAGTTAGATTCTTCAGGGAACCTGATTCAGGAGGATACGGTTAAGTTTACGACTGAACAGATTGATAAGTTTCTTCGTTTCTGATCCAGGATTTACAGGATTTTAGGATCTGGGTGCAGAAAAAAGCCGGGATTTACAGGATTCTCAGGATTTAAGATCTAAGTAGACAATATATCAGGATTTTAGGATTACGGTAAATAGAAAATCACGCCTAATAATTAATCTTTAATTTCCTCTACCTGGAAATAAATTAATCTGCGGCAATCTATTTTTCTAAGGCATAAACGGCAAAAGAAGCCAACCAATGGTCGCCGCCATAATTACCGGCAAATACAAGTGGTAAGGCATTGGCCAGAAAACGATTTGCTGTTGTTTCGAAACGTTTCTTTAATTTATGATTTTTGGGTAATTCTTTAGCAATTCCTTTCATACACCAGGCCCTGGTAAACGATAAGCCTACCAGGTGAACGCCTTGATAATCATTAATATCGCTGATTATCGGCAAATCGCTAATGCGTTTGATACTTTTTTCCTCATAAAATTTATTTAACCAACTCACAAATTGTTTGTTTGGTAAAACACGTCTTATCAAATCAGCAATTTCCAGGCTTGGCGAAAAGAAATCTGATCCATCGGGTTCCAGGTATGCTGGTGTAGCGGTATTGTCTAAATAGAAGGCTTTTGCTTTTTCATCAATTTGTTTTTCGAAATCAGCATCTTTAAAAGTCCTGGCCCAATCTAGGGCGAAAACCAACCCGAAGGCCGTATTAGGGTGCACGCCTGTCCGGTTTGGGTATGTTTGTTTGGGGAGATAAGCTTTCCAGAGTTTTAAAATTTGTTGAGTTAGGGGCTGCATTGCGGCATACCATCTCTTCGCATCCGGATTATCCCAGGTATATAATTCCTGATCGAGCTTTAATAACCAGGCCCAGCCATATGTACGCTCGTAAGTATTGGCCACCTGATATTTGGTGAAATATTCGGCCTCCGCTTTCATTTTTTCAGGCGTTAAAGTGGCATTTAATTGAGCCATAATTTCGGCTTTATTCTTTAAATCAGGAACCGTTTTCAGCAAGCGCAACAACATCCAATGGCCATGAACTGAACTGTGCCAATCTAAACAACCAAAAAACGCAGGGTGTAGTTCACTTGGCAATAACCGCCCATCAACCGCTGTATTGGCTACATGAGAAGTTTTATTTGGAAACTCCTGCCCAATGCAGCCTAAAGGCATTTTTGAAAGCTTTTCTGCAACATCGGCTGTTAATGTCGGAACAACCTGTGCATCAGCGCACAGAAATGAAAATGCCAGAAAACCAATTATAATAAACTTTCTCATTGTTAATTTGAATTTAAAATTTTATTCCCCTGATCGGATTTTTCTTTTCCCTATCTCTCATTATCCATTCCCCATTTTCCCCTTCCCTATTTCCCATCTTCCTTTTTCCATCTTCCTTTTTCCATCTTCCCTTTCCGCTATTCTCAAACTCCAAACCGAATCCATTTATCGCCTTCATGGCCAAAAATAAATGAACCTGGATGGAGCATTTCTGCAAGGTCTTCAATTAACGACACTGCATTTTCTGCTGAGCGTTCACGACTTGTATCGTCGTTGAGTAAGATGACGCGGTTGTTTTTTACGGCTTGCCAATCCTCACCCAACACAGATGGCACTTCACGCATCAAATCGGTAAGGGTTTTGCCGGGTTGATAATAAATAACAAAAACAGCACTCAGGATATCAGCTTCCAGCATACCTCCGGCAAAGGTGATTTCTTCAGAAAGTAAATAGCTAGGCGTGTTGCTTACATCTAATAAAGCCACCGGAACTTTATCCATAAATTTAATCTTGTGTTCCACAATATCCAAACGTTCCTGTAAATCTTCGCGGATTGTGGCATCAAGGCCGATAAATAAATCGTTTAAAAAAGACATCTGCATTAAATTTATTAATTTGTGCAAAAATAACAATCCTTATTTCATGCAGGCCTCATTTAAGTATATATTTTGGATTTTCTTTGGCATTCTTTTCACTTCCTGCAATCGGGATACCGTAAATAGCAACAAAAAGACTTTTAATATCAACCTGGATCAGGGTTTAACCTCTATCGATCCTGCTTTTGCCCGTAATCAGAACGCCATATGGATGACTAACCAGATTTTTAATGGCCTGGTTCAAATTGACTCCAGCATAAAAACCATTCCCTGCATTGCCAAAAGCTGGATGGTATCTGATGATGCCTTAACTTATACCTTTAATTTACGCAATGACGTTTATTTTCACGATGATCCAATTTTTAAGGGTGGTAAGGGCAGGAAAGTTATTGCAAGTGATTTTGCTTACAGTTTTTATAGGCTAATCGATCCAAAAGTTGCCTCTTCTGGCGGATGGATTTTCAGCGACAAGGTAAAAGATCAGCATAATTTTATTGCTTTAAACGATTCTACCTTTCAAATTAAACTGGTTAAGCCCTTCCCTCCTTTTATGAATTTGCTTACTACACAATACTGTTCTGTAGTGCCAAAAGAAGTGGTTGCGCATTATGGGAAGGATTTTAGAAGTCACCCGATTGGTACCGGACCCTTCAAATTTAAATACTGGAAAGAAGGTGAAATCTTGGTGCTGTTGAAAAACGAAAACTATTGGGAGAAAGATCAAGCTGGAGTTAAATTACCTTATCTTGATGCAGTAAAGGCAACTTTTATCACCGATAAGCAAAGTGGCTTTATGAGTTTCCTTAAAAAAGACCTGGATTTTTACTATAATGTAGATGGCAGCTACCGCGATGATATTCTCACTAAAAGTGGCAAAATGGTATCGAAATACAAAGGGAAATTTACACTAACCAAAAGCCCTTATATCTGTACCGAATATGTTGGAATTTTGGTTGATACCAATCTTGCCCTTGTAAAAAAATCGCCTTTAAGGATTAAAAAAATACGACAAGCCATTAATTATGCGATTGATCGCGACAAGCTGATCCGGTACCTGAGAAATGGAATAGGTATTGCCGCAACATCGGGTTTTATCCCAAAAGGAATGCCTGGTTTCGATAGCCTTGCTGTAAAAGGATATACTTATAACCCTGTTTTATCTGCCAGATTATTAAAAGAAGCTGGGTTTCCTGGAGGAAAAGGTTTACCAGAAATCACCCTGAACACCACCACTACTTACAAAGATTTGATTGAGTTTATTCAGGGCGAACTCACCAACATTGGCATGAAGGTGAAAATCGATGTAAGTCCGAGTGCTAGTCTGAGAGACCTGATGTCTAAGAACAATGTGAATTTCTTTCGTGGTTCATGGCTTGCTGATTATGCCGATGGTGAAAACTTTCTTTCTATGTTTTATTCAAAAAACAAAGTACCCAACGGACCAAATTATTTTGCTTATTATAACAAAGCCTTTGATAAATTATTTGAGCAAAGTTATTATGAAACTAACGATCAGAAACGTTTCGAACTTTACCGGAAGATGGATCAAATGGTGATGGAATATTCGCCAGTGGTGCCGCTATTTTACGATCAATCTGTAGTGATGCTTCAAAATAACATCAGCGGCTATGCTTTTAATGCCTTAAGTTTAATGATTTTGAAAAACATTAAGAAAAACTAATCTTTCAGGAGTTTCCGTTTAAGGAAATCGGCCGTTGCTTCGCTTACTTTTACACCATTAGAAAACTTCATCCAATGATGGGTATCATCTGGAATAACCAAAGATTCGAACTCGAATTTCTTCTCTTCAAAACGTTTGGCCAAATCTACACTTTGGCTAAAAGCTACGTTGCGGTCGTCATCTGCATGAATAATTAATGTTGGGGAAGTCCAGGTATTAATATAAGTTATCGGTGAAGATTCTATTGCGATTTTCTCCGCTAAATTTGCATCGGGAGCAGGCGCTTTTCCCGCTATTGAATTATTTCCGAATCTATTATTTACGCCATGAATGTCAACACCAGCGGCAAATAATTTAGAATCTTTCCCTAAAGCCAAAGCGGTTAGATAACCTCCATAAGATCCGCCATAAATACCAATCTTTTCCGGGTTGATATTGGGTTGTTTCATTAGCCATTCACCAGCCGCTTTAATATCCTGATATTCTGAAGCACCCTGCGCACCAGCATTTAGTGGTTTATGAAAATCATATCCATAGCCTAAACCCAATCGGTAATTTACCGACAGCACCGTAAAACCCATGCTCACCAGGTACTGATTTAAAGCATAATCGATAGCATAATAATCCATTGGATTCCAACCCAGCAACATCTGCCTCTGCGGACCGCCATGCACATATACAATGGCTGGATGATTTTTTACGATCTTTTTGGGAGAAAAAAGTTGCCCGTAAACCATGTTTCCATCCATAGCTTTAAAGGCCACGTGTTCAGGCGTAACCATGGCATTTAATGGAAAATCTTTCGGAATTAATTCTGACCCTATTAATTTGAGCTTGCCATGATTAATAAGCGCTGGCAACAACGGCTGCCGGGCATTGGAACTCAGGCAAAAAATATTTTTATTGTCGCCAGAAATTACCGGATAAGCCTCAATCCCTTTTCCTAAGGTAAGTAATTCCATATCTGCTTGCTCGACAGAAACCCGATAAATATGTCTTCTATCTAAATCGTCCATATTTTTACCAGTATTGGCCGCAAAAACGAGTGTCTTTTTATCGTTGCTCAGCTCAATATTTTCTACAGTGAAGTTGCCCGGAGTAAGGATTTTTTGATCAGTTCCATCGGTGTTCATCGAATATAGATGTGGCCACCCATCCTGATAAGAAGTAAAAACAATTCTTCCATTTGCCCACATCAAATTGGCTCCGCCTTCCATTGCCGGAAATGAACCCCTGATCGTTTCAGGTGCTTTGTAAAGTTGTTGTCCTTTACCCGTATTAACATTAACTTTCCATATTGCCCATGGCTGATGTTTTCTGGCTAAAATAGAATCGGTTTCACTACCTAAGCATGGTAATCTAACGAAAGCGATCTCGTTTCCATCAGGCGACCAGGTTGGTGTTACATCTCTGGAAAAAGCTGGCAATAACCATTGGATGGGGGTTTTCTGATCAACAAAAATCCCGATGTATGAATGATCGGCCCGGTTACAAACGAAAACTAATTTCTTGCCATCGGGCGACCATTTATAATTGCTATTTGTACCTTTTGCATAAAATAAGCTGGTTGCCGTTGAAGATCCATCGAGGGGAGCACTTTTAATTTGCCCGGCATTGTCGAAAATAACCGTTTTACTATCAGGCGAAATCAATGGATGATCACCCTCGCCTAAAACCTTTATACTTCTATCTTTAATATTTAAGGCTAATACCTGCATTTTAGGCGCAATGGGCGCTGATGATGCATTCACTGGGCCACCATCTCTGCCTCCATGATCTCCACCCCTAACGAAAACAAGCCAGTTTGCATCCGCAGATATAGAAAGACTGGTCAGTTCTTGCCCGTCGTCATCGTTATAATCAGTCAGTTTTACAGCTTCATATGTTGGTGCTTCTGCAAGGTAAATATTCCTTTTACCTTGTTCATTTGCCGCCCATGCAATTTTTGATCCGGCAGGGGCAGCAACTAATTGTGTAGGAAATGGATAACTGAGAACCGATTGAATGGAAAAAGATTGCGCAAAAATGCAGGATGATAAAATCAATAACAGCAGGGTAAAAAGTGATGGTTTCATAATTTGGGATTTTGGAATGGTCTAATTTTCGGTTGGTGAGACACCAACCGATAGAAAACCCGTGTTTATCCGCGTCCATCTGTGATTAGTAATTATGTTAGTAAGACCAACCTATAGCAAAAAGATTTTATTGATCCCACCAAAGCCTGGTGGTTCTTAAAACTTCCACCGGAACATTTGCTCCATTTTTACTTCTTTCGCCCTGCGGATAATCTAAACGGCGAATAAATGTAGGTAATGACGCATTGGCTGGCATAGTAAAATCTTTGTATCTGTAATCGAAACGACGTGCATCGTTCCAGGCCTCTGGATTTAAATAAGTGGCGATGTATTTTTCTTTAAAAATCAGGTCCTTGGTTAGCGCCGAAGCACCTACAGCAACTGTCGGTTGAGCCATATAAGCCTCTTTATCGGCTGCTGCTACCTGAAACTTATCCATGTTCGCACGGATCGCCGTTAAATAGGCATTGTACGATCGTGTTCTATCAATATCAAAGGCAGCTTCAGCTTCAATAAACTTCAACTCTGCATAGGTAATGATAAAAATCGGCGAAGTATTACCACTCCATGGGGAATTGCGGGAAATGTAATTCTCATCTTTCCTGGTATTTGCCCCTGGCAATCTGTTTCCGGCGCCGTTGACAGTGCCAATATATTTTCCATCGACTGTTAAATCAGTGATTTTCGGCAAGCGTGGATCAAATACTGGATAGCTTTTGCCGTTTAAAGCATCTATTAATTGCTCTGAAAGCCAGCCCCCAAGTGATTGTTGTTCGTTATTTTGTGCAACGGTAGCCCATGGACTGCGTTCTCTGAAAGTTTGCATTCTGGCATCTTCATCATTACTGGCAAAAGACTTACTCACCGCATCTAACACTGCTGCTGGGTTGTGAGTATTGCGCTTACTTACTTTATTTAATAACCTTGCTTTTAAGCCATAGGCCATTTTTAACCAATTTGCCCTTTCTATAGAAGCCGTAGTTCCATAAATTAAATCGCTGGCCGCAGCAAGTTTCACGGTAGCATCTGTTTTAGCTAACTCTACAATCGCTTCGTCTACCAATGCCATTGTTGAGGCATAAACATCTTCTTGCTTATCATATTTAGGAACGAGATTATTAATATTGAAAGCTTCAGAAAATGGGGCATTACCCCAAAGATCGTTCACCATCATTAAATTATAAGCGATTAAAACATCGGCCACACCTTTATACTCACTTGAATTTTGTGTGATCGCCAGCTTCTTCATCTCGTTGGCATCGGCCATAGCGAAATAAAGTAAATCCCAGGTACCGCTGAAATCAATTGCCTGATACGTATCTCCGGCACCATTCGCCGCAGGGTTTGCGGTATACTGCACATAAGGCAGGATAATTGTGGCCACACTATAGTTATTGAAACCAGCTTTATAAGTTGAGGTAGCCAACAGTGTATTTAGCGTTGGATTGGCAACCTGGTTTGGGTTATCAGATAATTTATCGAAGTAACTATCCTTACAGCTTTGCAACCCTAATGTTGCAATTACGGCCGAAAACAAAGTATATTTTATAATCTTTTGCATCTTAATTCTTTTTTAAAAACCAACATTAAGGGAAAACATAATGGTACGTGCCGAAGGATAGGTAAATCCTGCGGAACCGTCGTTGTTGCTGCCAGAATCGTAAGAACTGGATTCAGGATCTACGCCATAATATTTAGTCCACAACCATAAATTATTTCCGGTTACTGATAAGGAAGCATTTTTAATGGCTTTCGCGGGTAACCATTCCGCTGGTAAGCGGTAACTCAAACTTGCCGAGCGTAAACGTACCCAGGAAGCATCGCTCACAAATGGCTCCGAAACGTTGCGGTATAAAATCCGATAATAACCTTCGCCATAATCTACATTATCCGGGCCTAATCTTTGCCCCATGTAAACGGGTTTTGTATTGGGCTGACCATTTGCCAAAACACCATCAAAAACCCTAGTGGTTCTTCGATCTGAAGTATAATCCGGCAAGCCGAATGCAGAATAGAAATCTTCCAGCCAGTTGTATTTTTCAAAACCTAAACGGGCATCGAACAATACATTTAAACTAAAATTTTTGTAGCTAAAGTTATTCCCGAAACCAATAATATAATCTGGCTGAGAATTTCCCAGTAGTTTTTGTTTACCACCTGAAATACTTGGGAAGCCATTTGCGCCAATTAACAGCGGAAGGTTTTTATCTAAGTAAACCGGATCTTCTGCCTGCCCGCCATAATATCGGTTGAAATAACTACCGTAGATATTGCCATAAGCCTGGCCTTCGATGAGTTTCATTGTTACGCCCGCATTTCCATAACCTCTGGCTGCGCCGTAAACAATTTCGGTAATTCCGTTCGGCATAGAAAGCACCTTATTTCTATTTGCAGAAAGGTTAAGGTTGGTACTCCAATTGAAATCCTTCCCAACAATTGGTTTACCGTTAATCACCAACTCTACCCCACGGTTTCGGATGTCACCTGCATTGATCGACTTGGTTACGTAACCCACCGCAGATGATATTTGTGTTTGGATAATCTGGTCTGTACTTAAAGAATAATAGTAAGTGAAATCAAATCCGATTCGGTTTTTAAAGAACGACATTTCTAAACCGGCTTCGTAAGTATTGGTAAATTCAGGCAATAAATCCGGATTGCCCAGATTTGCGCCTATGGTTAAACCACCTGTTCCGGTAGGTAAAGAAATGTACGGTGTGTACCCTGTGAAAGTGGAGTATTCTGATGCGTCTTTTCCAATACGAGCATAAGATAATCTTAATTTAGCCTGGCTGATCACTTCCGGCAATTTGAACTGATCGGAAAAGACATAACTTAAACTGGCAGATGGGTAAAAGAAAGACCTGTTTTCTTTAGGAAGTGTAGAGGTGATATCATTTCTTCCTGTTAAGGTTAAAAACAGGTAGTTTTTATAATCGAAAGTTGCCTCACCGAAATAACCAATCAGGCGTTTTTCTCTCAGTGCCTGGCTTGGCGTAAGTACACCTGCGTTGGCGAGATTGAAGAAATTATAAATTCCCAGAATACTGCCCAACGTTCCGATTTCTTTGATTCTGCGGTCATAAAGTTCTTGCCCTAATCTAAGCGTACCCGTAATGTCTTCACCTATTTTGGTTGAAGCAGTTGCTACAAAGGTGCTGTTCAAGGTTCTGAATTTAGTGTTATATTCACCATAATATCCCTGGTCGTTATCATACATTGCTTCTCCGGTATACATTGGCCCACGGGCGGTTCTCACTCTGTTTTCATTATAGGTATCTACGCCGAAACGATAAGAGAAGTTTAACCATTTTAGCGGATCATATGTTAAGCTTGCACCTGCAATGTATCGGTTTACGTCGCTCTTTAGCTTATTGTTCGCGGTACCCCAGATCGGGTTGTTGGTGCCTAAGTATTTTTGAGAACCATCAGGATTCTGATAATCTGCAACATCATACCTCGGCGAGAAATACGCCAAACCCTCGCCAAAGCGATCGGCGCTATAGGTATAACCGCCCGAGTTGGTAAAGTTCATATTTACAGAGGCTTTTAACTTCGGACTGATAATAAAATCAGTATTTAATCTTCCGGAGAAATTTTTGTTATCGGTATTCGGCATCATTCCTTTCTGATAAAGCTGTGAAATGGAAGAGAAAAATTTAACCACATCACTTCCGCCAGTTAAGGAAAGGGAGTTTTTTACCTGTTGACCAGTACCAAATGCCTGATCATAATTATTATAAAGTTTATCGGGATGGGTTGGATCGATCAGCTTAGCTTCTGCAATTGTTGGTCCCCAGGCAGGGCCGATTCCGCCAGGAGGATTGGTATATACACCTAACACGCCTTGCGTAAATTCAGTTTGTACCTTCGGACTTTTCAAAACTTCATCGAAGCCATAACTGCTATTGAGGTTGATCTGGATTCCATTTTGCTTGCCTCTTTTGGTCGTGATAACCACCACACCATTTGCACCCCTTAAACCATAAAGCGCTGTTGCGGCACCACCTTTTAAAATATTAATGGTTTCGATATCATCAGGATTAACATCAGAAGCCCTGTTGGTTACCCCTCTCGAACCATAAGCATTTCCACCTGGATTTGCGCCCTGGGTAGAAGTGGAGTTATCAATTTGTACGCCATCAATGACGTAAAGCGGATCGCCAGAAATATTCGGATCTATTGAATTTACCCCTCTTATTCTGATACTCGCACCTTGCCCCGGTCCACCACCTGTGCTTGATATTGTTGCACCTGCAACCTTTCCTTGTAAAGCATTGAGCAGGTTGGGCTGATGATTGAAATTTAAATCTTTATCATTTACTGTCTGCGCGGCATAACCGAGTGATTTTGCTTGCCTGGTAATTCCCAGCGCCGTTGATATTGTTACTTCCTGAAGTTCTTGTGAATCTGAAGCAAGTGTGAGGTTGATAGTTGTTCTGTCGCCCACTGCAATTTCCTGCATTTTGTAGCCCACCAAACTGATCATCAGTACAGCGCTGGATGAAGGCACCTGAATGGTGAAGTTTCCGTTTCCATCTGTTGAAGTTCCGGTATTGCTACCTTTAATTTTGATACTTGCTCCGGGCAGTGGCCCTCCATCGTCTGTGGATGTGATTTTCCCTGTTACCGTTTTTACCTGGGCAAAGGAGGATAGCCCGATGAATAAAAAGCACAGAAAAAAAAGTGAAGTAAAAACTTTTTTCATATTTCAAGAATTTAGGGTTTGATGCATCGTTAGCAGATGCAATATAACGTTTTAGTGGAAAAATACCGCAAAAAGCAGAATGAAATTCCGCATTAAACCGCAAAACACACTAAAATATTACCATAACTTCAATAATATATGCAATCAAACCCCTTTTACATAAAAAAATCAATCACTTAGTGTGATTTTCACACACCAAATAAATCCATAAACAAAAAGCGCTTCCGGATAATTCCGAAAGCGCTTCAATATTTTATTTATGCTGTTACTTATTGCTGTAAACCGCCTCCCATTCCGCCGCCTTGCTGCTGATCTTGCTTCACATCGTCGTTTTTAATCTTTTTCTTCTCTGTAAATTTCAACTTTCCAAAAGAGTAGCTAAAGTTCACACCAAATGAACGCAATGGATAGTAGATATTAGAGCTTTGGAAAAGTGTGCTCGTTTTATTACCTGCAGTAGTTACAGAATTGTTCACCGTTCTGATGTGTAAATCACGGGCAAACGGATTTAAGGTATTGATTCCGATTGAACCTTTTTTATTCCAGATGTCTTTTTTGAAAGATGCTCCATAAAAAATCATCGCATCTGTTTTCCCCTGATAAGTTCTTCTTGGTGAGTTAACCACTCCAAACAGTTCGAAGTTATAACCTTTACCAAAACCATAAGCAGAGCGACCGAAAATATTATAATTTAAAAATGTTCCTGTACTAATCCCGGTTTGCGTGTTGCTTACTTCATAAGTATTTACACCAAGATTAGTCATCAAAGTCCATTTTGGTTTTGGGTTGTAAGAGGCAAATACATTAGCACCATAGGTTTGTGCGGTACCCACGTTGATATAAGTAGTTAAAGTTTTATCTAAACTACCCTCTCTAAATGGCGTAATTGAACTTTCGATTACACCACCTGTACGACGGTAAAATACGGAAGCATTAATTACAGAACCTTTAATAAAAGTGGAATAACCAAGTTCAAGGTTATCACTTAACTCCGGGTTTAATGTAGGTTCACCCTGGCGGATGTTAAACTGATCGCTTTCGTTACGGAAAGGATTTAAATAAGCTAAGCTTGGTCGCTGCACCCTACGGTTATAACTCAGTTTTAAAGTTGCATTTCCCTTTAAGGTTTGAGAGATGATTGCGCTTGGAAATAGATTGAAATAATCATTTTTCTGATTACCGCCTTGTGCTGTATTAAAATCTATCGTGGTATATTCTGACCTTAAACCTCCTTTAAAATTTAATTTCTTACTTAATTTGAAGCTGATTACACCATAGGCTGACGCAACATCCTGATTGTATTCAAAATCCTGAGCAGCATTGGTAGAAAATTCACTATTAATATTTCTGAAAATTCCCTTCGCACCAACTTCTAATATGGTCGATTTACTGAATGGGTAAGTATAATCCGTTTGTGCAGTATATTCTTTGTTCTTACCCGTGTTGCTGTTGTTTATCGGTGGGAAAGAACTTCCTATAATTTCATTCTCAAAATCTGTTGAGTTTTTTCCTGATGATAACTGGCCTGAAATGGTAAATTCTTCACCTTCTTTTTTAGTGGTATGTTTATAATCAACATTCCAATCGAAATTATTGAAACCTACATCCATATTACTTACGTTTCTGAGCGGAATGCCATTTAAAATATAGTCAGCACTTCCGGGACCACCGTTAGAAAAATTATTGTATTTAAAGGTAGTACTTACGTTGTTATAAGCATTAAAATCATAATCTGCGCCCAAACTTCCATTGTAACCATTGCGGCTAAATTTGGATACACCATTCTGAATAATGCTATTGATTCTTGTTGTTCCGGCAGAATCTGTACGGGTATTGTTTTCAAATAATAACCTGGAATCTTGTGCATAGGCTAAATTTGCACCTAAACTTGTATTTACACTTAAACGTCCGGTTTTAGCAGTTAAGTTAAAAGCGCCATTATTTTGTCTGGTTCCTACGGATGTATTTACACTTCCGCTAACGCCCTGTGCATTTGATTTTTTAGTGATGATATTGATAATTCCGCCAGAACCCTCTGCATCATATTTAGCTGAAGGGCTTGTAATTACCTCTACACTTTTAATTTGTTCTGCAGGAATCATTTTCAAGGCATCAGAAACACTGCTGGCCATTGTTCCCGAAGGTTTACCATTAATTAAAACACGAACCGCACCACCGCGTAGCTGAACGTTTCCATCAACATCAACAGAAAGCATCGGCACCTTACGCATTACATCTGTGGCATCGCCTCCGGCATTTGTTCCATCAGCTTCTGCATTGTAAACCATTCTATCGATTTTATTTTCAATTACTGCTTTTGTTCCCTGAATTTGAACATCAGCCAATGTATTCTCTGTAGAAGAGATGTAAATGGTTCCTAAATTCTGATCTGGTTTTGCCGGGGTTGTGGTAACCGTGATGGATTTGGTTTTATATCCCATAAATCCAATCATTAGTTTGTAGGTATCAGGAGCGATATTTTGCAGTGATAATTTACCTTTTGGATCGGTTACACCGCCATTTACTGATTTGTTGTCTTTCGCATTGATTAAAGATACGGTTGCATAATCAATTGGTTGTTTGGTAACGGAATCTAAAATTGTGGCGGTAATACGGCCAAATACCGTTGGTTTCTTTGCTCCTCCACCAAAACCACCAGCAGGAAATTGGGCATTTGCATTTATGAATGTTCCGAGAATGAGGATCGAGAGTAAAAATTGTTTCATGTTAATGAGTTAGTTTTTTATTAGTCTGCGCAAGATGCGATTTGTTACAACAGTGTAGCATACTTTTCACGCAACCGTGTTAATTTAATCGGCAAAGGTGCGACTTTTCTCGGTAAATAAAGATGGGGTGAGGAAAATAGGTGAGATGGAAGATGTAAATGTGGAAGATGGGTGATGAAGAAGCACAAAAAATGGATATAAAATCGTTGTTCGTTTGCCGTTGTTCGTTGTTTTTCCCCAATTGGGCTACAACTGCTAAGAAACTTGCCATTAGGTTTCCTGATGAATGATATTAGATTTGAACTAGGATTTTTTTGAGAAGTATTATTTTAGATTGACACAGTTTATTTTACATACCCATAAAATCGTTGTTCGTTTGCCGCTGTTCGTTGTTTTTTTCTATTTTCTATTTCCCGTTTCCCATTCCCTTTTCTTACCTGGAGGTATTATTTGGGCGGGTATAAACCAGTTGCATAACATTAATATTTCGCATCGCAAAGGCAGCTTCGCAGTAATTGAGGTAATAATTCCACTTGCGGATAAATTCATTATCAAAACCCAATCCCTTTACCTGGTCTAAATGTTTATTAAATTCCAGGTACCAGAGGTGAAGGGTCTTTGCATAATCCAATCCCATATCTTTCAAATCTACTAAAGTTAAATCGCCTGTATTGTTTATAGCCTTATTAATTGCCGCAACAGATGGTAAAAGCGAACCTGGGAAAATGTGCTTTTGAATCCAGTCTACCCCACTTCTAAGTTTTTTATACCTGCAATCTGGCGAAGTAATAACCTGGAAAGCAAAAATCCCATCTGGTTTTAAGAGCGACTGGCATTTTTCAAAATAGGTTTCGAGATATTGATGCCCTACAGCTTCCAGCATTTCTATCGACACGATTTTGTCGAATGTACCTTCAATTTTACGGTAGTCCTGAATAATAATAGAAACCTGATCTTCCAAACCTTCTGCTTTCACACGTTCAATCGCCAGTTTTTGTTGTTCTTTTGAAATGGTAACGGATGTAACTTTGCAACCATAATTTTTCGCCAGGAAAATTGCATTTCCACCCCAGCCACTGCCAATTTCCAATACATGGTCGGTTGGTTTTACTCTAAGGTGCTTCGCCAATCGATCATATTTAGCGTATTGAGATTCTTCAAGCCCCACATTTTCATTTAAAAAGTAACCGCTGGAATAGGTCATGGTTTTATCCAAAAAAGTAGCGAAAAAATCGTTATTTAAATCATAATGTTCAGCAATATTTTTCTGAGAACCCGCTAATGTATTTGCCCGGCGCACATGAGTTACCTTGTTTACCAACTTAAATAAGTTAAGCGCTACAGATTTCACCTTGCTGCCGGTAATTGATGGTGCGTTTTCGATATTCAAAATAACCCACTTAATTACATTGGTAATGTTGGAAGTATCCCACAAGCCTGCCACATAACCTTCGCCGAAACCAATATCACCGTATAAAGCAATAGATTTGAAAAAATCCGGATGGTTAACCTGAATGGTAGCCGAAATCTTGTCTTCACCATTTCCAAAAGTCAGCATTTCTCCATTCGGTAATGAAAGCTCCAACCTTCCCAATATCATCTTTGATAGTGCATTTAATACTACTTTTTCAAAGAAACCTATTGATGTTTTTGTGGCGACAACGGTATTCATAAGCTGTTCGAGTCTATTTTGTTTGTGGTTTATAGGGTTTATATACGTTACGTTGCAGCTCAGGGTTTTCGGCTTTCGGATGAAAAGGGATTTTTTTTAACCAAAGCTTAAAAGCCTGCCAATGAATCATCCCCATAATTTGCAGCGGGATCAACGGAATCTGAAGAAAATACCGCCACAGATTTACATCGCTCAACGGCTTGCGTTCGCCCATCAAAGTGCTGATGAAAAACCGGTTTCCATCTTTATCCAAATCATCAATCCTGATGTCTAACTTGTTTCCAGGGATCTTCAAACTGAAATCAAACACATCATCATGGTCTATAAATGGTGAAACATAAAAGTATTTAGTGGTGATTTTTTTAAAGGTATTGCCTTCCAATTCTTCCTTACCAAAGAAAAATAGTTTCATTTCGCGGTAAGTATTGCTGATTTCGGCCACGCAACAAACAGGATTTTCTTCCCGATCAAAACAATAATAAAAGGAAACCGGATTAAAATTATAACTAAGCACGTTGAAATTGGTTAGCAACATGATTTTTAAATCTGAGCCATCAATGCCGTTCTCTTTTAAATAAGTTTCTAAATGCTGCCTTGTGTTTTTAGTTTGATCAGGATGATTTTTCGGTAATTGTAGGTGCTCAGCATCTCTGAAAGAAAATAGATTAAAGCTGTTTCTGCTAAACCATCTGAGTTTTTTTGCCAATAAGTCAATCTCATCTAAATCAACATAAAACATATACACGTTATACCAAAATGAATGCTTTTTTGGCGCAAGGCGATGATGCATTACTTTAGCAGTAAAAATAGAGGATGTAAAAGGCATTTATAATACAATTTAAATAAAAGTTTTATCCGTAAGCGGAAGCATTATTGTAATGAATAGGCAATTGTCATTCTGAGCGCAGCGAAGAATCTCTAACCTATTAACTTCAAATTAACAGATCTTGCTGCCCCAAAATTTAATGGAGGATCAGTCTAGGTAGATTGCTTCGTTCCTCGCAATGACGATTTTGCTATTTAAAGTCCCCTGCATAAATCAACCGCACTTTTATACGCATCTTCATGGAAGCCATATTTAAAATAACTGCCGCAATAATAAACAGGTCCGGTTTCATTTAAACGTGAAAGCTGTTCTTGCGCTTGCATGGCCGGCACATCAAACAATGGATGGTGATAATCAATTTCCTTCACAATTTTATCGGGATTTAAAGTCGCGGTAGGATTGATCGACACAAAATAATTTGTTTTTTTAGAAACGCCTTGCAAGCTGTTCATCCAGTAAATTGTACTTGGTAATAATTTGTCGCCTTGTTTTTCTACCCGATAATTCCAACTGCTCCAGGCCAGTTTTGCTTTAGGCATTTGATCTTCATCCGTGTGCACAATGGCCTTATTCAGTTGATATTTAAACTTTGAAAGCAATTCCGTTTCTAAAGCAGTTTTGTCTTTCACTATTCCAAAAGTCTGATCAGCATGACAGGCCATAATCACTTTATCAAATTCATAAACTTCGCCTTCAGCATTTATCACTTCCACCTTCCCATTTTCAAGTCTTCGAACAGAAACAATTTTATTATTGATCTTGATCCGATCGCGGAATGGAGCGATTAGTTTTTCACGGTATGCCTGACTTCCATTTTCCAACGTATACCATTGATGCTGCGTATCTAAGCCTAAAAAGCCATGATTTTTAAAAAACCTAATTAAGGTAATGGCTGGAAAATCCAGAATTTGTTCCATGGGCGCGCTCCAAACCGCAGCACTCATTGGGATGAGGTATTGCCAAAGCATTTCATCACTGTAGCCGAATTCCTTAAAAAACCTCCCGATTGAGTAATCCTGATATTGTGGCTGATCTAAAATTTCGATGCTCTGTTTATTGAAACGGTTGATCTGCATCAGCATTTTCAGATACGAAATGTTAAACAAATTCTTCCGCTGTGCGAAAAGATGATTTAAACTGGAGCCACTATATTCTAACTTTTTAGGCAAAAACTGAACACTGAAAGACATATCGGTTTTCATTACTGGCGCATCAATTTCGGCAAACATCTCTGTTAGATGCGGATACGTTTCATAGTTAAAAACCATGAAGCCAGAATCGAGATAAATAGGTTTCCCATCTTCTTCAAGCGTAACGGTATTGGTATGACCACCAATATAATCTGCTTCTTCAAAAATAGTAATATCGTATTGATGCTGCAGTTTATGAGCACAACCCATGCCTGCTATTCCTGAGCCTATAATGGCGAGCTTTTTCATTATTAAAAATGGATGAGGTAAAATGGATAATGGACTATAAAGGGCAAAAATGTAGATGAATGATGGATATGGACGCCTTGCTGACATTGCCTATCTAACCTCCTACCTCTTCCATCCCTATTGGTTCTTTTCGAACAAATAATGGCAAACCATCCACTCGTTTCCTTTATTGTAATTAAACAATTCGGCACAAGAAAGATAAAACAACCTCCAGTACACCCACCATTTAACTGCCTGATCTTTGCCATAGGTATTTTCTAAAATGGGCATAATTTCTTTTTTATGCTTATCCATATTACTTAACCAGGCTTCGGATGTTTTACCATAATTGGTTCCATTCACCACCCAATGTTTATCTATTTTCAGGTCATCATTAAAATAGAAAAACAAATGGTTTGATGGCATAATCCCGCCGGTAAAAAAGTATTTACTCATCCAATCGGTTTCATCGATCACCTCAAACTTATAAGCCAGCGTTTTATGCGTAAAAATATGAACGAACAATTTACCATCTGGCTTTAAGAAACCAGCCACCTTATTCAACAAGAATCTATAATTTCTCATGTGCTCAAACATTTCCACGGAAACAATTCGATCAAAAGTATCTGCAATGGTAAAGGTGTTCATATCGGCTGTTAAAACCGTTAAGTTTTGAATGCCTCTTTGCTTCGCTGTTTCATCAATAAAAACCTTTTGCGTTGCCGAATTTGATACAACGGTAATGGTGCTATCTGGAAATTTTGCTGCCATGTACAAAGAAAGCGAACCCCAGCCGCAGCCCAATTCTAAAATATTCTGACCGTTTTGTAAATCTGCCCTCTTGCAGGTCAAAGCCAGCATATCATCTTCTGATGTATCAATATCTTTTACCCCAGGCTTCCAATAACCGCTGCTGTATTTTAAGTTTTTACCCAGGCAATACTGAAAAAATTCGGTAGGTAACTCATAATGCTGTTCATTCGCTTCAGCGGTGTTAACTGCAATGGGCGATTGCCTTAATTCGGCGACCAAATCCATAAATTTTTCCTGCTGCAATTCTTCATCACCCAAGGTTTCATCATCTAAACGCTGCTTACACAGTTTTCTGATTCCCATGCGAAGGGCTGTATCAGGAAGTTTATCGTTTTCTAAAAGTTTATCGTACCACATTGAAGTTGTAGGTTATGGGTTATAGGTTATAAGTTTGGATGTTTATAATAAGTTGTATGCTCACTGACAGGTAACTTTCAACTTATAACCTTTAACTTTTTTCTCCAAGGAAAAAAGGAACTTGTTGTTTGTTGATATTTTTTATATGCCTCTGGCTTGCTGCGCAAGTTTTGTTCTTCATTATTGGGAACGCCTGTAACTTTGGTAAGCAGGTATAAAATAATAGCCGGACTGATCACTGCTAAAATACCCCAGGGTGAGGCCAGGGCGAAGATGAAATAAGCCATCCAGGTTAACCATTCGAAAAAATAATTGGGGTGGCGACTGTAGTACCACATTCCGGTATCACAGACCTTACCTTTGTTTTCAGGGTCTTTTTTAAAAGCAGCCAGTTGCCGATCTGCGATCATCTCGCCAACAAATCCAACTAACCAAATGGCCAAACCGATGTATTCGAGTAGATGAATTTTGGTTGATGGATTGGCCGCAATTATAAAGAAAGGAATAGCAAGAATAACATTTGAAATTGCTTGAAACTGAAAAAAAATGAAGAGATTTCGATCGGCCTTTTCGCCCCACTCTTTCCTAAGTTGCTGATATCGGCCTTCTTCCTCATCAATATGTCCGATAACACGTTGCCATAAATGAAGTCCTAATCTCAACTCTGCCACTAAAAATGCAGCACAAATGAGGATTTTCCGGGTTTCAAATCCTTCAGATAAAAAGAAAGTAATCACCGTAATAACCGGGAAGTTGAGCGCCCAAAAAACATCTACCACTCCTGCGTTTTTAATTTTCTTAGCCCAGAGCCAAACCAGAAACATGATGCTGCAACAGGCCATTAAGGAAATCAGGGCAATGAAAAGTATTTGTTTTATTTGAAGAAGCATAAGGTAAAAGATTTAAGGCTACATTCACATCGCTAAGACTTTAGCAAGACACCCTACAACTTTAATCCTACGCCCTATTGCTCAGTAATTCTTTAATGCCCTCACCATCCTTCAGTTTAAAAAGATAAACTAAAACATAAGCCAGGGTTGCTATGCTTCCTAAACATACGAACAAAATGGTGATAGAGATTTTAAGAATAACGTTTTTCTCTTTGTAAAACATCCACAGGGTGATGATGAAGATGTTGGCATAGAAATCCCATAGTGTTGCGCGCATCCAGGGAATGCTGCCGAGAAAATCCCACTGCTCAAAAAGGTTGCTTTCTAATGAGGTGCTGATTACTTTATAACACATGAAAACGAATAGTGCCGAGAATATAATTTTCAGGAAATTGATCATAGCGAAGGTTTGTTTGATTAACCAACTAAGAAACGTAATTTCAGGTATTTCAGATTTGAGAATCTAGAATTTCTTATAAACAAGGACTTATATTTGGTGTCTAAGCTAAGATGCCTACGGTGTTGAGAATTAGCGCCAGATAGGAATACAACACATCACATTTACCACCTAAGATCTAACAGGCTAAAAACGAACAAAAAGTTTACCTACAACTTCTTTGACCTATTAAGATTCAATAAGCTAAGTGCTTAAGGAGACGAAAATTAAACTTTTCTAATCTTAATAATCTTCATCCAATGCAATACTTTCATTACTGGATAAGTTGGATCGAATTCCCACCATTTTGTAGCGAAGTTTGGGCTATTTGGTCTTTTATGGTGATTGTTTTGAAATAATTCACCCATTAAAAGGAAATCCCACGGCAATGAATTTTTACTGTGATCGTCATTATCATGGTTTGAATAACCATATTTATGGCCACACCAGTTTACAATTGCACCATGTAATGGACCCATTAAAAAGTGAACAGGCAACAAGATAAATAACCACCAATGGTTGGCAAAAGCAATATAAAAACCTATATAGAATAAGCCACACCCAATTCTCCATAACCATGAATCGCCAATGCGATCTACCACTGGCCATTCTGGATAATTCCCCTGAAAGGCCGGTTCTGGCTGTACCTTGAAATGAAGATAACTCATGTACATGTTCTTCGTTGCAATCATCATCCCGAATACATCCTTAAAAAAATGAGGGGAATGCGGATCTTTCTCCGTATCGCTATACGCATGGTGCATCCTGTGCAAAATGGCGTAAGCCCTCGGATTTAAAAACGATGAACCTTGAGAAATCAATAAAATCAGGTAGAAAAATCTTTCCCAAAAAAGCTCCATTTTAAACATTTTATGAGATGAATAACGGTGGAGGAAAAAGGTTTGGCTAAAAAGTGATAAAAACCAATGGCAAAGGAAGAATATAAGGATAATCATGTATTGTGTGTATGCTATATAAACGGTATTTATTAACTTTTAGTTTTGTTAAAGTCGCCGTTTAGAAATTTTCGTTGTTTAAACGAACTATAAAAATGTGTTAAAAAAGGCACGAGAGAACACCTGACGTGCCTTTAAATGTATTTATGAAATGTTTACTATCTACCGAAATCGTCCTGAACCCTTACAATGTCGCTTTCATCTGATGGGTTGGAAGCATCAGTATGCTGCCAGATTTCTGCAACTACGCCCCAATCTTCTAAACCAATTAAGCGGTGACGCTCACCTTGCTGTAATTTGATCTGATCTTTAGGTGCATATTTTTTCACTTCTCCTTCTTCGTCTGTCTCGCTGGTTTTAATACCAACCGTACCCGTTACCACTTGCCAGATTTCTGCCCTACGGTGGTGATATTGCCAAGATAAACGTGTGTTGGGGGCTACTATTAATATTTTCGGACTTAATTTACCACCTATTTTTAAATCCTCTACATCTAATCCGTCAAAATAAGTATCGGCAAACTGCTGAGCCTGGGCTTCGTCAATTACGAAGAAACCTCCCCAAGGACGTGTTTCATCGCGGTTTACTACATTAAAACCTTCAATTTTTAAACGTTGCGCAACGCTATCGAATATTTCTCTTTTGTCGTTTTCCATAATTGGCGTAAAAATAATGCTTTGAAGTTAAAAAAACCATTTCGGGCTTTAATTTTTTTCAGGTGTGTTTTTTATTTTAAAATAATGATGAAGTGGAAGTTAGATGCGATATGGTTGGTGAGTCACCTACCATAGGCGTAGAGCGTATCGGCGTGATGGTTGGTGTGTCACCAAACCATGGGAGCGTGATGGTTGAAACCATGAGAACTATTTTACCAGCCTTATTTCATATACATTTGCAATGGAAGACCCTGTATTTGCTTCCAGCTTAAGTTCCATTTGCTTAGCCAATAACTGTTCAGGAATTTCAAAATCCTGAGTATAAAAAATATTTCCTTTAGTACCGTCCAGGCTTACCTTTGCAATGCTTTTATTGTTAATTAAGATAGAAAAGTCTTTCTTTTTTTCTTTCCCGTAAAAAGTTAGCCTGATTTTTCTAGCTGTTAAACCATCATTGTTCAGATTATAGCTAAACCATCCTTCACCATTTCTAAAATGCCGATCCTGAAAAATTCCATTATCTGTTTTTTCACCTTTAAAACCATGATCTGATTCTGGCTGTTGTTCGCCTGTGCTCACCAGATCGACGGTTTCTTTTTCCAGCTTATCTTTATCTATTTCAGCAATTTTGATGGCTTTCGCCCTTTCAGCAAGGTTTTCCGGATTTGAGTAAGGAAAATAAACTACATAGCGCTTTTCTGACAAACGATAAAAGGGAACCAGTTTAAGGTCTTTGTATTTGGGTTGATAAACAGCATTTCGCACACTAAAAGTCAGTGGTTCATTTTCAACAGCAATAAGTTTTTTAGCAAGATCTGCTTTGTTCCCAGATACCAGTGGTGCCTCACTAAGTGGGAATAATGCGCCGGATGCAATGTGCCCCATCCGGCTTCCATCGGCAGTTAAATTAGGTTGCTGAAGTGTATCTAATTCTGCTGCCATAACAATTGGTCCTTGAAGGAAAGCCGCCCAATCAGATCCATCAGGCATAAATTCGATAGTATTGTGCATAGGAAGCATAATTTTTACCACATCGCCTGATGACCAAATCCGATCAATACTTACATAACCATTCCCCATTGCTTTTGCTGCCACTTTCTTTCCATTAACAAGGATCGTCATTTGGCCTTCCGCCAGCCAGGATGGATATCTTAAGTTAATTGCAAAACGTTCTTTTTTAGCTGTTTTAAGTCTTAATTCGGTGAACTCTTTTTCTGGGAAGTCTGTTTCCTGTGTTAAACTTAAACCTTTTTCTTTCCAGGTAAGCGTTGATGGGATAAAAAGATTGACATAAATATTTCGATCGTCATGTGCGTAAATTAACTCACCATATTTACCATGATTCTCGAGCCCTGAACCTACACAACACCAGAAACTTTCCTGCGGTTCTGAATACGTACGGTAATGTCCGGGCCGCATGGGTGTGAAGTAAACAAACCCACCATTTGCCCTTTGAGAAGTTAAAATATGATTATATAGCGTTCTTTCGTAATAATCTAAATATTTTATGGAAGGTGCATCGAGAAACAATTGCTTAGTAAGCTTAAGCATATTATACGAGTTGCAGGTCTCCGGTCCTTCTCTCGATTCGAGCATAGAAGAAAAATCATTCGACGGATGAAAGTGTTCCCTCACACTATTTCCACCAATGGCAACGGTTCTGTTATTCACCACCGTTTGCCAGAAAAAATCTGCGGCTTTGCCCCAATCCCTATCCTGATCCACTAACGCTATTTGTTCAAAACCAATTACTTTTGGAATCTGTGTATTGGCATGTAAGCCATTTAATGCATCTTTTTGTGCCAATAGGGGTTTTAAAATAGATTGATCAGAAAATTGTCTGGCCAGTTTAAGGTATTTCTTATTGCCCGTGATGGCATAAACATCTGCAAATATTTCGTTCAGGCCGCCATGCTCACTTTTTAATAGTTCCTGAATCTGATCATCAGATAAACCGGAAACCAAATCTATACACCAATCTGTTAATTTGATGAGCATTTTTTTTGCTTTTTCATCGCCTGCAATGGCATAAGCATCGTGTAAACCCGCAAAGATTTTATGAATATTATAGAGCGGTACCCATTTTCCATTTAGCGAAAAACTGGAAGATTTGATATTGCCCAATTTAATATGCGCCCAGATTTCTTTACCACCCGGTACGCCTGACAGATAACCATTTCCATTTTTTAGCTGGCACTTCTCCAGTTCATTGAGCATATAATCAAGTCTCGATTTAACTTTCTGATCACCTGTTGAAGCATACATTAAAGAAAGCGCCGAAACATAATGACCGCCGATATGTCCATCCAAACCTGTATTTTCCCAATTCCCATAAGATTCTGCTTTAGGTGCTAAGCCTGCTTCTTTTAGATATGGCGCTAACAATCGATCAGGATCCAACGAAAGCATGTAAGCCTGATCAGTTTTTTCAGCTTTTAGAAACGGACTTTCCAGCAGTCTAACATCCATCAGTTTGAAAGCCTGAAGTTTAGTTTGCGCAATGATTTGAACAGAAAATGCAGAAATAAATAAGAAAAAAATGATTCGCTTCATGGTGATAGGTTATCTTCCTGGAAAGGGAATAATAATGCATTTAGCATTGGGATAAATATTTGGTTGTTTAATCTCAAATATACAAAATCTATCGGCATCTGTTCTGCTTAAAGGTCTTTTTGCCTACCAGCCAGCCACATCATCCTTGCCTCGGCTAGCCGCCGAAGGGCTTTCTTCTTTTCCTTAGATGAAAAGAAGCAAAAATCAAGGCTGGGAACTGATGTCGGATAAATTCGTTAAAGCTTTATTTCGGCAGCACAAGCACCCGATAAAAAATCGGGAGATAACGCGCTGCCTTGGGTTGTGATGGTATGAAAATTTGTAGTTGAAGCTTTAAACGTTTTCTCCTTCCATCATTTCCTAGGCCGGGTAGCAGGGTGCGAATAGCTAGGTTCGCCCCCTCGCTGTCATTCTGAGCGCAGCGAACTATTTTTAATCGCTAGCCGTGAAGACTGCTATTTTCTCTCGCCCTTTCCCCTCCCGGGGAAAGGTGCCGCCAGGCGGATAGGGGGCTTTTCACTCTTGCATGAACGGTGGTTTAAAACGGTCGTCCTCCTGAACTTGATTCACTGTTGTCCGGTAAAAAAAAATTGTTGGAAAAAAGGTTTGATTTCGGTCAAAATAATTGGGTTTATGTTTTGAAACTGATATCAAAGCCCCCCAATTTCAGCTGTTGGCTCTGAGGTGGGGTATATAGCTTTTCAGGATTATTCAAAAAGTCAATCAAATTGATATAGCTCATCAGATGCAACC
>NZ_JBLYEE010000009.1:0-236031 GCF_048515415.1 Pedobacter sp. N23S346
ACCCCACCTCAGAGCCAACAGCTGAAATTGGGGGGCTTTGATATCAGTTTCAAAACATAAACCCACTTATTTTGACCGAAATCAAACCTTTTTTCCAACAATTTTTTTTTTACCGGACAATAGTGAAAAAACTACGGGAATTATTCAGTTTCTGAAATACGATCCCTGGAGTAAAGACAATTACGAAAAGCAGCCAAATGGAGCAGTGGTACGCAAGTGGGGCGAAAAAGACCCAACTTTAGGAGAAGAAATTACCGGGCATGTAGCTGCTACCTTACTCAATGTAACTGGGAATATCCTCGCAGCACCGATTCAATCTATCAATCCAAGTATTGCCAATTACAAAATTAAAGGTGATGCTGCCAGGTATGCTGCTTGCCAAACAGAACTAAGTTACTTTTCTATAGATTATCAAAAAAATCCAGACCTGGCTGCTGCATTATTATTAAAAGCAAAACAGCACGCTGCAGGTTTTAAGCCATAGGAATTTCTTCCGATCTGGTTTTGCTCAGCGTAATGCCTAAAGTCATCACAATGCTGGTACCCAATACCACCAGGAATAAGAAAGATGTTCCCACCTCTGGAATTTTCAGCGAAGCAGGCAGATTAAAATAAAGCAAAATACTAATTAAGCCACGTGGCGCGATGTATCCGATTGGCGTAAGTGCACCTTTTTTAAACACTTTAAGGAAGAAAAAGCGGATCACAAAGATCGTTACCAGGATGAAAAAACCGTTGGCCAGTACAGGCTTGTCGTTTAGTTCACTAATATTCATGGTGAAGCCAAAGATCACGAAGAAAAAGGTTCTTAAAATAAAAGCACTTTCGGCAGAGAGCTGATAAAGTTGGGATAAATCTGCAGAGAGGTTTTTATAAAGAAATACTCCCCTGAACCAGGCATTCTGGATGGTATCTGCATTGTTCAGAAATAACCCGGTGCTCAGAATCAGCACCAGCGAAGATAAATGGTACGATTGCCCAATGGCATAAACCAGAATCAGGATGGAAATGATCAGGAAGAATTTAATATGGTGTACCAGTTTGCCCATTACATAAAGCAGCACCACGCAGGCAATCGCCGATAAAAAGATAATCAAAAATGTGCTCAGGCCTAAACCAATAAAAGCGGAAGTAGTGATGGAGTGGTTAGTGATGGCGAAGTTGAAAATGATAATACCGAGGATATCGGAGAATGAAGATTCATAGATTACAAACTCCCGGTCTTGTTTACCCAACGCCGCTGCCGATGGAATGGCAATAGCCGAGCTGATTACACTAAATGGAATTGCATTCGCAATGCAGGTGTAAAGATCTTTATGAGTAATCTGATAAATAATCAGTGTAATAACGGTGACCGAAGCAAGCAGAATGGTTAATGCAGAGAAAAAAGCACTTTTGATAATTTTATTTTTTTCGCGATCGTACTTCAATTCCAGTGAACCCTCAAAAACAATCAGGATTAAACCCACTGTTCCCAGCGTGGGTAAAATAGAGAGAAAATTAAACGTCTGAATTTTAAGGTTATCGACCAGAAATCGCAGGCCAATGCCAAGTAGCAGCAGTAATAAAACTGAGGGTACTTTGGTTTTACTGGCCACCAGATCAAACAGATAGGAAAAGATTACTAATCCGCTTAAAATAATAAGTATGGTATATGTAGTCATATTTTGAGCGAATGATAAGCTGCTAAAATAAAACAAACAGATTAACCAGGAAGAAGTTTTATGTAAAATTTAGGCTTTAAAGAAGAGGGCTTTGAGTTCGCTGGCATCATCGGGATTCATTTTTCCACCCAAAACTAAGCGCAATTGTCTGCGGCGTAAGGCACCATTATAAAGTTCCAGTTCTTCTGGCGTTTCCGGAATGAGTTCGGGTACAGGGATGGTTCTGGCACTTTGATCTAGCGCCACAAAGGTATAATAGGCTTCATTGCTTTTTTGGCGGGCGCCACTCGGAATATTCTCCGCCCAAACATCTAAACGTACTTCTAAAGAGGTATTAAAAGCCCGGGTTACCTTGGCTTCGATGGTAATAACATCGCCCAGTTTAATCGGATGCTTGAAAGATACGTTATCCACAGAAGCGGTAACCACAATCCGGTTGCAATGTTTCTGAGCTGAAATTGCTGCTGCGATATCCATCCAATGCAAGAGGCGGCCACCCATCAGGTTGTTAAGCGTGTTGGTATCGTTGGGTAAAACCAACTCATTCATTATCGTAAAACTTTCTTTGGCAAATTTATTTTTCAGACTCATAATCCAGCAAAAGTAATTAAAAAGCTTGATAGAAGAAGGGTTAGGGGTTTAGAAAGGTTAGGGGTTTAGAATAGGTTATAGGGTTAGGGAAATGGAAGATGGAAGACGGGAAATGGAAGATGGATAATGGGAAATGGATCAGGATAGCGAAAAACGAAAGACAAAAAACGGGAACTGGGAATGGAAAACGGGAATTGGAAGATGGAAAATGGAACTGGGAAATGGATCAGGAAAAAATGAAAAACGAATGACGAAAAATACTAATATTCTCTTCAAAGCTACCCACCTTACCATCTAAACTATCTAACCCACAATACCCCATCATAACCATCTAAATTAATTATTTATCAGATAGGTTATGGGTTTAGCGTTGGTTATAGGGTTAGGGAAAAGTAATGGAAAATGGAGAATGGATAGGAAAACGACAAACGGGAAATGGGGAATGGAACTGGAACTGGGAAATGGATCAGGAAAAAACGATAAACGAATAGGAACATTCTCTTCAAAGCTACCCAACTTACCATCTAAACTATCTAATCCACAATACCCAACACTAACCCTTCTAACCCACACTAACCTCTCTACCCCCTTTATCGTATATTTACTCCGAAAATTACACTAATACATGCAAAATCAAACGCTTATTCAATATTTCCATTGGTATTATAACGAAGATCAAAATCTCTGGGTTAAGGTTGTAAAGGAAGCTGCTTACCTGAAAGAAATTGGGATAACAGGTGTTTGGTTGCCTCCGGCATATAAGGCCAGTACAGGTGCGGCATCTGTTGGTTACGATATTTACGACCTGTTTGATTTAGGTGAATTTGACCAAAAAGGGAGTATCAACACCAAGTATGGATCGAAGCAGGAATATCTCGATGCTATAAAAGCCTTGCAGCAACAGGGCATTATCACGCTTGCTGATATTGTTTTTAACCATAAAGCAGGAGCTGATGAGGTTGAAAAAGTGAAAGTAAGAACAGTAAACCCCGAAAACAGAAACGAATTTACAAGCGATGTTTTTGAAATCGAAGCCTGGACTAAATTTACTTTTCCGAACCGAAAGGGCAAGTACTCTACATTTATCTGGGATCATCAGTGTTTTAGCGGCGTAGATTGGGCAGAAGATCGTAAAGAAACCGCTATTTACTCCATTCAGAATTTTGTTGGCGAAGGCTTTGAGGAAGTTCCTTCCACCGAACTTGGCAATTATGATTACCTGATGTTTAGCGATATCGATTTTCGCAACCGTGCAGTAGTGGATGAATTGAAGTATTGGGGCGAGTGGGTGGTAGATAATACCCATATCGATGGTTTCAGATTGGATGCCGTTAAACACATTAACCCTGATTTTATAAAGGAATGGATTGAACACCTGGATGCTAAATACAATAAGCAATTTTTTATTGTGGCAGAAGACTGGAATGTAGATAATTACGAATCACAACTGGAGTATATTAAACTAATGGAGGGGCGGACACAAATTTTTGATTCTTTGCTGCATCATAATTTTTTCATTGCCGGCCAGGAAGGAAATACTTATGATATGCGCACCATTCTCAATAATACATTGGTTGAAATGGCGCCGAAATCGGCTGTTACTTTTGTAGATAATCATGATTCGCAACCGCTTCAGGCATTGGAAAGTTATGTTGATTTTTGGTTCAGGCCAATCGCTTATGCCATTATTCTGCTACGTACACAAGGCATTCCTTGTCTGTTTTTTCCTGATTTATACGGTGGCATTTACGATGATAAAGATAAAGAAGGGGATGAAGTTCACATTGAGCTCGCCATTTTACCAGAGGTGGAAATGATGAGTAAAATCAGGGCTGCGTTTGCATATGGTGAACAGCATGATTACTTCGACCACCCAAACTGCATCGGCTGGACAAGAGCCGGAGATGATGATCACCAAAATAGTGGCCTGGCGGTGGTGCTGAGTAATAGTGCGGAAGGATACAAAACCATGGAAATAGGGACGCGTTTCGCTGGCAAAACATTTATCGATGCTTTAGCTCATAGGCCGCAGGAAGTTATTATAGATGAAAAGGGCTGGGCAGAATTTCATTGCAATGCTGGTAGTGTGTCGGTTTGGGTTTTAAAAGTGCGTTGAGTTTCCCAAAAATCGTCATTGAGGCACGAAGCAATCTCTTTGCGATTCTTCGATTGAGATTGCTTCAGCAGATAAAAGATCTGCTTCGCAAAGACGGTTTTTTTGAGGGGATGCGCCAACCGGATCGTCATGCTGATCCGATAGCTATCGGATTTAGTTCAGCAGCTTTTTTTGGTAGATCCTGAATCAAGTTCACTGTTGTCCGGTAAAACTTTTTGAACAAATTTTTACCGGACAGCCTAATCACAAATGGCTGCAATATTCCTTAACCAAAAGAATATTTTGCAGGATATGGAAGCTATGAGCGGTTTAAAATATTAAAACCTCTGAAAATGATAGTTTTTTACCGGACAGCCGAATTAGTGCAAGATTTTTAGGAAACCTATAAAACAATGGGCTTACCTTTTAAAAATGAGATAAAAACAGCTTTTTTAGCTTGATTTAAAGGATTTAATGGATCGTTTAAACTTTAACCGGACAACAGTGAATCAAGTTCAGGAGGACGATTCTTCGTAAAGACGATTCTGTGAGAGTATTCTTTAACCGAATCGTTATTGATGAGGCACGATGAAGCAATCTCCTTTGCGATTCTTCGATAGAGATTGCTTCAGCAGATGAAGAATCTGCTTCGCAAAGACGGGCTTTTGAGGGGATTCATTCACCGAATCGTCATGCTGATCCGATAGCTATCGGATTTAGTTCAGCACCTTATTTTGGTAAGATCCTGAAACAAGTTCAGGCGGACGAGTTGCAAGAATTTCTCGCAGAGGCATCTAACCTCCTAAACCTATAACCCTCTAAACTTCTTCAACAAAGATCCTGACTCAAGTTCAGGAGGACGAGTTGCAAGAATTTCTCGCAGAGGCATCTAACCTCCTAAACCTATAACCCTCTAAACTTCTTCAACAAAGATCCTGAAACAAGTTCAGGAGAACGAGTTGCAAGAATTTCTCGCAGAGGCATCTAACCTCCTAAACCTATAACCCTCTAAACTTCTTCAACAAAGATCCTGAATCAAGTTCAGGAGGACGACACTTCGTGGGTTCATGAGGACGAATTTTTAACAAACCCTACAAAAAATCATCTTCTTTTCGATAAGCTGCAATAACCGCCAATTCTCCTTCCTTTCCGCTTTTTGAATTCCCATGTTCCATGCCCATCACACCTTTATAGCCTTTGGCATGCAGGTGTTTAAACAGGTTTTTGTAATTAATTTCTCCCGTGGTCGGTTCTTTCCTGCCGGGATTATCGCCAATCTGGATATATGCAATTTCATCCCAGCAACGATCGATAGTCTTAATTAAATCGCCTTCGGTGCGCTGCATGTGGTAAATATCATATAAAATTTTGCAGGATGGACTTTGCACGGCCTTGCAAACCGCATAGGTTTCATTGGTTTTCTGTAAAAACAATTCCGGAGTGTCGCTCAAAGTTTCCAGTACCATAATCAAGCTGTGAGGTTCAAAAATCTCCGCACCTGCCCGCATGGCATCTATAATGTTGGCGAACTGATTGCCATAAGGTAAATTGCGTTCATAAAACCCCGGAACCACAGTGAGCCATTTCGCATTGCAACGTTTGGCGGCCTCAACAGATTTTTTGCAGGTGGCGATGAATTTGTCTTTAAATTCTTTTTTTCCAGTGGCAAGGGAAGTTTTCCAGTTATCGCCACCATCTACCACAAAAACGCCCATCCTCATGTCAAGTTTTGCCAGCAGTTTTCCGATTTTCTCCTGTTCTTCCACTGATCGGTTTAGATAACCATTATCTTCAATAGAGCGGAAGCCTTTATCGTGCATAAACTGAATCTGATCAAGAAAGTTTTTTCCTGCATGGTTTTCAAACATGCCCTGATGAGGAGCGTAGTCCATATTGAAAACTTGATCTGCCACTGCCTGATAAGGTTTATCAGCAGCAAAAGCACTCGTAATGCCTGCGCCTGTAGTAATCGCACCAGCTGTAAGCAGGCTGTTTTTTATAAATTCACTTCTCTTCATTGATCAGTTTTTAAAATGTAAAAGCCAGTTTTAATTCTTTAATATTTTTCTAAATCCTATACTTAAGGTATCGGCAATGGAACCATCTGGCTTATGATACACAAAATAAGCTTCCAGATTTTTGTGTTCTTCTACAAATTTTAAAGCATCGGGGAGGTGCATCCCCATTAAGGCATTGTCGTAACCATCAGCCGTAATGGCATCTGCCGCATAAACCGTTACACTGATCATTTCATTTTCTAAGGGATAGCCGGTTTGTGCATTAATCAGGTGTGAGATTTTTTTCTTCCCGCTCTGATGAAACTTTCTGTAATTACCTGAAGTAGTGATGGCTCCTTTATTCAAAACAGCAATATGCCTGATGATAGGTTCGTCATTTTCATCAGGTCCTTCTATACCGATTTTCATAGGTGTTCCATCGGGCTTCGGACCTGCAATTCTGATTTCTCCGCCCAGTTCTGCAACATAACTTTTAATGCCTTTTCGGTTAAGATATGCTGCAATCAAATCCACACTATAGCCTTGCGCAATCCCATTTAAATCAATCTGAATACAAGGTTTTGTTTTGATGAGTAAACCCTTTTCCAATTTTAGATGTTGCATGCCAACACAATTTAAGATAGATTTTATTTCCTTTTCGCTTGGTTCAATTGTGGTTGCCTTGGGGCCGAAACCCCAGGCCTGAACCAGCGGCGCTACAGTAATATCAAAGATCCCTTTCGTATCAGTATTAATCTCGAAACTTCTTTTCAGCACATCGTTTAAAAAACGATCTGTTTTAATTTGCTTTTCTGCTGCATTAAATTGGTTGATGACTGAACCTTTTCGATATAAAGACATCGACTGATCAATCGCATCTAACAAGCTATCAATGCCACTTTTCGTTGCTAAGCTATCCTTTGCATAATACATAATTGTATAATCTGTTCCTTGTGCAAAACCTTTAACCTTAAATTGTTTTATTTCCTCCTGCCGGAAGAAAGCAAAAATCAAAGGCAGGCAAAGGAACAGAATCTTGTACATGATCGATTATAAAACTTTGGTTTTGCCCGGCATAGGGATGGGATAAAGTCCGTTTCCATCTGGCATTAACTTCGGATTGGCATCCCAGGCGAAACGTTCCGGCATGAGGCTATTGTTCGCAGCCAGGGCTTCATCCCATTTAATGGTTTGCCCGGAATAGGTAGCATAGCGGCCCATAATGCCCGAGAATGTAGTGGTTGCACCGTAATCTGCATTGGTGAATTTATATTCGCCTTTTGATATGGCATCAAAAAGTTCATCATGCTCGGTTTGATAGGGATTTGCATTTCCCTTAGTATTGTGGCTATAAATCTCTTTTCCTTTCGCATCATAAATAATGGCTTGGTTTCCTCCTGATAAGTAAACTTTGCCTTTCGTGCCCTGGAAAGTTTCATCAACCCGGTTAGAGGTACCTTCAAAATGCCTGCATTGGCTATAAACCACTACGCCATTGGGATAAGTAAATTCATTGGCATGGTTATCGTAAATTTCGCCATAATCTTTTCCGGTGCGCCAGGCCCGGCTACCTGTGCCTTGTACCGAAACCGGATTTGCACCAGTGATCCAATTGGCAATATCGATATTGTGAACGTGTTGCTCCACAATATGATCACCACATAACCAGTTGAAATAATACCAGTTACGCATTTGATATTCCATTTCGGTTTGATTCGCTGTTCGTGGACGAACCCAAACGCCACCGCTGTTCCAATACACCTGACCAGAAACAATATCGCCAATGGCTCCATCCTGAATCCGTTTCATGGCTTCACGGTAATTGCTCTGGTATCTTCTTTGTAAACCCACCACCACGTTAAGCTTTTTCTTTTTGGCTTCTTCTGCTGCGGACAATACCTTTCTGATTCCTGGCGCATCTACGGCCACTGGTTTTTCCATAAACACATGTTTGCCTTGTTTCACCGCTTCTTCAAAGTGAATGGGCCTGAAGCCTGGAGGTGTAACCAGTAACACCACATCTGCCAGTGGAATTGCTTTTAAGTAAGCATCGAAACCCACAAACTGCCGTTCTTTCGGGACATCCATTTTTGCGGCAAACTTGGTGCTTAACGATTGGTAACTGCTATCTAAACGATCCTGAAAAGCATCGGCCATGGCCACTAATTTTAAATTAAATTTAGTGCTTAATGCCTGAAAAGCTGCGCCCGTTCCCCTGTCGCCACAGCCAATCAGTGCAATCTTGATCGTATCGGTGTCAGATGCATAAGCACCGGCAAGCGGAATGCTACTTAAAATTGCGCCACCAGCCAATAAGGCAGAGGCCTTCAGGAAATCTCGTCTTTCGTTTGGGTTTGGTTCTTTTTTCATTTTTGATTTATATTTGGTTCGATAGCTAAGGTGATTTAAAAATCTTTAATCGGTTGCTTATTGTAGTAAGCATCAATTTCTGCCTTTGATGGCGCTTTTGCCGGACGTACTAATCTCATGCCCACAAACGGTGCTTCTGGGAACCACCAGTTACTTTTGGGGATTTGTGGATCGAGCTGTTTCCATGATGGGTCGGAAGCCAGCCTTACAGTTGAAGTGAGATTTTCTGGTGTTTCATCAAAAGAGCCACCACGGACGGCATTGGGATATAGTTTATCAGGAATGGCCACGGGATTTACAGCAACTTTCGATTGATCTTTAGCATAAAAATCTGCAAAATACTGATCGTAAGTCCATTCGCTTACGTTTCCATGCATATCAAATAATCCCCAGGCGTTGGGTTTCTTTTCGCCTACCGGATGTGTTTTATTTCCGCTGTTATCTTTGTACCAGGCGTACTCTTTCAAACTGGCGGCATCATTTCCGAAAGAATAATTGGTTGTTGTTCCGGCTTTGCAGGCATATTCCCACTCAGCTTCTGTAGGTAAACGGTAGAAAACTCCAGTGCGAACGTACAGCCATTTGCAGAACTGGATAGCATTATATTGTGTCATGGCTACCGCGGGCTGGTGTTCCTTACCCATGCCAAAAGTCATGTCCAGGTAGGGTTTTGTAGGTCTGGTTACCGCATCTACCTCAGCAGGAATTGGGGTAGTGCTGGCTTGTTTTTCATAATCCCGGTAAAGGAAAGGTTCAAAAATATCCCAGGTAACCTCATTTTTTCCCATCCAGAAGGCATCTAGTTTCACCTCATGAACAGGTTGTTCATCCGGCTTTCCGTTTTTGTTTCCCATTTTGAAAGTGCCAGCGGGAATTGCCTGCATCTCGAAACTCAGTTTGGTACCGTTAATGGATTGGGTATAAGCTTTTGAATCTTGAGCAAAGTTTTGCCCCGGCGCGGTGATGATTAATGCAAATGCAAAAATTCTCTTCAACATAAAATTGGTTAGATTTACCTGCAGGCAGGTGTTTGGTTACTTAGTAATCTGATGACTAAGGTAATTATCCGATCTTAAAATGAAGAAAATTTATGTAACAATAAAGGTATTAATGACAATTGTTATTTGATTTGAAAAGTTTTATTTGCGATCGGTTGGATTGTTACTCAAATTATTATAACCAACAAGTGTATCCCAACGGGCTCCAGGTCTTCTGTAATAAACAAAAATTTGATAACTGTTTTCAGTCTGGAAAAATGAACCTTCAAAGGGTTGAGTTTCTACGGTTTTAGTGTCGTTGTTTAGCCAGGCATATTCATAATCATATAAGCCTTGTTTTAGCAAAATAGTGGCATAAAACTGTTTTCTGCTGGCATCATAAAGTAACTTGCTATCTTTATTTAATACATAATTATTAAAACGGCCAACTACATAGGCTTCTCCATTTGCACTGGGTGCGGCAGTGTTAAGTGTAAAAAGAATATCTGTGTATTCGGCTTCTGTTTTATCATCTCTGCCTTCAGTATTCCGGATAAAGAAATTTCCATTTTCATCAAACTGATTTCCGAAAGCGCCAGTGCTTCTGGGTGCATCGTGGAAGAGCATCACATTAACGGTTTGGTTATCTCTGTAAATATCTTTTACGTTCTCTGCTTTGTAACGCAGGCTTCGGGTATCAAACTTCCTGAACTCATTATTCCCTGGAAAGTCATTGGTATTGATATCATTATAAACCAGTTGATTTGGGCGTACAAATGCGGGGCGGGTGTTTAGCGTTGCTGTATTCGGGTTGAAATTTTGCATCACCACTGCTTTGATATCCTGGTAAGGATTCGCAATAGACATGCTATGGTTAATGCTGAAGTTGATCTTCTGTTTGGCGTTTCTGTCTGTAACCTGCAAGGGGTTGGTAATTTCTGCAGCTACCGCCACCTGACTATCCAGAATATAAAAACGCTGAGAAATGACAGGTTTATTTTTGTCGCTATCGAGGTAGACTTTTAATACGTAATTGCCACTAATTTTTGGTTGAATCTGCGTATTGGGTAAGCTTACTTCATAATGGGTATATTTTCTGGTGGTATTAGAGGAGTAGCGGTAATCGATAATCCGGTCGTCGTTGAAGCCATCCAGATAGTCTGTGGTCGAAATTCTGGAGGGTTGCCAATCTGAGGTGCAATGTTCAATAGTGTACCAGTAATTTTTAGTTCCACCTAATAAGTCATCAAAGGATAATACAATTTTTTCTTGCGAGTTGAGCGTGATCAATGGTATACTTTGCTCTTTCGTGCTGTTATAACAAAGAACGGTTTTGATATTGGGCAGATAGATTTTATTCTCGTTGGTGAATGTTTGGTTGGTTTGGGCAAAGGCTAGGGAAGAAATAAAAAGTAAAATGATAATGATTAGTTTTTGCATGGATAAATGTAAAGAGTATTCAGCATAGATAAAGAGGATTGGGGGAGATATTTTTTGGAAGAAGAGGTTGGGTTAAATGGGTTAGAGGTTTAGGAGGTTAGGGGTTAGATGCCTCCGGGAAAAATTCTTGCAGATTGTCTTCCTGAACTTGATTCACTGTTGTCCGGTTAAAGTTTAAACGATCCATTAAATCCTTTAAATCAAGCTAAAAAAGCTGTTTTTATCTCATTTTTAAAAGGTAAGCCCATTGTTTTATAGGTTTCCTAAAAATCTTGCACTAATTCGGCTGTCCGGTAAAAAACTATCATTTTCAGAGGTTTTAATATTTTAAACCGCTCATAGCTTCCATATCCTGCAAAATATTCTTTTGGTTAAGGAATATTGCAGCCATTTGTGATTAGGCTGTCCGGTAAAAATTTGTTCAAAAAGTTTTACCGGACAACAGTGAACTTGATTCAGGATCTTTGTTGAAGAGTTTAGACATCCCTATTATCAAACCCAAATCCGTGTTTATCTGTGCCGGTCTGTGGTTAAATTTACCCCATCCCCAAAAACAAAAAGCCACAGAAATAATTCCGTGGCTTCTGCAAATATCTTGAATTCGTTATCCTTCCAGTTCCATAATTTCGGCGGCTAGCGTTTCCCATCTAGCCTGGTGCTGATCCAGATCTTTTTTAGCGGCTAAGTAACGTTTATTTGCTTCGGCCAATTTATCAGCTTTGCCATAAACATTCTCGTCTGCCAGTTCTGCCTCAATTTGTTTAACAGCTGCTTCTAATTCAGAAATTGAAGTTTCAATTTTCTTCAATTCATCATTCAGCTTTTTCAACTGATTGGCTGTATTTGGCGTAACTGGTTTTGGCTCTTCTTTCGGTTTTTCAGGCATCTTCACCGGAATCGGTTTTGAAATAGGAATTTCGCGTTTGCTATTCCATTCTTCATATTCAGCATAAGTTCCAGGGTATTGTTTGATCTTTTCGCCTTCGATGAACCAGATTTTGTTAGCCACATTATCTAAGAAATACCTATCGTGAGATACCGCAATGAAAGTACCTTCAAATTGCTGTAAAGCTTGAATCAGAATATTAACCGACTGAATATCCAGGTGATTGGTTGGCTCATCCAGAATCAGGAAGTTCGAATCTGTGGTTAACGATTTTGCTAAAGCCACACGCGATTTTTCTCCTCCGGATAATACTTTAATTTTCTTAAACACATCATCACCGGTAAATAGGAAACAACCTAAAATACCCCTTAATTCTGTATCGGTATGTTTTGGCGCAAAGGCCTGTAGTTCTTCTAAAATGGCATTGTCCAGGTGAAGTGATTCCAACTGGTGCTGTGCAAAGAAAGTAGTGGTTACATTATGACCCGTTTCACAGAAGCCATCAAATTTTTCTGCACCGGCAATCATTCTTAACAGGGTAGATTTACCCTTTCCGTTTGCACCAATCAAGGCAATTTTATCACCTTTTTCAATAACTGCTTCGGCATCTTCCAGGATATGAACATTCGGGTAATGTTTCGTAGCATGTTCAATCCGCACCACGTGGCGGCCGGAAGGTTTAGTAAATTTGAAACTGAAGTTTACCGTTGGGTTATCATCATCAACATCATCCACACGCTCCATTTTATCGAGGGCTTTCATGCGCGACTGCGCCATTTTAGCTTTTGATGCTTTGGCTTTAAAACGTTCAATTAAACGCTCTTCCTGTTTAATTTTAGCCTGCTGATTCTTAAATTCACCTTTCTGAATTTCACCGCGTAAAGCTTTTTCTTCTACGTAGAAACTATAGTTTCCAGCATAGACATTTAACTTTCCTTTGCGTGATTCTACCGTACGGTTCACAATTTTATCTAAGAAATACCTATCGTGAGATACAATTACAATCGCACCTTCAAAGCCCATTAAATAAGTTTCTAACCATTTAATGGAAGGTAAATCCATGTGGTTGGTCGGCTCATCCAGTAATAAGATATCTGGTGTTTGCAACAGAATTTTAGCCAGCATTACGCGCATTCTCCAACCTCCAGAAAAGGTATTTAATGGGCGTAACTGATCAGATGTGCTAAAACCCAAACCAGCCAGAATTTCGTTCGCTCTGTATTCGATGTTATAACCATCCAAAGCTTCAAACTCCTGTTGTTTATCACTCAGTTTATATAAAACCTCTTCGCTGTAATCAGTTTCAATCTTTTTAAGCAATTCTTCAATTTCATCATGAAGCTGGTTTTGGCGCTCGAAAGCTTCCATGGCCACATGCAAAATGCTATGATGAGATTCATACGAAAGTAAATCCTGGTTGAGGTAACCGATTTTTAAGTCTTTAGACATCGAAACCGTTCCTGAAGTTGGAGCGTACTCACCTACAATTATTTTTAAAAGTGTCGATTTTCCCGTTCCGTTTGCCCCAATTAATCCGGCCCTGTCGCCCGGTTTAATATGCCAGTTTGCTTCGTCGTATAAGGCTCTTGAGCCAATCAGGAATGTTAAATTATTTATTGAAATCATTTCGGCTGCAAAAGTACGAATTTTAAAGGCTTTTTTTAGTTTCAAAATGAAATAGGACCGAACTCAAATTTCTTTACGTTTTATTGATGATTAAAGATACTATATCAGCTAACTTATCCCGCATTTGAGAAGCCTGTCTATGTTCGATTAAGTAAAGGATTGAGCTATTTTAAGTATTGAGATGAAGAATAATGGAACGATAAATCTCTAGCTGAACGATGAGACATGGCTATTTTTTACAGTTGCACAATTACAACATTCGGATGAAAAATATATTTTTGCCCAAAATTATAAAGACATGAATAACGAAAATATTAAAATAATCAGTAAAGAAATTCTTTCAGATAACTGGTATACCTTAAGCAAGATCACCTTCCAATACAGCAAAAAAGATGGTACGGTAGAAACCCAGAGTCGTGAGACTTACGATAGAGGGAATGGTGCCACTATTTTGCTTTATAATAAAGTTTCGCAAACGGTTATTTTAACGAGACAGTTTCGACTTCCAACCTATTTGAACGGAAATGAATCGGGAATGCTGATCGAAACCTGCGCCGGACTTTTAGATCAGGATAATCCTGAAACGGCTATTAAGCGTGAAACAGAGGAGGAAACAGGTTATAAAATTACAGACGTAAAAAAGGTTTTTGAAGCTTACATGTCGCCAGGCTCAGTGACCGAAATTTTATATTTCTTCATTGCAGAATATTCAAAAGATATGAAAGTGAGTGAAGGTGGAGGTCATCATGAAGAGCAAGAGAATATAGAAGTGTTGGAAATGCCTTTTGCTGATGCCGTTAAAATGATTTCAACTGGCGAGATTAAGGATGGCAAAACAATTATGCTGCTTCAATATGCCCAGCTTAATCATTTATTTGAACAGTAGTAGTTTTATTTGACCGTCGGTTTCGACTGGTTTTAAATTCACTCATAGATTCAAAATAAATTTTAAATAGTCGAAAAAGTGTTTACCTTTGTACTGTAATAAAAATAATTACAGAATGAATAACAGATTTCCGGTTTCCCTTCATATTCTTATTTTGCTTGATGATGCGAGAGGAACGTTGGTGAGTTCTGATTACTTGGCTGGCAGCATCAATATTAACCCGGTTTTGGTAAGGAAAGAAATTGTAAACTTACGCAAGTATGGTTTCGTAGAGAGTAAGGAAGGAAAGGGCGGTGGATCTTTCTTAGCGAAGAATGCAAGGGAGATTAACCTGGGGGAAGTTTATAAAGCTGTGAAATCAGATCATATTTTGGGGAAAAATAAAAATGAACCTAATCCGAAATGCCCGATTGGACGGCAAATTAATGAACATTTACTCGGCCTGTATAATGATGCTGAAAAGGCCTTAATTGAAAATTTATCAAAACAAACATTGGCAGATTTTGCCTTAAAATTTAAATAGATTTTTTTTAAACTAAACTGTAATAAAAATTGTTACAATATTATAAACATAAACTTAATTTTAATTTAAACATTATGAAAGTAGCATTAATAGGCGCCTCAGGATTTGTAGGTAAAGCCCTTTTGAACGAATTGGTAAGTCGTGGAAATGAAGTAATTGCAATTGCCCGTGATACGGATAAAATTGAAAGTACAGATGAAAAAGTAACGAAAGTTGCGGTTGATGTATTAAATACTGAAGAATTGGCTGCGGTTTTAAAAGGAGCAGACGCGGTAGTGAGTGCATTCAATGCTGGCTGGACTAACCCAAATCTTTATAATGATACGGTTGCAGGTGCAGAAGCCATTCAGGCAGGCGTTAAAGCGTCGGGTGTGAAACGTTACATTTTTATTGGTGGTGCCGGTACCTTGCAAATCGATAGTAATCAATTGGTAGACGGACCAGATTTTCCGGCTGATATTAAACCAGGAGCAACCGCAGTAAGAGATTACTTCAATACTCTGAAACAAGAAACTGATTTAGATTGGTTGTTTTTTAGTCCAGCAATTGAAATGCATCCAGGTATTACCATTGGTCGCACAGGTAAATATCGTTTAGGTAAAACATCTCCGGTTTTTAATGAAGAAGGTCGCTCAATTTTATCTGTTGAAGATTTATCTATTGTTATTGCTGATGAATTAGAGAATAATACACACCACCAGGAACAGTTTACAGCAGCATATTAGGTAATGGGAAAGGGAGGATGTGAGATGTGGTTGTTGATTCAACCTGATTAATATCCTCCATTTTAAATCGTGATGGGACATTACAATTATATTTGATGTTATTCTTGTCCTTGCCAGACGGGCTCTCTTCTTTAGACAACCAAAGAAGCAAAGTTGCCGGCTCGCAATTATTCATATAGTCTTTATATTTTTAATTGTATTCATGAAGGCTTGCGCCATTTTTCTATTCAAGTCAGTGGGTGGGCTTAGTCAGTGCCATCCCGAAAAATTGACCATGCCGGTCTAAGCGCAGAACGAAGAAACAGTGGTTTGGCCTTGTTGGGTGGCTACAGCAATTGCCATTCCTGTTATTTATTGACTTAGCGCTATCTCTATCATTGCACGAAGCAATCTTAATGCAATCGCTATTTGCGTTAAGTCGTAGCAAGAGGCTACAACCAGATTTTTTTACGCTTTATACTTAAAATGATCTTATCTTGTTCTGGCCTAAACAGGATCTCTTCTTTTGACAACCAAAGGCTAGGTTAGTGCCATCCCAAAAAATTGACCATGCCGGTTAAGAGTAGAACGAAGAAACAGTGGTTTGACCTTGCTAGGTGCCTACAGCGATCAATTGTAACAAGCAATAGCCTAGATTGTTTAAGCCCATCGCTCATTTTCCATCCTCCATCTTACATTTTTTCCATATTTTATTTATCTTCGTTGCATGTATCGCCTTATTAAACCAATATTCTTCAAATTTGATCCTGAAAATGTACACTACTTTGTAGTTAAACGGCTCAAATGGTTTAATGATAAGTTTCCATTAGGTAAAACAATTATTCGAAGCAGTTTTGATATCAACATTAAAGGGTTAGAAAAAGAAGTTTTTGGCGTTAAATTTAGAAATCCGGTTGGATTAGCCGCTGGCTTCGATAAAAACGGTGAATATGTTGAAGCACTTAGTAATTTGGGTTTCGGGTTTGTGGAAGTTGGTACAGTTACACCGATGCCACAGCCAGGAAATGATAAGCCCAGAATGTTTCGGTTACCAAATGATGAAGCTTTAATTAACCGGATGGGCTTTAATAATAAAGGGGTAGATGTAATGGCAGAACGTTTGCGGTTGCTAAAAGACAGACATCCGGAAATTGTAGTTGGCGGAAACATTGGCAAAAATAAAGCGACACCAAATGAAGATGCGGTGAGCGATTATATCAAATGTTTCGACAGACTTTTCGATGTGGTTGATTATTTTGTAGTGAATGTAAGTTCTCCAAATACGCCCGGTCTTCGCGAATTACAAGAGAAAGAGCCACTTAAAAAAATCCTCAATACACTTCAGCAACGGAACCGCAAAAACGATATTTCCCGTCCGATTTTGTTGAAAATTGCTCCTGATTTAACTGATGCGCAACTTGACGATATTATTGAGATTGTAGCAGAAACAAAAATTGCTGGCATTATCGCTACTAATACAACCATCAGCAGAGAAAACCTGGCTACCGAAAAAGATGTAGCAGGTGAAATGGGGGGGCTGAGTGGTAAACCTGTTAAAGAACGTTCGACAGAGGTGATTAAATATCTTTCAGAGAAATCAAACAAGGCTTTTCCAATCATCGGCGTAGGTGGGATTCATTCTCCAAAAGATGCAAAAGAAAAGTTAGATGCTGGTGCTTGTTTGATTCAACTGTACACGGGCTTTATTTATGAAGGACCAGGCTTAATCAAGTCGATTTGTAAATCGCTTATTAAATAAAGTATTTACAGTGAAGCCTTATTTTGATAGGCAATTGACCTTCATTAAATAGGAGATGACGTTCCTTCACGTTTTTTGATTTCTTTATTTACCTTTTTTAAGTGGGTTAAACTGTGAACTGCCGGCTGCAATCCACAAATCGCTACTGCTATTAATGGGTAATTTTGGGCTTTTATAGAAAGAATGATGGTTATTGCTGCTACAATAACCATGACAACGCCGAGACCAAGTACATCATTTTTAAACTCTCTTTTTTTAAAGTAGAGTTCATCTACATTAAGATCTGCCAGACTAATTTCTTTTGTTTTCATTTGATTTTTATATTAATAAAATACCTCATCGATATTTATGTGCGATTGATATTTATATCATTAAATAATGATCATTGCTTCTAAACTACTCTACATTACGCAATTTAATTTCCTGATCAACATGTTTCAAAGAAATGAAAATAGGTAAAAAGGGGATAAAGATGCCTCCTAAAAGAGTTAGTAACACGTAATTTTTTTTCGTTATGGCCAGATAACACAAAACAATTACGGCGATAAGACTAACAATGCCTAAACCTATCGCTGCACCAGCTATTTTTTTCTTTTTGTTTAACAGTTCGGCGGTAGAGACTTCTTCCAGTCGGTTTGCTTTTGTATTCATTGAGGCGTACTTTAAATTTGTTAAGCAAGATAAAAATCTTCACTCAAAAGTCCAAATTGTAGTGGAATTTATTGAAATTGTAAAGAGGAGTATACCAGGTCAGAATAAATCTTTTTAAAATAAAAAGGCATAAAAAAAGCATCCTTTGATCAGAAGGATGCTTTAATTTTTTTTAGAAAAAGTCTTTCTAAAAACTATCTTGTTAAGCCAGCTAAAACAGCATTGTTTTTAGCTAATTGATCGTTCTTAGGTTGTGCAGAACGGCTTCCTAACTCAATGTTAGTTGCTCTTTTTAAAAATGCTACCTCTTGGTGAGCTGTATTTTTATTTCTTCTGTCTTTTCTTTTTAATCTGGTAACTGCCATGGTAATAACCTTTTAATTATTTTATTTGTACAAATGGAGGTCGAGAGCGGATTCGAACCGCTGTAGAAGGTTTTGCAGACCTCTGCCTAGCCACTCGGCCACTCGACCTTGAAATTCAAGGATGCAAAAATAACAATTATAACTTACTCCGCAAATAATATCTCAATAAATATCTTTTTAATTTCTAACTCGCACTATTTCAGTGCAAAAAATTGCTGCACTTATGGCCACGTTTAATGATTCAGCCTTGCCAACCCGAGGAATAGTTACCGGCTGGTTAATTTTTTCAATCACCTCCGCTGAAATTCCTTTTCCTTCATTACCTAAAATCACTAAACCTTCATTACCCCAATGGGTTTTATAAATAGACTGACCATCTAATAAAGCGCCGAAAATAGGGATATCAATATCGATTAAAAATGCAGGCAGATCTTGATAAAAAATATTAACACGTGCTAAAGATCCCATGGTAGCTTGTACGGTTTTAGGATTATAAACTTCAACAGCATCCAGAGAACAAATTATATTTTCAAAACCAAACCAGTCGGCAGTTCTGATAATCGTACCCATATTCCCGGGGTCTTGAACCCCATCTAATACCAGTGTGAACTTATTTTTGAGTTCATTTTTAGCTACAGATTTAGTTTCTGGCATTTTCACTAATGCCAAAAAACCTTGTGGCGTTTGTAAAGTACTAATCTTACCTAATTCAGCGTTGTTTACTTCAAATAAAGTTATATTTGCAGGTAATTTGGGTAAAAATTGATATTGCTCACTAACGTAATAGATGGTGTCGATCTGGTAGTTGGATGTGATAAACTCTTTTATAGACTTTATGCCCTCAACCATGAACAAGCCGCTTTCTTTACGAAACTTTTTTTGATGTAATGATTTAATAAAACTAATCTGAGATTTTGAAAGCATACCAACCCTTTATATATTCTAAACTGAAAAGTCTTGCAATATTACTATTATTTATTGTTTTAATTCAAGCTTGTTCATCTACAAAATACATAGCAGATTATCAATCAATTGTTAAGAAAGTTACTATAGATAGTGTTGACAAGAGATTTGAAGAGCAGGCCTATAATTATGTTCAGAAGGATATCAGACCACCATCCGCCTTTAGTATTAACGTGCCACTATATAATTTCTTCAATACCAAAGATGGAAGATATAAAACGAACAACATCAGGCCCTTTGGTACTCCACCAGCAATTTTAGATAGTACGTTGGTTGAAATCTCCAGAAATCAGATTCAAAAGTTTTTAGTTGGTAAAGGTTATTTCGCGGCAAAAGTTAAGGCTGACATTAAGGTAAAGGATAAAAAAGCAGAAATTAACTTTATAGCTAATCAAGGTAAGCCATCATATATTGATAAAATATCGGATTCGATTCTCACTAAAAATGTAAACAATGTTTACGATAATGTTAAACCAACTTTTACCCGTTTACATAATGGTATGCAATATGATGTAGATTCGCTTACTTACGAGCGTGAGCAGATTTATCGCGTGATGAAAGAAAATGGATATTTTTATTTTCTAAGACCTTATGTAAATTTTGATGTGATTGAAACCGATAAGCCAGAAAAGGTTGATCTAAGATTAAACATTACTAACCCACCAAGCGGACCACATAAACAGTATAACATCGATTATACGCACATGCTGATTGCGCCTAGTCCCGATGGTTTTCCAGATTCGGTGAGAAGTAAATTAAGTAAAGACACCGTTGGTGGTATTATTTTTACCGATTTTTCTAAACGCTACAGAAGAAACCCGATAGTGAGGTATGATTTTCTAAAAAAGGGAGAGATGTTTGATATCAGGAATGAGAATTTAACTTTCGACCGTCTTTATGAATTGAATATTTTCAAAAATGTTAAAATTGATTATTATAACAAAGACAGTACATCGAATAAACTTATTCCAATTATTTTATTGACGCCACAAAAGGTGATGAGCAATCGTGTTGAAGGAGAGGTTCCTTTTAATGGCGGTACAGTGGGCTTCAATTTGAGTAATACCTATACCAATAATAATCTCTTTAGAGGCGCTGAGCGATTCGAATTGCAGATTAAGGGTGGTTTGCAATCCCGTATAGGAAACGGTTCAAAACCCTTCAAAGATATTTACCAACGTGATTTTTCGGTTAGTGCCAGTATCTCTGTGCCGAGATTAATCATTCCCTTTTATAATCCAGAACTTGGTGGAAACGGAATGCCTCATACCACTTTTTCATCCAGCTATATTTATGCCTTACAGAAAGACATTTTAACCCGTCGGATTTTAATTAACTCTATTACTTACGATTGGGTAGAGACGAAATCAAAACTTCACTCTTTTACACCATTCAATTTCGAATATAGATTTGGAAATCTCCAGACAGAAAATATAGATCTGGTTACGCAGCTTAATAATAGATATTATATTGATTTATTAGGTCGAAAAGATCTTACGTTAGGTATGAAGTATACTTATTCTCTTAACGCCGACAAGTTGCAACAACTAAGAAGTTTTATTTACTTCAGAGGTGCTATGGATATAGCGGGCAATATGCTACGCGTAGTTTCGAATCTTACTGGATCTAAGCATGACCCAAATAACTTCTTAGAAGGCAGTTCTACTTTAAGGGATTATGGAACCATTTTTGGCTTACCATACAATCAGTATATCCGGCCTGAAGTTGATATCAGGTGGTACAAACATCTAGGTGGCGATAGACAATTTATAGCACGGTTAAATTCTGGAGTCGGTTATGCTTATGGTAACTCTATAGCAATTCCATTTGAAAAAAAGTTTTTCGCTGGCGGATCTAATGGAATTAGAGCCTGGCAAGCCAGAACGTTAGGGCCTGGAAACTATAATCGTGAAGTGTTAAGTTCAGATGTCGAGCGTCAGGCACTATTTGGATTAGATCAATTAGGGGATTTAAGATTAGAAGCAAATTTGGAATATCGGTATACGTTGATGAAAAAATTTTTCGGAGCAACGTTAAAAGGTGCCGCATTTGTTGATATGGGTAACGTATGGAATTTAACTCAAAATCCTGAAGATCCTTATTCAGAAATAAAAATGTTCAGACTCAGCAAACTTGCACAGCAAGTGGCTATTGGAACAGGTGTTGGCTTTAGGTATGATGTTCAATATTTTGTATTCAGGTTTGATATTGGTTTAAAATTAAAAGATCCTCAATTTTTAGGGTCAGAGCAATGGGTAATCAGCAAGTTATTTTCAGGGGCTAAAGAATTCAAAAATAATTACAATGCTTCGCATGGTCCGGATACTTATCGTTTTGTACAATATAATTTCGGAATTGGAATGCCGTTCTAAGCGAGTTCATTAACTGAAGAGATCTTTGGTCGCAGGATTATCCTGAGGGTTTTTAAATGGAAATTCCTTATATGGCTGCCATTTTTTATCGATATGCTTGTAAACATAAAACCCGGAAACGGTAAATGTTCTCTTAAATTTTTTATCCTTAAAGGTATTAACGATTGATTCAAAAACAGGCGGTTTTACATCTTTGAAAGCCAGCGTTAAATGGGGGGTAAACTTAAAATTCTCTCTTTGAGAATCAAGTTTCAGCGGGGTTAGGGCTTTCTTAATTTGCCTTTGAAGATTCATTATACCAGGATTTTGTTCCGCCTCCAGGTAGAAGGTATGCTGGGGAAAAGCATTAAAATTTAAGAGTACCTGTGTGAAGGAATCTGTGAAAGCAGCAGTCGATAAGGCATTGAAAAACCTTTCCTCGGTATCTCGGGAAGTAATTTTAACAGGATTATAAAGTGTAATGTGTGCGGGGCGTTTCAATGATTCGTAAACTTTGAATTTGTCGGCAATGTAGTTTCTGATTTCATCAATATCCTCAATAATTGAAGTCGGTGGAATTAAGCAGATTAAAAACAGGTTCTCCATAAATGATAATGATTAATATCGCAAATTTATGATTTTGAGATGGGTTGCAGGTGTTTCGAGTTCGTTAATATGCTTGTTCCAAAGGGGGCTTTAGTAGATAAGGGCTGCAATTTATATCATAGATGTAATCAGCAGACTACCAATTCATTCGGGTGTCGTATTCAGACTTATATATTGCAGCTTTATCATTGAAGCGATCATATCAGGTATTATTCGGAATTATTTACTTTCCGATCAAACAACTTATTTGTATTATTGTTTATTAGTTGCCTTAAAGTTAGGCTTTTTAAACTAATTAATCATACATCTAAAAAACACTTAAACATGAAGTTTCCTATTAAATTACTAGTTGTGGCTGTAGCAATCTCATTTACGGCCTGCAAAAGTGGAAATAAAAAAGACAATGAAACTAAAACTAAAACAGAGTATGCAGATGCTGGTAATGATGATGCCAATGAAATTGTGGAATATAACAATGTTTTAGTCGGTTTAACCGATAAGAATAATGCATACCTAAAAAGAATGGATGAAAACTTGCAGAAATTGGCTAAGGGATTGGCGAATCCGAATGATCGATTTGCATTTATTGGCATAGTTTCGCCTTATTCCTCATCGGATTTAAGCCATTCAAAACTTAAACCAGAAACGCCACCATCAGCATTAAGCAGTGATGATCAGAAATACTTTAAAGAAAATGTGGCAGGTTTGAATGAGACACTTACAAAAATTAAGGACACCTATAAATCATTGGACGACTATATAAAAGCTGAAGATTGGAAAGATGACAAGAGCGCTAAAGGAAACAAGCTAATAGATTCCATTTATTCAATGAGTAAAACTTATTATAAATACGATGAGAATCTTTTAGCGAAACTTGAGGTAATTGGTGATGATGCAGAAAGAATTGTCCTGAAAACTCATCCTTTGAAGGAATATATCTTTGCGATGAAAGATGATCGGAAGGCAGTAGGGGACTTTAACAAACTGATTGTCGGATCCAAAAATTTTAAAGCAGATGAGGATAAAATAAAATCAGCTTACGAAGCTTTAGTGGCACAAAATACGAAGCATACAGAAATGGATGCGCCTGATGCTACAAAATTTCCAAGCAAGGATGGCTCTTTTAAAACTTTTAATGAAAGTTTTAAAGATTATCTGATTGAGGCTAAAAAAGCAATAAGAGATGCTTCGGCAGCTGGCAAATTAACCGAAGATCATGCCGAAGATTTGATTAGGAAATATGATTATATGCGTACCACTTATAATTATTTTGTAGACTAATAATTGGATAGCATATTTAGATTATTTTAATAATGATTGCGAAGGTTTTGCTGATTGGTGGCAAACCTACATTAGTCAATAATTGTCCCGCAGATTTAGGAGATCGTGCAGAAGCAAGGAGGAAAAATCTGCGAAATCGTTTTGATCTGCGGGCCAAAACATTTTAACCTAATGGTTGGTGTCTCACCAACCAGCCTAAATTTATCTCTTCGACTTGTTAAATTCTAAGAGCATAATGAGCAAAAAAAAACCGATGGTTTGCACCATCGGTTTAATATATATTGAAATTAATTACTCAAAATATTCTTTCATTCTTTCGAAGAAGCTTTTGTCGTTTTTACCAGGTTGCGGTTTAAAGTTAGGCGATTCGCGTAGTTTTTCTAATAGACTACGTTCTTCACTGCTCAATGCTTTTGGTGTCCAGATATTGATATGGATGATTTCATCTCCTCTATGGTAAGAATTTACCTCTGGTAATCCTTTTCCTTTAAGGCGCAATAATTTTCCACTCTGTGTGCCAGGTTCAATTTTGATTTTTGCCTTTCCGTCAATAGTTGGTACCTCAATGCTAATTCCTAATGCAGCATCGGCAAAACTCAAATGCAGATCATAAACAATATTGTTTCCTTCGCGTTTTAAAGTTTCGTGTGGCGTTTCTTCCACCAAAATAATTAAATCTCCCGGAATACCGCCATTTGGCGCTGCATTTCCTTTTCCACTCATGCTCAACTGCATGCCTTCACTGACACCCGCAGGAATGTTAATGGTAATGGTTTCTTCACCACGTACCACACCGTCACCATGACAAACTGTACATTTAGACGTAATCTGCTGGCCGCTACCATTACAAGTAGGGCAGGTAGATGCCGTTTGCATCTGGCCTAAAATAGTATTTGTAACGCGTCTTACTTGTCCGCTACCGCCGCAAGTACCACATGTACTTACAGAAGATTTATCCTTTGCACCAGAACCATCACAGGTTTTACAAACAATTAGTTTATTAACCTTAATTTTTTTCTCAGCACCATGAGCAATTTCTTCGAGGGTTAACTTTACTTTAATACGTAAGTTTGTGCCTTTCGATACCCTTCGGCCACCACGTTGCTGGCCACCGCCACTGCCGCCGCCAAAAAAGCTTTCGAAAGGATTATGTCCACCAAAAATATCTCCAAAGTTGCTGAAGATATCGTCCATATTCATATTACCGCCACCACCATAACCTCCTGATGCGCTACTGCCAACACCGGCATGACCAAACTGATCATAGCGTTGTTTTTTTTCAGCATTACTTAACACCTCGTAAGCTTCTGCAGCTTCCTTAAATTTATCTTCTGCAGCTTTATCGCCAGGGTTTTTATCCGGATGATATTTAATCGCCATCTTACGATAGGCTTTCTTTATCTCTTCGGCTGCGGCACTCTTGGTAACGCCTAGTACGTCGTAATAATCTCTTTTACTCATCTTCTTTTTAAAATGATTGAATTATTGAAGGATTGAATTATTGAATGTATAAACCATTCCATCACTCGCTCATTCTAAATTCAATAATTAATTTATGCTCCAACTACAACTTTAGCAAAGCGGATTACATTATCGTTAAGGGTGTAACCTTTTTCCACTTCATCAATTACTTTTCCTTTTAAATCGGCTGTGGGTGCAGGAATATTAGTAATGGCTTCGTGGAAGTCTGTATTGAAAGGCGCATTGATGCTCTCAACATCTTTTAAACCTTTTTGCGAAAGTGTATTTTTTAATTTTGTACTTACTAAAAGAATTCCTTCTTTAACAGGTGCCACATCTGCTGCAGTTTCCATTGCTTTTAAAGCACGGTCAAAATCATCTAACACTGGTAATAAAGATACAATTACGTCTTTACCAGCAGTTTGCAATAGTTCTACGCGCTCTTTTTGTGTACGGCGTTTGTAGTTATCAAACTCAGCATATAAGCGTAAATATTTATCGTTAAGCTGTTGAACTTCAGCTTGTAATTTTTCTTCTATGGATAATTCCGGCGCTTGTTCTGTCTCATTGACAGGAGCATCAGTATCCTCTACATTTTCAGCAGCATTTTCCGGTGTATTTTCAGGATTCATTATATTTTCGTCTTTATCTTTATTTTTTTTCTTATTAAACATAATATTAGGCTGAATTTTTTCTGTTAACGTCAACTATTTTGCCATTAACGTAAATCAGCCAAGCTGGCAGATTTATTTGAATTTAGCTGAACAGATTGACAGCGGATTTACAATTGTCGATTTTTAGCTATACGATTTTGGCAGAAACGAGATGGATGAACATAGAGTATAGCATTACGATTTTAGCTTTAGCATCAGCTTTTAAGTTTGATGCAAATCTAAAATCGTAATGCTGAAAATTTAAAATCTCTAAGCTATTTTAGCACCTTCGAGTATTACCCCATTTTCACATTTAATAATGCGGGATGGGAAGGTACGAATAATGTGATAATCGTGAGTAGCCATTAAAACTGCGGTTCCAGCCTGGCTAATTTGCTTTAAGAGGGTAACAATTTCCTCTGATGTTTCTGGGTCTAAGTTTCCGGTTGGCTCGTCGGCAAGGATAATCTCCGGATCGTTTAACAAAGCCCGGGCAATTACAATTCGTTGTTGCTCACCTCCGGATATTTCATGCGGCATTTTTTTAATTTTCGAACGTAAACCAACCTTATCCAACACATCTTTAATGCGTTCATTAATCAGTTTCGGATCATTCCAGCCAGTCGCTCTTAATACAAACTCAAGGTTTTTCTCAATGGTACGATCGGTTAGTAATTGGAAATCCTGAAAAACTACACCCAATTTACGGCGTAAAAAAGGCACCTGGCTTTCTTTTAAGTTTTTTAAATCAAAACCGGCGATGTTTCCTTCGCCGTTGCCAATGTGTAAATCGCCATATAATATCTTTAGTAAGCTACTTTTACCCGAACCTGTCTGACCGATTAAAAAGATGAATTCATCCTTTTCGATATGTAAATTTACGTTTGAAAGTACTAAGTGTTTCTGTTGAAAAACATCAACATTGCTTAAGTGAATTACTGCGTTTCCTGCCATTCTATATTTCTAATTTAGCAATTTGCCCAAAAGGCAAATTTTTAATCATTTCCATAATGTAATCTTGTTTTTCTGCCAGCCCTAACTTTTCTAAGGATTTATCTGGTCTGTCTACCCGAAAATAAGCCAAGAGCGTAAATTTTTCATCTCTTAGCTGTACATAATCAGGAATTTTGGCTATGCCTTTAACTTTTACGATATACATTGTTTTCAAAAATAGCTATTTAAGCTGAAAGCTGAAAGGCAAAAGACGAATAGGCTCTGCCACTTATCTCATTTAATTCAGCTTAAAAATCGTTAGGCCAGGGTATTTAAAAATTCAATTGTATTCACATTATCTGCATAATCCCAAAGTTTTGGATGCTGACTTTCTCCAAAATTGAAAGTTTGAACACTTAATGGTGTTTTAGTAATGATACACTGAATATTTTCGGCTTTTGTATTTAACTGCTCCTCTACAAATGTCAGGTTTTCATATTCCTGATAAAATAACACGGCCAGGGGAGAAGTTAAATTTTCATCTTCTTTGAGTAATAAAAATCCATTATCAAAGTGTTTTGCTGCATTTACCAGATAAATAGACTTGTTATAGTCATAGTTATTCTGATATTTAAAATGGTTGATAATGTTGCTATATTCCTCAATCCCTTCATAAAAGTTAGCAATGTCATATCCCTTCGGATAAAAAATCTTTGAAACGTTTCTGCAGCCTAAACCAAAATAGTCAAAAATATCTGCACCTAAGTTCTTTATCTCTTCAGGAGTTTCTGTTCCATCTAAAACAGCCACACTATTTCTATTTTTTCTGATAATATTAGGAACCTTGCTGAAATAATAATCAAAATACCTCGAAGAATTATTGCTCCCTGTGGCAATCACCGCATCAAAATCTTTTAGCCTTTCTACATATTCTATTTTATCCTGAAATGCAGGTTCAATATTATTAAGCGCTGCAATAACTGTTTTAATGAGTTTGTCATCAGATGAAGATAACTTGATCAGGGCAATATTTCCGGTAGCTAAAACACATAAAACATCGTGAAAACCAACCAAAGGAATGTTTCCGGCAAGGATTAAACCCACTTTTTTTGGCGAGGATGTGAAGCTGGCTGTTTTGAACCATTGTTCAACATCTTGATTATTTAACATCTCTGAGAAAGATAGTATAGACCGCTCAATATTCTCTAATGTAAACCACGCGTTGCTGTTTTGCACCTGGTAAATAGAATCTCCTAAAACATCAGTAGGATTAGCGAGCTTTTTGCCAAGTGCTTTAAATGCTATTATTGCTTTATCCTGAGTTAATACTGACATATTTAGAATTATTATTAATTGATTAAATCTTATCTTTGCAAGCGCAAAGGTAACTTAAGCAAAAGAATTAGACGAAGACATGGCGATTAAAATAACAGATGAGTGTATAAATTGTGGGGCTTGCGAACCGGAATGCCCTAATAACGCAATTTACGATGCCGGTACTGCCTGGCGTTTTTCTGACGGTACAAACCTGGAAGGTATCATTGATTTCGGTAATCAACAAATTGAGGCTGACTCCACACAAGAAGCAGTTTCTGATGAAGTGTATTACATTGTATCAGATAAATGTACTGAATGTAAAGGATTTCATGATGAGCCTCAGTGTGCTGCTGTTTGTCCGGTAGATTGTTGTGTGGATGATGAAGATATCCGCGAAACAGAAGAAGAATTATTGGCTAAAAAAGCTTGGTTACATCAAGAGGGTTAAGCTTAAGAAAATATAATGTGAAGGCGCTTTTTAGCGCCTTTTTAATTTAAAGAAATTTCATGATTTTCTGAATTCTTTCTTCTACACTAAAATCTCCTCTAATTTCCAATGCTTCCTTATTCAAACCCTTTATCCAGTCTTCGTGTACTTGTAAAGATCTACCTTTAAAGCCAGATGCCTTTGGATCAATATCATATTGGGCTGCCCATTCTATAAACTCATTATACTTTTTGATGCGGTCAGGATCATCATAAATGGCTGATCCATATCTTTCAAACTCTCTTTCTTTCAGTCTCCTCATTCTCACTTCAGGTGGAATCCAGAGAAATACAATCAAATCAAATTCGGGAAATACATTGTTGCCCCAACTTACGCTTGAGCCACCAAAAATCCAGTGATTTGTTTTCGATAAAGCCGTTTTAATAAGTTGATTTCTTTCATCAGGATCGCGTTTTGATATAAAAGGTGGATCCGTAGGCAGCCAAAAATACTGATCACTATCGAAATAGGGGATATTTAATTTCTTTGCGAGTGCAATGCCAAGAGTGGTCACGCCTGAAGCAGAAGCTCCAAATAAATGAATTTTCATTTTGTTTGATTGGAAAACTTAATCTCAAACATCGCATTTATTTGGGACATTCCAAAAGGTGAAAAACAGGTTTACAGGCAAATGGCACTTCTTTGCAAAATCAGATTCAATATTATCCTTTAGATTTTAAATCATTTCCAATACCTCAATTATTTAGCATCTTGATAAATTAATGCTTTAAACTGATTAGGCAATTGTCCGTGAGATAATGGTGATTGTTGAACGTAAATTTGTGCTGTCATTTTCTTTTTAGGGTCTACCCAATAAGTTGAACCAAAAAATCCTCCCCATCCATAAGAACCTGCTGTTTGTCCAAGTTTTTTGCTTCCCTTATCCGAAACAATTTCAAAGCCTAAACCAAAATAGTTATCTCCAAATGGGATATTGCCAATTTGATTTTTCGTCATTAAGGCTACACTGTTTTTTGATAGAATTCTTTTACCCTTGTATTCGCCGCCGTTTAAAAGCATTTGCAAAAAGATTCCATAATCTTTAGAGGTAGAAACCAAGCCAGCGCCACCTGCAAAATAACCATTCTCATTGATGGGGTAATTGATGGTTGATCCATTTACTGCGCCATCTTTCCAGGGTTTAACTTCCTTGGTTTTTGAATCTTCGGTATAAACGGATGATAATCTTGACTGTTTATTTTTAGGCAAAGCGAAATAAGTGTCGTTCATACCCAGCGAAATGAAAATTCTCTGTTTAAAAAACTGATCAAGATTTAAACCTGAAGTTACTTCCACTAACCTGCCTAATACATCCATTCCCAAGCTATATTGCCATTTTTGGCCAGGGTCAAATGAGAGTGGAAGTTTACCTAATTTATCAATATCGGTTTTTAGGTTTTTTTTATGATTAACAAATCCTGCTGAAATATCTGCCTTTGCATAAATGGCCTGCATTTCAGGTGAGCCAATTTGCGCATATCCAAGTCCGGAGGTATGGGTGAGCAATTCACGAATAGTGATTTCGCCTTTTGCAGGCCTGGTGGTATAAGTGGAATCTTTCGGGTTGAACTTATCTAAAATAGTAGGGTTTTTAAAGGTTGGGAGGTAATTGGAAATGGGATCATCCAATGAAAATTTTCCTTCCTCCAATAGCATCATTACCGCAACACTGGTAATCGCTTTGGTTTGTGAGGCTATTCTTAGAATGTCATCAGTTTTAAATGGTCTTCCCACCTGATTGCCAAATGCCTTGTTGTAAACCGTTTTACCCTCAATAGAAATGTTTGCGGTAATTCCTTTTATCCAACCGCTATCCAGGTATTGTTTAAAGAGTTGATCAATTTTGTTGAGTTTCTCTTTAGAAAACTGATTGCCGTTTGTTTGTGCTTGCAAGGCATTGAATGTCAGCAAGACAAACAATACCGACAGGGAAAATAGTTTTTTCATCTGTTTTATATTTCTTTATTCAGCTACATCCCACTTATTCGGAATAATCAGCACAGGGCAGGCAGATTTTCGTGCTACGTGTTCTGCCACACTTCCCATTAAAAAGTGGTATAATCCTGTTCTGCCATAGGTTCCAATTACAATAAGGTCAGAACCCCATTCGTCAGATTGTTGGATAATGCCATGTGCAGCGGTATCTACTACACTTAGATAGGTTGTTGGAATACCATTACCATATTTATTTTCGATTTCTTTTAATAAAATATGGCTGTTTTCTTCACTGTTATCGTAGGTTTCTAGAAATACAGGAGCCAGCGTTAAGTCGGGATTTACATTTGCCGGAACGGGTTCTATAATATTCACCAGCGCCACCTCTGCCTGAAATTTTTCGGCCATGTCGTAACCAGTCTTCGCTGCTTTTTCCGAACAGGTACTATTATCAACCGCAATTAATATTTTCTTAAAATTCATAATTAGTAGATTAAATGATCATCATAAAAATAACAATTTTATGCTCAGAATGTTATGCAATAGCCGTAATTTATTAGTTTTACTCAATCTTTAACAAGTATAACAGATGGAAAATCAATATGGGATTTGCAGGGTCGCTGTAGCGCCTTTAAGAGCAGAACCTTCAGATCGGGCAGAAATAGTATCGCAGCTTTTATTCGGCGAACAGGTAGAGATTATCCAGAAAGATGAGCGTTGGTGGTTAATCCAAAACGGTTATGATGGTTATCAGGGATGGATGGATTTTAGACAGCTGGCAGCTATCACTCAGGATCAATTCGTAGACCTGCAAGATTGCAAGTTATTGTCTCCGCTAAGTTTTAATAATGAGCTAATTGCTGCTGATGGCAGTATTTATCATTTGAGCCCTGGGAGTAATTTGCCATATCTTGCTGATGGACATTGTTATGTAGGTAAAGAGAAATTCAGGTTAAACTTTGAGCCTCATGATCGTGCAGAGAGCGATTTTAAAAGTCAGGTTGAAGCAACGGCTAAATTCTTTCAAAATATACCGTATTTATGGGGAGGTAGGCACTTGTTCGGGATGGATTGCTCTGGCTTTGTGCAAACGGTTTTTAAACTATTGAATATCAAATTAAACAGGGATGCTTCGCAACAGGCAGAACAAGGTGAACTGGTTGGCTTTTTAGCAGAATGCAGACCTGGCGATGTGGCATTCTTTGACAACGAAGAGGGGAAGATTACTCACGTCGGAATCATGTTAAGCCCTAATGAAATCATTCATGCTTCTGCAAAGGTAAAGATTGATCCGATAGATGATCAGGGGATTTTTAATCGGGAATTAGGAATTTACAGTCATAAGTTAAGGATTATTAAACGTTTTGTGGAATAGCTTTTTACATCTAAACGGTAGAGAAATCATTGTAAATTTCGTTATATTTGTTAGTATCAATATTTAGCTTATGGAGCCTAAAGTTAGGAAAATGGCAATGATTGTGCGTAAATTTAACATGTATGAACATGATCAGGCGGCTGATGATTTAAACTATTGGCTTTCTAAATCTCTAGTTGAGAGGATTTCCGCAGTTACTTTCTTAGTTAATCAAACGCTAAAACCAGGGCAAAAAATGGATAAAACAAAATTTAGAAAAATTATTGTTCAAAAATGATCATTTCTGAAGATTTTGAGGATTTTCTAAAATTTTTAAATCATTACAAAGTAGATTATATCGTTGTTGGCGGATAAGTCTTAATTTTCTATCTCCCAAACCATTACTTTTCTGTCATCGCCAGTTGAAATCAAAAACTTTCCATTATTGCTCCACATTATTTTATTGATGGAATGTGTATGGCCGATTCCTGCTTTTTCCAAACTTAGAATTTTATATAGTTTAAAATTTTCTGCATCCCAAAGTTTAATGCTTTTATCCTGACTGCTCGTGGCAAAATAGGGTAGGGTAGGGTGAAAAGCAATATCGTATATCGTAAATAGATGTGCTGGAATGGTTTGCAATAATTTATAAGTAGGCAAGCCCCAAACCTTCAGTTGTGCATCTCTGCTGCCAGAAATCAAATATTTTCCATTCGGATGGTATGCTAAAGAAGTTACGGGTAAAGTGTGTCCTTCCAGATTTTGCTTTAAACTGTAATCGGCAAGATTGTAGATTTTAATTAAATGGTCCTTACATCCGAATGCAATTTCAGTTTCGTCGGGCGAGATCGCAATTGCCCTAACGGTATCATAAGCAGCCTGAAAACGATAAATTTCTGTGAAATCTTTGAGCGACCAAACGGCAACTGAACCATCTTCGCCAGTAGTTAATAGTTCGTTTTTGCTTTTAACCGTTTGAATATTGAAGATGGGCTTGGTATGAGCATTTATCCTTATCGTTACTTTTTCTTCTTTGAAATCATAAACACTAAAAGCGCCACTGCGTTCTCCAATAAAAAGCTGATTGTTATAATAGTGAAGGTGATAAACAGAGCTCTGTACAGGCATTTTAACCTTTACAAAAGCCATTGTTGCCAGTGACCATTCTACAACACCTTTATCATTCCCAGCACTAAAAAATATCTCTTCCTGATCTGAATTAGCTAAAGCATATACAGGATTCTGATGACCGGAAAGGGTTTTATAGTGTTTAAGCATTGGTGTTAGAGGTTGTGAGTTACAAGTTGCGGGTTAAGTTGTAGATAGTTTAGAAAATTTCTAATTCAATTAGTAAATCAATAATTGGATTTCTAAAGAAATAAAGAGGTACTATAATAAATAATGTCAGTAAAAATGATTTTGTCCTTTCAATTTTATGTTTTTTTAGATTAATTCCCATCAAAATAATTAAAGTTAAAATGATAAAAATTATGGCACCCCACTCGCCAATAAATACATTAATTGGTAAAGCCTCAATTCTTGCTGATTCAGCACCTTCCCCATAAGCGCCCCAATAAATAATAGGAATAAGTAAGATGTATGATAAGAAACATGTCAAAGTAGAAATTATAAATACCAAAAGAAAATGCCAAATTTTGGTTTTAGAGTTTAAAATGGTGCTAAAAATATCTATCATTTCTTAAGCGGTTTGACCGGTAACTTACAACTGGTAACTCGCAACTTATTGATGTCTTTTCTCTAAATTTTTCGCAATATCCTGAATGGATAAACCTTTTTCTTTCAATAAAAATAGCAGGTGAAAAACTAAGTCAGATGCTTCACCTATTAATTCCTCTTCCGTTTCAGCAAGTGCAGCAATTACCGTTTCAACTCCTTCTTCGCCAACTTTCTGCGCAATTTTGTTTAAACCTTTGCTGCGCATTTTGTTAATGTACGAGCCTTCGACAGGGTTTTCATAGCGATGATTGATGATGTTTTCCAGTTCAAAAATGAAATTCTGATTAAACTCAGTTTTAAAGCAACTGCGGCTACCCGTGTGGCAAGTCGGGCCAACGGCATCTGCTTTGATTAAGATGGTATCATTATCACAATCTATGTAAAGTTCTTTTACGTAAAGAAAGTTATTGCTGGTTTCTCCTTTTGTCCACAAGCGGTTTTTCGAGCGGGAAAAGAAGGTTACTTTACCTTCATCTTGCGTTTTTTCTAAAGCTTCCGCATTCATATAGCCTAGCATTAGGACCTCCAGGGTTTTATGGTCCTGAATAATTACAGGAAGTAGGCCAACTGTTTTATCCCAATCAAGGGATTGTATATCGATATTCATTTTTATGATGTTGCCATCATTGCGAGGTACGAAGCAATCTCTAGCAAAATAGATTGCTTCGTGCCTCGCAATGACGAGTGTATTTAGTAATTTATAATCTTACGGGAATTCCATGTCCTCGCAACTCTTGCTTCAAATCAGGTATCAGGATTTCGCCATAGTGAAATACAGATGCTGCGAGTGCGGCATCCACATTGGCTTTTTGGAAAACTTCCGTAAAATGTTCCATACTTCCTGCACCACCAGAAGCGATGATTGGGATGTTGATCATTTGGTTAACCCGTCCTAACAAACCGCAATCAAAACCGGCTTTTGTACCGTCATGATCCATTGATGTTAACAAAATTTCTCCTGCACCTAAATCTTCTGCCTGTTTAATCCAGTTTTCAGTTTCTAATTCAGTGATTAATCTTCCACCATTTAAGTGAACCATGTTTTTGCCGTCAACAAACTTTGTATCTACGGCTAAAACTACAAACTGAACACCAAAGGTTTTTGCCAATTCTTCAATCAGTTTTGGATTTCTAACTGCGGCAGAATTGATGCTGATTTTATCTGCACCAGCATTCAATAAAGCTTCTGCATCGGCAATTTCTGTAATTCCGCCACCAATAGTAAATGGAATATTGAGTTGCCTTGCTACAGACTTTACCATCTCAATCATCGTTTTACGACGTTCATGTGTGGCGGTAATGTCTAAAAAGACCAGCTCATCAGCGCCTTGCTGCGCATATTGAGCAGCCAGTTCTACAGGATCGCCGGCATCGCGTAAATCAACAAAGTTTACACCTTTTACCGTACGACCGTCTTTTACATCGAGACAGGGAATTATTCTTTTACTCAGCATCTGCTTGGTTTTTCGTCATTGCGAGGCACGTTAACATATTTGGGCGCTTTAGGCTCATCGTCACCCTGAATTCATTTCAGGGCCTTTTTGCATTAAAGATGCTGAAATGAATTCAGCATGATGACCGCTTGAGCATTGCGTCGAATTATTATACTAATCATTGGGTTATATGCTTGTAAGCGCCTTCAAATTCCATTCTTTAATCTCTTCAACGGTAATTCTATCTTCATAGATTGCCTTTCCAACCACCACACTTCTAATTGGGTATTTCGCCAACTCATCAATATCTTCCATTGAACTCACACCGCCTGATGCAATTAATTTAATCATTGGAGAATGCTCCAGCAGTTTTTTATACAATTCAACAGCTGCACCACCTAACTTTCCATCTTTACTAATATCGGTACATAAGAAGCGGAAGAAACCTAAAGCAAGGCATTTATCTACGTAATCCATTAATTTGATTGGTGAACTTTCCATCCAGCCAGAGTATTTGATCACTTCATCCAACACATCGATAGCAATCACAATGCGGTTTGCATAATCGTCTTTTTTGGCGAAAGCCTCACTCAGTTGTTGTAAAAAATCCGGGTTGGTGATGGCCTGGGTGCCTACGATCACGCGGTGAATTCCTGCATCAAGCAAATTGGTTACCTGCTCAATAGTCCGGATGCCACCACCATACTGCACTTTCATTTCCGTTTTTTTAATGATTTCGAAAAGTGACTTTTGGTTACTGAAATCACCTTTGGCGCCATTCAAATCAATAATATGGATAAAATCTGTTCCATTAGAACGGTATTTTTCAATCATTTCGGCGATTGAAACATCGTACTCAGTTTTTTGGTTGTAATCACCTTCACGCAGGCGAACCACTTTACCATCCAAAATATCAATAGCAGGAATTATGTACATATTTTTAAGTTAAAAGTTAAAAGCGAAAAATTAATATTCAGGATATGTAAACTCAAATCTAAATTTTGAGATCTCCTCCATTCAAGTTTGAAAAATTTTTTAATATCTGTTCACCAGCTTTACCCGATTTTTCGGGATGGAACTGAACGCCATAAAAATTATCTTTTTGCACTGCTGCTGAGAACCTTAATCCGTATTCTGCAGATGCAATGTCAAAAGTAGGGTTATATTCAATAAAGTACGAATGCACGAAGTAAAATTGTGTATTATCTTCAACGCCCTCAAACAGGCCGTTGTTATTTACACTAATTGCATTCCAGCCCATATGTGGGATCTTAATTTTCAGTGATTGATCAAACTTTTTAGTCTTCACCGGAACAATTGCTAAAAGTTCTGCATCGCCCTCTTCAGAATGCTCAGTGATTAACTGCATGCCCACACAGATGCCCAAAACTGGTTTCGTTAACGCTTTGATGGCGGCAACTAACCCCGTATTCTTTAATTTCTCCATCGCTGCACCTGCGTGACCAACACCAGGAATGATGATATGGCTGTATTTTTCCAAATCAGCTTCAGTATTTACCATTCCGTATTTTACGTTCAAGCGCTCTAAAGCTGCGGTAAGGGAAAAGATATTGCCAGCGCCATAGTTTACTATTCCTACCCCCCGGCCCCCTGAAGGAGGAGTTGAAGTGCTATAGTTCATATCAGTTTGCATAACTATTTACAAGATTAGTTGTCATCTTTTTTACTTGGTATTGCTATTTTCACCTTGCTTATAGCTCCCGTGAAGGGGAGTTGAAGTGCTATCGTTTAACTCCTCTGCTCCTAAAGTGGAATTTGAATTTCCAAAGTTCATATTTTGTGTAATTCTTTTAAAACTTTATTTATGCTATTTCCTTCTTGACCGATTTATGCTATTCCCTTTTCGCCTGCTCCCCCTTTAGGGGGCTGGGGGGGTTACAACACCCCCTTGGTACTCGGTAACACCATTTTCTCTGCATCACGTTTGATGGCCATTTTAATCGCTTTTGCAAAGGCCTTAAAGATAGCTTCAATTTTATGATGTTCATTATCGCCCTCAGCTTTAATGTTTAAATTGCATTTAGCTGCATCGCTGAAAGACTTAAAGAAATGGTAAAACATCTCCGTAGGCATATCGCCAACTTTTTCGCGTTTAAATTCAGCATCCCAAACAATCCAGTTTCTGCCGCCGAAATCGATAGCCACCTGTGCTAAACAATCATCCATTGGTAAGCAGAAGCCATAACGTTCAATCCCAAGCTTATTGCCCAAACCTTTAGCAAAAGCTTCACCAAGTGCAATCCCGGTATCTTCAATGGTATGATGTTCATCAATATGTAAGTCGCCTTTAGCAATAACTTCCAAATCTACGCTTCCGTGTCTGGCAATCTGATCAAGCATATGGTCGAAAAAGTTTAAACCCGTTTCGATTTTGGCTTTTCCTGTTCCATCTAAATCCAGATTGATGGTAATATCAGTTTCATTGGTTTTACGAACGTGGTTAATTTTTCTACTGCCGGCTTTAAGCAAGTTGTAGATATCTTCCCATTTCTGCGTCTCCAGGATAATAATATCTAATAAGGTCTCATGCTTATCTAAAGCTTCTGTAGAACCCAGCGCATCATTTTGACGAAGAAAGATCGCTTTTGCACCTAAATTCTTTGCCAACACCACATCATTTAACCGATCGCCGATTACATATGAATTTTCCAGATCATAATTTCCCGTTAAATATTTTGTAAGTAAACCAGTGCCTGGTTTGCGGGTAGGCGCGTTATCTTTTGCAAAAGTTCTGTCGATCACCACTTCACTGAAATGCACGCCCTCACCAGCAAAAGTATCCAGCATAAAATTATGGATCGGCCAGAAGTTCTCTTCAGGATTTGATGGTGTTCCAAGTCCATCCTGGTTAGTCACCATTACCAATTCATAATCCATCTCACTAGCAATTTTTGAAAGGTAATAAAGGGAACGCGGATAGAATTTTAATTTTGCAAAACTGTCTACTTGTTCATCATCTGGCTCAATGTTTAACGTTCCATCCCGATCGATAAATAATACTTTTTTCATGATATGTTTTTTAGCACATTTAATAAATGATCATTCTCTTCTTTTGTACCTACAGTGATGCGTAAACATCCTTCACATAATGTCACTTTTGAACGATCGCGAACAATGATTCCCTGATCGACTAAAGTGTTATAAATTTTACTTGCATCGGTTACGGCTGCCAAGATAAAATTAGCATCAGATGGGTAAACTTTTGTTACGATTTCCAGGCTGTTTAATTCGGCTGAAAGTCGTTCTCTTTCTGCAACAGATTCTTTGATCCAATTGTTCACTTGAGCAATGTTTTTTATTGCCTCAAAAGCTAAATCTTGTGTAGCCTGATTGATGTTGTATGGTGGCTTAATCTTGTTCAAAACATCGATCACTTTTGTCGAAGAAAATGCCATACCCAAACGCAAAGCAGCGAGCCCCCAGGCCTTAGAAAAAGTTTGCAAAATAACCAGGTTTCCGTACTCGGTTAACTCCTGAATAAAGGTCTTTTGTTTTGCATAATTAATGTACGCTTCATCGATCACAACGATGCCTTTGAAGTTGGCTAAAATCGTTTCAATATCAGTTCGGTTAATTGAATTTCCTGTCGGATTATTTGGCGAACAAATGAAAATTATTTTAGTGTTTTTGTCAATCGTTTCTGCAATTTTTTCCAGATCTAATTGGAAGTTTGGAAGCAGGTTTACTTTGCGAATTTCTACATCATTTATATTGGCAGAAACTTCATACATTCCATAGGTTGGAGGAAGAATAATTACGTTATCTTTTCCTGGATTACAGAACGCACGATACAACAAATCGATGGCTTCGTCACTACCATTTCCAAGGAAAGTATTTTCAATAGGTACGCCCTTAATTTTACTTATAGCATCTTTCAAATCCAATTGTAATGGATCTGGGTAGCGGTTGTAATTTGCAGGTAAAGGGGAACCATAACTATTCTCATTGGCATCCAGAAATATTGATGCCTGACCTTTAAATTCGTCCCTTGCTGTAGAGTAGGGGCGAAGGTTTTTTATATTATCTCTTACTAATTCGTTGATGTCCATTTTTTTTAAGGTAAAAGGTAAAAGCTGAAAGGTAAAAGGGATAGGCATGGGGCCTTAAGCTTCTACTTTATTTCTTCTACTGTTTTATTTTTTTTCTCTTTTAAATTTTCCTGTCTTCGGACTTCCGACTCCGGACTCAAAATTCAATCTAATACTCACTGCATTTTTGTGTGCTTCCAATCCTTCAGCGGCTGCAAGTGTTTCAACAGTTGGGCCAATATTCGCTAAACCCACGGGTGACACGTGTTGAAAGGTGATTTTTTTTACGAATGCATCTAAAGATACACCAGAATAGGCTTTTGCAAATCCGCTTGTAGGCAAAGTATGGTTGGTTCCAGAGGCGTAATCACCGGCACTTTCTGGAGTAAGATTTCCTAAGAAAACTGATCCTGCATTGACAATCAGCGGAATAAGGCTTTCAAAGCTTTCTGTAGCTAATAGTAAGTGTTCAGGGGCATATTCGTTTGAATAATCCATTGCCTGTTCTAAATTATCTACTAAAACTGCATAAGAATTATCAATTGCTTTGGCTGCTATATTCTTTCTTGGTAATATATCAAGCTGATTTTCAATTTCTTTTAATGTTTCAGTTATTATCTCGTTAGAAGTAGAAATCAAAATAGCCTGACTATCAATACCATGTTCTGCCTGTGCAAGTAGATCTGCGGCGACAAATGACGGATTGGCAGTCTCATCAGCGATCACTAAAACTTCAGATGGGCCAGCAGGCATATCAATTGCCACCTTGTTTTGTACCATTGTTTTGGCTATGGTAACATAACGATTGCCCGGACCAAAGATCTTATAAACCTGTGGAACGGTTTCAGTGCCGAATGCCATTGCAGCAACTGCCTGTGCACCTCCAACAAGGAATATTTTATCTATGCCTAAAAGCATTGCGCAATAAGCGAGATAGCAATTGGTCTTGCCATCACTTTGTGGTGGAGAGCAAACAATAATCTCTTTACATCCAGCAATTATTGCAGGTGTGGCAAGCATTAAAAAAGTGCTTGGTAAAACTGCAGTTCCTCCTGGAATATAAAGACCAACCTTCTCAATTGCTCTTGATTCACGCCAACAAACCACACCAGGCATAGTTTCCACTTTGTCTTCAATTTTTAACTGTGACTGATGAAATGTTTTAATGTTTTGATAAGCGGTATTGATTGCTTGTTTTGCTTCATCCGGTATGGTTGAAGCAATTGCTTTTAATTCTTCAGCATCTAAAAAAAGTTTTTCCAGCGCTACTTTATCAAAGGTTTTTGCAAAATTAAAGAGTGCTTTATCCCCATCTTTTTTTACTGTTTCGATGATGTCTGCGACACGTTCTTCAATCAATTTATCATCCTCAATTTGTCGCGAACACAGCGATTTAATTTTTTGATTAGATAAATCTTGGTAATTATAGATTTTCAATGTGTTATAATTTTAAATTAACTATTAGTTAATGTGAATTTATATGATTCTGATCTATTTTTAGGTGATTATCTTCTCAATTGGCATTACTAAAATACCTTCTGCACCGGCAGCTTTTAAGCTGTTTATTTTATCCCAAAAATCTTCTTCAGCAATTACAGAATGTACCGCAACCCAGTTAGGTTCAAACAAAGGAACTACCGTTGGACTTTTAACACCAGGTAATAAATCAACAACTTTTTGAAGGTTATCTTTTGATACATTTAGCACCACATATTTATTTGATTTTGCGCTAAGTACTGAACGGATTCTTTGCAATAATTCTGCTACCTCCGGATTGTCGGCGATTGATTTATTACCGATTAAAATGGCTTCAGATTGCATTACATCTGCGAAGGGTTTTAGTCCGTTGCTCTTTAGCGTTCCGCCTGTAGAAACGATATCAAAAATCGCATCACTCAAGCCTAATCCTGGTCCGATTTCTACTGAACCGGAAATGGTTCTGATATCAGATTTTATGCCATTTTCTGCTAAGAATTTTTCGAGAATGATAGGATAAGAAGTGGCAATGGCTTTACCATTTAGTTCTTCCAGATTTTGTATATCACTCGTTGCCTGAACAGCAATTTTAAGTGTACATTTCCCAAAGCCCAGTTTCTGTAAATAGCTTACTTCAGCTTTAGTTTCTACAATTACGTTTTCGCCTACAATACCCAAATCGGCAATGCCATCCTGTACGTACTCGGGAATGTCATCATCACGAAGGAAAAGGATTTCTAATGGGAAGTTGGTAACAGTTGATATCAGTGAACTTTTGTAGTTTTCGAAGGAAAGGCCACAGTTTTTTAATATTTCAACGGATTTTTCGTTTAACCTACCCGATTTCTGGATAGCAATTTTAAGTGTTTTCAAAGTATTGAATATAGAGTGAACAAGAAAGTATTTTACGGAAAAAAAGTTTTGAAGTACAAAACAAACATATCATATCGCCTAACGGCGATGGTGCAAATGTAAGTGATGGTTCAAAGTTAAGTTCATAAATATATTTCTGCCAATATCAATGCTTTAGCTGACTAGCGTTGGCAAATATAGTGTTTGAAATGGTAAATCAAAAAATAATGGCACTTAATTTGCCATTTATATTTTCATAGATAATTAAATCTATTTTGCCCTAAAAATGACGTGTTGAAAAATTTTCGCTTTCTAATTATTCCTATTATTATATGTGTTTCAGCTTGTAACTGGTTTAAATCGCCACCTGAAATTGGAAAAGTGCTCTCAGAACACTTTAAGAACAAGATTTACAAAGATTTCGATACAGTTGCTTATGACAGTATTTTCGTTAAAACATTGGATAGTCTTTCCAATGGATTCATCAATCCGAAAACGGTTAAAGCTTTTTATGAGGAAAACCATCGTGAACCCAGGTTGGTTACAAAATTCTACACCAATGGGGAATTAGATTCGCTGACTACTTATTTAGAAAATAGTAGGGTACATGGTTTTAATCCCGAAATATTTAAGGTTGAGCAAATTAAATCCCTGTTAAAGGAGCTTTCTGATAACAATTTTAAAAAGGTAGAAGAGACCTATCCTGTTATTGCCCAATTGGAAGCACTTTCCGCCAATGCCTATTTGAACTATAATAACTTCCTAAAATATGGTGTAGTGAATCCCCGAAATATCTTTTCGAGATACTATATTAAGGTAAAGCGTCCGGATAGTGCCGGGATGATTAAATTACTGGCTTCTGAAAGTATTTTAGATACACTAAGGGCCGTTCAGCCCACGTCTGCGCAATACAAAGGCTTGCAACGCGCTTACTTAAATGCAAATACAGATAGCGAAAAACGAATCTTGCTGCTCAATATGGAGCGTTTTAGGTGGAAAATGCCTGAAACCGGATCCAATTATGTTCAGGTTAATATACCTGATTTTAAATTGACCTGGTTTGATAAAGCTGATACCGTAATCAGCATGAAAGTTTGCGTAGGTGGGAAGCGTGAAAACGGCTATGAAGATAAGCTAAAAGCTTTCGCAAAATCTGGTAATTTAGATGATAAACCGAAAAATCATGAGACGCCTTTATTGTTTAGTAAAATTAACTCTATTCAGGCTAATCCAGTATGGAATATTCCAGTTAGTATTGCGCAAAGTGAGATCTACTGGATGGCCAGAAAAGACCCTTATTATTTATCAAATAGCAACATCAAAGTTTACTATAAAGACAAGCTAATTGGTGAGCCTGATACCATCAATTGGAACCGCTATTCGAGAGACAAATTGCCATTCAAATTCAAGCAAGGATCGGGTAGTGGAAACGCACTTGGAAAGTTTAAATTTATCTTCGATAATGGCTCTAGTATTTATCTTCACGATACCAATAATAAGAACGGTTTTAACCTAACTAACCGGGCAATTAGTCATGGTTGTGTGCGCATAGAAAAGCCATTAGAATTTGCAGAAAAACTGGTAGGAGATAGTTATACTTATGATAAATTAAGAGCCGAAGTTGACCTTCCGCCAATAGATAGTACGCATGTGAAATGGTATAAAAAAAGGCAGGCAGCAAAGGCTGATACTACAAAAGCATTTCAATTAAAACCAGCCTGGTTCGGACCAAAAAAAGCCGTGCCTTTATTGATTACTTACTTTACGGCCTGGGCACAAAATGATCATATCGAGTATCGCCCTGACGTTTATCAGATGGACGAAAAACTTTGGGTGGCGATGAAAAAATTTAGGTAGATAATATTTAAAGTTACTGATGCTAATAGACGTCCGATAGGAGCGTTAGTAACTTTAATCAGTAAATCAAGTTACTAACTTTAATAGCACCTCTAATATGAAGGTTAGTAACTTTACCATAAGTAAAATTAACTTACTAACGCTGATCTTAACTATGATAAGCGCATTTTGCTTAAATACAATATCTTTGTTTTTGGAACCGTCTTTACTTTTTTTCTAAATTACGTTTGGAATTTAGTTCCTAAATAATATATTTGTTTGTAGACACTTAAACAAATAATCAGGGTTACAGGATATAAAAATTAACGCTCAATTCCCGTCGCTGTAGCCATTCCACATCATTACTGTCAAATTACATGTACTTTAAAAGGTAACTTGTTCTTTTCTTCTGCACTTTATTGCGCTAAATCGAAATATCAATAATTTACATCTCATTTTTTACAATTATATTTTATAAAAAATCAAATTAATAATGGCTATCAATCTACAAAAAGGACAAAAAATTAATATTGGATTATCGAAGATCACCGTTGGACTAGGCTGGGACCCGAATGAAGGTACTGGTTATGATTTCGACCTGGATGCTTCGGCATTTATGATTAACTCAAATAGATTGATTCCAGTTGAAGAGTATTTTATTTTTTATGGCAATACCGATTCTCCTGATCAGGCATTGCACCATACAGGTGATGATCCAACCGGAGGCAATAGTGCTGATGGCGATGACGAAAGTATCCAGGTTGATTTATCCAAGGTTGATCCTCAGATTCAAGAAATCTTATTCGTGGTAACTATTCATGATGCCATAGGCCGTAAACAAAATTACGGACAAGTGAGAAATTCATATATCCGTATTGTAGATGATAGTAATGGAGAAGAAGTTGCCAAGTACGAATTGGGCGAAGATTTTTCTATTGAAACAGGTGTAGAATTTGGTCGCTTATACAAACGCGAGGGCAATTGGAAGTTTGAGGCTTCTGGTATAGGATATAAGGAAGATTTATCTTTTTTCCTGTCAAAATATTTTAAAGGTCAGATTATTAAATAATATCTAAATACGCTTTATGGCTATAAATTTAGTAAAGGGTCAAACTATTGATCTCCGCAAAAATGATAAAGGAGAAACTTTCGATTTATCGAAGGTTACCATGGGTTTAGGATGGGACGTTCGTCAAAAAAACACTGGTTTTTTCGGTAAGTTATTCGCCCCGAAAGAAGAAGAATTTGATTTGGATGCCATAGCTTTCTTGCTTGATGGCAATAATAAAGTCCTTAATCTGGGTAGAACCGTTAATCAAAACGGGCGTCAGGTTGGTTTATTTGAAGGAGATGTGATTTTCTTCAATTCCATGAGGCATCCTTCTGGAAACATCTGGCTAACCGGAGATAACAGAACAGGTGCCGGCGATGGCGACGATGAGCAGATCATCGTTAAGTTAGATGCATTGGACACCATTTATCAAAAAATAATTTTCATCGTATCCATTTACCAGGGCAGGCAGAATAATCAACATTTTAGCATGGTTGAAAATGCATTTATAAGGGCTGTTGATGCCAATGGAAAAGAAATAACGAGATATAGCCTTTCTGGTGATGCATCGTTAAATGGTATGTGCTCGATGGTTTTTGCCGAAGCTTACCGTAAAGATGGTGGCTGGAAATTCAGGGCCATTGGCGAACCACACCAAACAGATAGTTTCCTGGAGATTTTAAAGAATTACGTAGATGCATAGCATTTATAAAAAATTAAACCACTATTTAAATCTTAATAGTAAATTAACTACATATGGCAATCAACCTGCAAAAGGGACAACGCGAAGTAATTAATGCGCCTCAATTTACCATCGGACTTGGATGGGATACCAATAGTGCATCCACTGGTGCTAGTTTCGATCTGGATACTTCTGTTTTTGTATTGGGTGATAATAAGCGATTATTATCCGACGCACATTTTGTTTTTTATAATAACTTAAAAACACCAGATGGTGCTGTAGCGCATTCTGGTGATAACTTAACGGGAGATGGTGATGGCGACGATGAACAGATTAAGGTAGATCTATCAAAAATCGATTCGACTGCGGCAGAAATCTGTGTGGTAGTAACTGTTCATGATGCTGAGAATAGAAGGCAGAATTTTGGGCAGATCCGAAACTCTTATATCAGGGTATTGGATGGTGCCAACAATGAAGTGTTGAAATATGAATTAGAAGAAGATTTTTCTATAGAAACCGCTGTAGAATTCGGTCGGATTTATAAACGCAACAATGAATGGAAATTTGAAGCTGTAGGCGTAGGAATGAAAGATGGATTGGAATTTTTCTTAGATAAGTATAACTAAAACTGCTTTTAACCATGGCCATAAATTTATCAAAAGGACAAAAAATCGACCTGCGGAAAGAAAGCGGCGCCACTTTAACCAGTTTTTGTGTAGGAGTAAACTGGGGCGCAATTGAAACTAATGGTTTTTTAGGTTTAAAAACCAATAAACAAAGTGTAGATCTGGATCTTAGCTGCATCCTTATTGACGATAACAACAACCTTTGCGACCATCTTTATTCGCCATTGTATAAGATTGATTTTTTACAACAATTTGGGCTGCCTAAAGGAAAATTACTTTCCATGGATGGTGCTTTGCGGCATACTGGTGATGACCTTGAAGGAGATGCTGGAGGTGATGATGGTTTGGATAATGAAATTATCACTGTTGATTTATCGAAGATTGATTCAAAAGTAGCTAAGATTTTCTTCTTTTTAAATAACGTAGGGGAGGAAGATTTTTCTCAAATCCCCTATTCAAAAATCAGGATGTACGAAGGCACACCAACGCAGGTTAAAGAAGTTTTTGCTTCGTACAATGTATCTTCAGAACCGGGTTATGTTGGTAAAAAAGCACTCATTATGGGTAAACTTTATAAACGCAACAATGATTGGAAGTTTGATGCCATTGGAGACCCTACTTCAGATACTTTTATGGGGCAAACCATTAATTTGATCTTAAAATCTTATTTGTAATGAACATCAAAAATATAAAAGGTTTGAGTGAAGATGAAATTAGTGTAGTTGCAATTTATAACATCCCTGAGCATAAAGAAAGCCTTGCTCATTCATCAAATCCAAAAACGGCCGATACGATATAATATTCCCAATAATTTATAATATGAGAAGACTTCCAGTTTACCTGTTATTAGATACATCAGGCTCCATGAGCGGCGAACCCATTGAGGCGGTAAAAAACGGCGTTCAGGTAATGATCAGCTCATTGAGGCAAAATCCTCAGGCCATCGAGACTGCTTATTTAAGTGTAATTACATTTGATAGTGTGGCGCAGCAAATTATTCCTTTAACTGATTTAGCTTCCTTTCAAATGGTTGATTTAAAAGCTACAGGTGTTACAGCATTGGGCGAGGCTTTAATATTGGTGTCAAACAGAATTGAGAATGAGGTTGCCAAAACTACAACCGAGCAAAAAGGCGATTGGAAACCGCTGGTTTTTATCATGACTGATGGCGTACCAACTGATAATTGGTTGCCGGGCTTAGCTGAATTTAAGAAGCAAAAAGTAGCCTTTACGGTTGCCTGTGCAGCAGGTTCGGGAGCAGATACTGCTGTGCTTAAACAAATTACAGAAAATGTGGTAAGTTTAGATACAGCAGATTCAGCCAGTATTGGGAAGTTTTTCCAATGGGTAACAGCCTCAATTGGCGTTACCTCTACAAAGGTTGAAGATGCAGGAAAGGAAATTAGCTTACTTAAAGAGCTTCCACCACCACCATCTGAATTAAATATCGTTGTTTAATCGAATTTTATGAGAAGATTACCTGTTTACTTTTTAATAGATACTTCCGGATCAATGTATGGCGAGCCCATTCAGGCATTAAATAATGCACTAAGTGGAATGATTAATACGTTGCGTGCTGATGCGCAGGCACTGGATTCGCTTTGGATATCTATGATAACTTTTGATCGTGAAGTAAAAGAAATTGTTTCCTTAACCGAACTGGCATCTTTCCAGCTTCCTGAAATTACCTGCCCTCAAAGCGGACCAACACATACTGGTCAAGCTTTGGATGTTTTGTATAAAAAGGTACAAAGCGATGTCATAAAAGGCAATGCAAATCAAAAAGGAGATTGGAAGCCTTTACTTTTTCTATTTACCGATGGCAAACCAAGTGATTTGCAGTTTTACAGAGAAATGGTACCCAAGATCAAAACCTTAAATTTTGGAGCCATTGTTGGCTGTGCTGCCGGGCATTCGGCAAATGATGCATTGTTGAAAGAACTCACACCAGATGTAGTGCATTTGGATACTGCTGATAGTTCTACTTTAAAACAGTTCTTTAAATGGGTTTCTGAAACGATAGAGCAAGGAAACAAAAGCCAGGGGACAGGAGAAAGTGTTGCGCTGCCACCGCCGCCGAGCGAAATAACTATGGTAATATAAGATGGGAATATTTGGAATTTTAAGTTTGATAATTACGATTGTTTCGTTTATTGTCAAGATCACATCCAATAACGAAAGGGATGATTCACCTATTTATTATGTGCCTAATGCACCTGTTGATCATTTTCAAGAGTATAATTTAGATGGAATTGTAAATTGCTATGAAACTTTCAGGGTGAATAAACTAAATATATATGAATTAGAGCGTGATTTAAGAAATGGTCATCATGCTAAATTTAATTTATTGGCTACTCAGGCATCTGGAAACTGTTTGTATTTAAGTGTTCAGTTTGTAGATGTTTTTAATCGGAAAACCAGAAGTGGAGAAATGCAGGAAGTGCATAATAACGTGGTGACTTACTTTTCGATTAATTATCTGGAAGATAGTAAGAGCGTTCTTATTTATGGTTGTTCTAGTTATAACCAGCGCGTAAAGGATGGTTATAAAATGATAGCGGGAGAAATTCGTAAAGAAATTCCTGTATGATTTTAGCATTCAGAATTTTTCTAAATGTTTTGATAATAGGTTTATTTCTTTACTCAAAATTACTGCCGTATAAAGATAAATTAAACATTAAATATAAGGGTGTTTTCAACTTTTTCGAAGTTATTTTTCAACCCGTTCTTAATTTCCTGAAAACTTTAATAAAACCATTTCAGGTAGGGCAAGGCTTGGCTGTTGATATGACACAAATTGTATTGCTGATTGTGCTATTGCTCTTAAACAACTATTTTTAATATGAGAAGATTACCCATTTACTTTTTAATAGATATTTCTGAATCGATGGTTGGAGATCAGATCCAGCAGGTTGAAGAAGGGATGGCAACCATTATTAAAGCAATTAAAACCGATCCATATGCGATAGAAACCGTTTGGATCTCTATTATTGTTTTCGCCGGGCAGGCCAAAACCCTTGTTCATTTACAAGAAGTGGTCAGTTTTTATCCCCCAAAATTCCCAATTGGTGGGGGCACATCTTTAAGCAAAGGTTTGGGGCATTTAATGTTCCAAATGAGAAAGGATATTGTTAAAACCACCATGGAGCAAAAAGGTGATTGGAAACCAATTGTTTTCTTGTTTACCGATGGTGTACCTACTGATGATACCAAAAGTGCTATTGCAGAATGGAAACAAAACTGGCAGCGTACCGCAAATATGGTGGCCATTTCTTTTGGCGATAGTACAGATACCAGGATTTTAGCCGAGTTAACCGAAAATGTGCTTCAATTTAAAAATGCGACTACCGAAGATTATAATAAGTTTTTTAAGTGGGTAACAGATTCGATTAAAACCAGTAGCATCAGTGTAGAAAATAACGAATCAGGCTTCGAACTGGCCAAATTAGATGGAGATACACTTTCTAAAATTGACATTTCAAAAGCACCGGTTACCAACCAGTATGTAGATAATAACTATGTTGTTTTATCTGCTAAATGCCAAAATACCAAGAGGCCGTATTTGATGAAATATCGAAAGGTAATTAACGAATCTGGTTTTGATGGACTAAACCTGCAAACCCAGGCTTACAGGTTAGTAGGTGGATTCCAGGTAGATCATTCTTATTACGAATTATGCGAAGATAATGGGTTACAGCAAAAGGTAAATACCGAAGAATTAATTGGTGCGCCGTCTTGCCCGTGTTGCGGTAATCAGTTTGGTTTGGCCATGTGCCAGTGCCAGAAAATACACTGTATTGGTGATGAAAGTATAAGTACCTGCCCATGGTGTGGAAATGAAGGCAGTTATGGTTATGGTGAAGGGGGTTTCGATGTGGGAAGAGCACAGGGTTAAAATTTAATATAAATGCTTGAAACGAAGAAATACCTGGAAAGCCTGTTTAAAGCGCATAACATTGAGGTATTATCAAATAAAAAAAATCTCTTTGAGCAATATGTGAGTGATGCATTTAATATCGAAGCAGTAAAGCTGATCAAGGAAAAACATAAAAATATAATGGAGAAATGGGATTTAAAGGTCAAGATTGACGATGTTTTGGCAAAGCAGATCATCATTCCAAATGCAACGGTGGCAAAACCTTACCAGGCAGTTTTGGATTTTAACCAGTCTGAATTGCAGAATATCATTTTTGTAGAATTTGATAATTTAAATCAATATGGCTTAAATTTTAATGCTGATCTTAAACTGATAGAGGGAGTTCCGAGCCAAAGTGGTGATTTTAGAGTTAAAATGCTGTTTAGTGTTTTGGGTGAAGAGGAAAATTCAGAACCCCATGTTAAGATGATCTCATTGGTGATCAATGCTGATCCTAAATCGCTTTGGAAAAATATAGCCAGCGATGATCAGAAAGATGATGAATGGAAAGCTCAAAATTATTGGAAACCAGATCAGGTTAGTGATTTTCAGCCGCTGGGTGATAAACATATCTTAGTTTCTTCCAAAAGGGGAAGGAGTCATGCCAATGTAGGTTCTTTTAGAGAAGACGATTATGCCTTTAAACATTTTGAAGATAATGGATGGAGCATTGTTTGTGTGGCCGACGGTGCAGGGAGCGCAAAGCTAGCCAGGCAGGGATCGAAAATTGCCTGCAAAGCGGTTATCGATTATTTTGAGCAAAATTTAACGGCAGAAAGCTTAAAATCGTTTGATGAAATTTTATTGCACCATCATCAAAAAGGAGAAGATACAAAGCAGATTAGTCACTTTGTTTACAACAACCTTTCGAAAGCGGCATTCTATGCCCATAAACAAATTGAAGAATTCGCCACAAAAATAGAATGCCCGATAAAGGATTTTCATTCTACCTTAATTTTTGCCCTGTTAAAAAAGTTCGATTTTGGTTATGCCATTTTAACTTTTGGAGTTGGCGATTGTCCGATCGGTTTATTGAATAAAGATTTAACCAAAATTAAGCTGATGAACTGGCTTGATGTAGGCGAATTTGGTGGCGGAACCAGGTTTATAACCATGCCAGAGATTTTTAATAGTGAAAAATTTCCCACTCGTTTTGGTTTTACCTTAACCGATGATTTTTCTTACCTGATGCTCATGACGGATGGCATCTATGATGCAAAATTTGTGGTAGAGGCCAATTTAGAAAAATTAGAAAAATGGAAAACATTCATTGATGATTTGAAAGGAAATAATGAAGATAACGTAGCGATAGATTTCAATCCTTCAAATCAGGAAATTACCCATCAACTTTCTACCTGGATGGATTTTTGGAGTCCGGGAAACCACGATGACAGAACTTTGGCCATCATTTTTTAGCAACTACCATGTCAACAATAACTGTAAAATCTATACTAACCGGCCAGTCCTATCAATATGTAGATAATGGAGAACCTAAAAGTGGCACAGCCAAAGAGGTGTACTTTAGTCCTGACCGTAAATATGTTGTGGCCATTTTTAAAGAGAAGCAAGATTTTAATCAGAAAGAACGCTTAACGAAAATTGTAACGAGATACTTAAATCAAATTCAATCTAAAGAAGCTGGAGATTATTATTTAAATGAAATATATCGCTGGCCTACAGATCTGATAGAAACTAAAGATAAAATAGGAATTATCGTTCCCATATACCATTCAAAGTTCTTTTTTGCAAAAGGATATTCATCAAGTGATCTGATTAAGGGAGAAGAGAAAAATGGAAAGTGGTTTGCGGGGGCTAAATTCCGGAATAAGCAATTTCCGCTAAGTTTAGATCAGACAGAATTGGGTAGATGGCTCAATTATTTCCAAATTGGGGTTAATCTTTCCCGTGGTGTAAAGAAAATGCATCAGATGGGCTTATCACACTCCGACTTATCTTATAACAATGTGCTGATAGATCCATCAACAGGTTCGGCCTGTATGATCGATTTGGATGGTTTAGTTGTTCCGGGTTTGTTTCAGGCAGAAGTGATTGGAACTGCTGATTTTATAGCGCCAGAAGTGTTGGCTACCAAACATTTAAATAAAACAGATCCTAATAGAAAGTTACCTAATCGGTTAACCGATTTGCACGCTTTAGCCTGTTTAATTTATATGTATTTACTGCACCGGCACCCATTAAAAGGAAGCAAGGTACACGATCTGGATACCGAGAAAGATGATTTGTTGAGCATGGGTGAAAAAGCTTTGTTTGTAGAACATCCAACAGATTTATCAAACCGGCCAAAAATGAACCAGGTTTCGAAATGGGATACTTATTGGGCAGATGTAACTAAAATACCTTACACCATTACTGGTCCATATCTTAAAGCGCTGTTTGATAAGGCTTTTATAGATGGTTTGCACAACCCCATGCAACGGCCTACTGCCGAAGAATGGGAAATTGCCCTGTTAAAAACAACCGATCTGATGCAGCAGTGCAGCAATATCTACTGTGATCAAAAATGGTACGTTTTTGATAATACCACCATACCAAAATGCCCTTTCTGTGGCACCAGCCATAAAGGAACATTGCCGGTTTTAGATCTGTATTATCAATATCAGCCATCAGTTTGGAAACCTGAAAACCATAGATTAATGGTGTACAACAATCAATATTTATTTCAGTGGCATGTAAACCGCAACATCATCCGGAATGAAAAATTAACAGCCGAGCAGAAAATTCCGGTAGGTTATTTTACTTTTCACGAAGGGAAATGGGTATTGGTGAATCAAAAGCTAACTTCCCTGGTCGATAAAACAGAAGATAAAGTGATTCCAATTAATACAATGGTAGAATTGACTGATGGTAAAAAACTGCTGCTATCAAAAGAAGAGGGTGGAAGAGTAATTTTAATCACGCTTGCGAACAAATAAACTTCAAAACAAGTGGTTAATAATGGGTTTGATTAACTACTTGTTTTGCAATTGTTGCTGAAAAGGTGTTAAGAATTGATTAATTTTTAACCTGATTCGGAATTGAGAAATTTCTTAACTTTGTGTTGTTTTTACACAAATAAGGGATGATCGATCAAAATATCAAAATAGCTGTTGATGGTATAGTATTTGGCTACGAGAAAGGAATTCTTTACGTATTGGCTGTACAACAACGGTTCGGAAAGCTGACTAATCAATGGGTTCTTCCGGGAGGTTTTGTAAAAGATGATGAGCCGTTATTGGCAGCTGTTGAACGCGAACTTAAAGAAGAAGCTGGAATAACCGTAAATTACCTCGAACAACTCAATACTTTTGGTGATAATATTCACAGAGATGATCGATTTAGGGTAATTTCTGTCGCTTATTTTGCATTGGTAAATCCTCAAAATTTTGTTTTGAAAGCGGATACTGATGCTAAAGATGCCAAATGGTTTCCAGTGAATCAACTTCCTGCTTTAGGCTATGATCACAGCGATATGATAACGCTGGCACATCAGCGGTTAAAAAATAAACTCACTTACCAGCCTATAGGTTTTGATCTGTTAGGTGAAGAATTTTTGTTTTCAGATTTGGAGAATTTATACTGCTGCATTCTGGAAAGAGATATCGACAGAAGAAATTTCAGAAAAAAAATTCTGAGCTTTGGAATAGTTAATGAAACAGATAAGGTTGTAAAAATAGGTGCCAGTGGCAGGCCAGGCAAGCTTTTTACATTTGATAAGTCGAAATACAATCAACTTTTAAAGGATAATTTCCAGTTTGACATTAGGTTTGCGTAAAAAAAACACAAATTATTTTTGGATTATAAAAATCATTTATATATTTGTGTAAATAATACGCAAATATATGTTAAATTTAGATCCGAGTTTTACTCCGCTAGGCGAAAACAACTCCATAACCCACAAATCTTTTCTGTTCGCAGGTGGTGAACCACACATTAAAATTGATGGAAATTTCGATCAGAAAGAGCCAGTAACCATTACCCAAAGAATAAATTCTTTTAACGATTTAGGTTTAATCTGCATTACGGTTGATGCTTTGAAAAGAATGGGGGTGAAGGAAATTCACCTTTATATTCCATACTTCCCTGCGGCCAGACAAGATCGGGTGATGATCCCTGGCGAGCCTTTATCTGTAAAAGTATATGCCGATATCATTAACAGCATGGCTTTAGCTAGTGTAACCGTTTTTGATCCACATAGTGAAGTAACGCCCGCATTGCTTAATAACTGTATCACCATTTCCAATCATGAATTTATCAAGCAAGTGATTGCTAAAATCGGATCAGAGGTGAAACTTATCTCTCCTGATGGTGGCGCACTGAAGAAAATTTATAAAGTTTCTGAGTTTTTAGGTGGTGCTGAAGTAGTAGAGTGCTCTAAAAGCAGGGATGTAAAAACCGGAAGACTATCTGGCTTTAAAGTATATGCTGAGGATCTTTGTGGTGCCGACTGCCTGATTGTAGACGATATTTGCGATGGTGGTGGAACATTTAATGGTTTGGCTGAAGCACTTAAAGCAAAAAATGCAGGTAAATTATATTTGGCCATTAGTCATGGTATTTTCAGCAAAGGCTTTGATGAGCTAAGTAAATATTTCGAGCAGATTTTTACAACAGATTCTATAAAAGAAGTAGAACATCCGGGCGTAACGCAAATCAAACTTCAGGATATTCAGTAAGCCGGAATTTACACCCCGGTCTACGACCACCCCTCTGAAAGAGGGGAATGGCTATCGTAATTCCCCTCCTTTGGAGGGGTGCCCGAAGGGCGGGGTGGTTAAAAACCGAATAATAAGACTATCAAGTACCAAATCCATATCACATGAAAAGCAATGTTGTTCAAAGTGCACTGTTTGGTTTAGCCATTGGCGATGCACTTGGTGTACCTGTAGAGTTTCAATCAAGAGCATATCTAACACAAAATCCTGTTGAAAAGATGAAAGGTTATGGAACCCATCATCAGCCTGTTGGAACCTGGAGTGATGATAGCTCCCTCACCTTTTGTTTGGCCGAAAGCCTTTGTAATGGTTATAACCTCGAAGACATCGCACGAAAATTTTTGAAATGGTATAATGCTGATCTTTGGACACCACATGGCAAAGTTTTTGATATTGGCATCGCAACCAGTAAAGCCATCAATAAGATCGCCAATGGAACTGATCCCGTTTTATGTGGTGGAAACAACGAAACAGATAATGGAAACGGATCATTAATGCGGATTTTGCCAATGCTGTTTTATCTTCGGAATGAAGATAATCTTCAGGTAATATTCGAAAAGGTTGAGGAAGTTTCTTCCATTACCCACGCACATTTCCGTTCTGTTTTTGCATGTTTTATCTACATCGTTTACGGTTTGGAATTGTTAAAGGGCTGCGATAAAAGAGCCGCATATCAAAACATGCAGGGCAGAGTTAAAAAATTTATCGCACAAAATGCTTTCGAACCAAAAGAAATTAATCTCTTTGACAGGATTTTACAGCGCGATATAGCAACTGTTCCGGAGCATGAAATTTATTCATCTGGTTATGTATTGCATAGTCTTGAAGCCAGTTTATGGTGTGTCCTCACCACGCAAACCTACAAAGATGCGGTGCTGAAAGCGGTTAACCTTGGCGAAGATACCGATACAACTGCTGTAATTGCCGGCGGCCTGGCGGGTTTAATTTATGGTTTTGAATCCATCCCGCAAGAATGGATAGAGGTGTTGGTGAAGCGGACAGAAATTGAAAACCTTTGTGAACAATTGGAACAAGCATTTATGAACAAGCAGAAATACAGTGTTTCCGCTATTAAGGAAAAAGATGAATTCTTTTTCTTTTGGGAACATCAGGTACCGGAAGATGGAATACTCACTAAATCTTGTTTAACGCAGTGGTGGGATGCGCCTTTTATTGTTGATCAGGTTAATTACAGAACGGCTGAGCATTGGATGATGAGTAAAAAAGCAGAATTATTTAATGATGATATCGTGCTAAATAAAATCTTAGCCGCCACCTCGCCAGAAGAAGTTAAAAAATTAGGTAGGGAAGTGCGTAATTATGATGAAGGAATCTGGGCTAAAAACAGATACGAAATTGTGAAAACAGGCAATTTTCATAAATTTAGTCAGCATAAAGCGCTGAAAGAATTTCTGATCAATACCGGAGAAAAGATTTTAGCAGAAGCCAGTCCGGTGGATTTAATTTGGGGAATTGGCTTGGCCGAAGACGATCCCGATGTGAAAAATCCCGGTAAGTGGAAGGGATTAAATCTGTTAGGTTTCGCCTTGATGGAAGTACGGGATGAAATGAAACTTAATGATTTATAAACTTAATATCTGAACAGTTCTAAATCATTTTTGTTAAAATTAATCTATGAGAACACTAGTAATAGGCGATATACATGGCGGCTTAAAGGCCTTAATCCAATTATTGGAACATGCTGATGTATCAGAAGCTGATCAACTGATTTTTTTGGGCGATTATGTAGATGGGTGGAGTGAATCAGCACAAGTGGTAAATTACCTCATTCAACTGGAGGAAACGCACTCCTGTATTTTTATCAAGGGAAATCATGATGCCTGGTGTATCGATTGGCTTTGGAAAGGAATTGTTGATGAAGTTTGGTTTGCACACGGCGGAAAATCAACCATAGAAAGTTATAAAGGAATGCCTGAATCAATTAAACAAAAGCATTTGGATTTTTTTAGTAGAATGCAAGATTATCATGTAGATGAAAACAAGAACCTATTTATTCATGCTGGTTTTTCATCGATGCATGGCCCGGCAAAGGAACGTTATTCTTCAAATTACTCCTGGGATAGAACACTTTGGGAGATGGCGCTAACCGTAGATAACAGAATTCGAAAAGATTCAGCACTTTTCCCTAAGCGATTGCTGCTTTACCACGAAATTTATATCGGCCATACGCCAACGCTCTATTATGGTGTTGATGTCCCGATGCAAGGCTGCAATGTCTGGAACATAGATACTGGTGCCGCTTTTACAGGCAAACTCACCTGCATGGATATTCAAACCAAAAAATTCTGGCAGAGTGATGCCGTGCAAAGCCTTTACCCAAATGAAAGAGGAAGAAATAAAAATTAATAAATACAGTTAAACATAAATAAATATATCATGAACCCATTATTATTAACAGACGGATACAAAGTAGATCACCGCAGGCAATACCCAGAAAATACAACCTTGGTTTATTCAAACTGGACACCAAGAAAAAGCAGGTTGGATAATGTAAGCCATGTTGTTCTTTTTGGTTTGCAGTACTTTATTAAAAAATATATTATCGAAGATTTTAATCAGAATTTCTTTGCACAACCTAAAGAGGAAATTTTAAAAAAGTATGCCCGCAGGATCAATAATTATCTTGGCGAAAATTTAGTTGGTACGCAGCATATCGCAGATTTGCATGATCTGGGTTATATTCCAATGGTTTTTAAATCGCTGCCAGAAGGTGCTGAAGTGCCGCTTCGCGTGCCCATGTTTACCATGTATAATACCTTGCCCGAGTTCTTCTGGCTAACCAACTATTTTGAAACACTGCTATCGGCTGTGGTATGGTTGCCTTGTAATTCTGCTACCATTGCCAAACAATACCGGGCAATTATGGATAAATATGCAGCTGAAACCTCATCAGTACCCGAATTTGTAGATTGGCAAGGGCATGATTTCTCCATGCGTGGCATGGGTGGTATCGAAGCTGCAGTAACCTCAGCAGCTGGTCATTTATTAAGTTTTACCGGAACCGATACCATTCCGGCAATCGATTTCCTGGAAGAATATTATAATGCAGATTCAGATCAGGAATTAATTGGTGGTTCTGTTGCGGCTACCGAACACTCCGTAATGTGCATGGGTACAAATACGGGTGAGTTGGAAACATTTAAAAGATTAATTCTGGAAGTTTATCCAAAAGGAATTGTATCGATCGTATCTGATACCTGGGATTTGTGGAAAGTGCTTACTGAATATTTACCTGCCCTAAAAAACGATATTATCAATAGAGAAGGCAAGGTAGTAATTCGGCCAGATTCGGGAGATCCGGTTGATATTATCTGCGGGAATTCGAATGGTAAAGATGAAAACGAGAAAAAAGGCGTAATTGAATTACTTTGGGATGTTTTTGGCGGAAAAACCAACGACAAAGGTTATAAGGAATTGGTTCCGCAAATTGGCGCTATTTACGGTGATAGCATTACAACAGAACGTGCCACCCAAATTTGTGAACGCTTGAAAGCGAAAGGTTTTGCATCAACCAATGTCGTTTTTGGTATTGGTTCCTTCACTTACCAGTATAATACCCGCGATACCTTTGGTTTTGCCATGAAAGCTACCTACGGAGAAGTGGATGGCGTTGGACGAGAAATATTCAAAGATCCGATTACTGATGATGGCACTAAAAAATCAGCAAAAGGGTTGTTGCAGATTTTCAAAAATGCTAACGGCGAATATGAGTTGAAGGATCAGTGTAGCTGGGAAGAAGAGGCGCAGGGGGAATTGAAGGAAGTTTTCAGAGATGGAAACTTATTGATCGATTATTCTCTTGCCGAAATTAGAGAAAGGCTAAAGAATAGTTAACTTCGCCAAGTTTTTAACCGATCAGCCTCAGCGTTGGTCGGTTAAATTATGAAAGACACCTTCAAAAATGCAAGAAAATCCAACCTTTAACCATCAGGCTGATATTGTAAATAGTGCCGTGAGGTTTATAAACTCATGGTTTAAACAATCAAAATCGATTACTGAAGAGCTGAGCGACTTTTTTATTCTGCCAGGCGGAAAGGTGATTGGAAAGGACGTGATCATTGCCAGGTTAAAAGGAATTTTTGGACAATCTGACGAATATGTGGGTGGAAGATATGATATTATTGATGTTCATTTCGACTTATTAGGTGCAGGCAAGGGAATGGGTTTTGTAGAGGGCGTTGTCGGATTTAGGGCAATGCTGAAAAAGCAGTCGAAAATTGTAAGTGGGCCTTTTAAATTGTATTTTGCATTGCAAAACGGCCAGTGGAAAGTTGTAAATATAGAATTTCCGGGGTTTGCTTATTAGGATATCTTTCGGTTTAAATATGGCCTGCTGAACTTGATTCAGCATCTTTTCATAATTAAGACCCCTGAAATAAATTTAGGGTGACGACTATCTATTATTAACATAATGCCAATTTATGCCACGGAAACACAAAAACACGGAATTGATTTAATATATAAATACGCCCTGCTGAACTTGATTCAGCATCTATTTATTATTAAGACCCTGAAATAAATTCAGGGTGACGATTATCTATTATTAACATAATGCCAATTTCTGCCACGAAAACACAAAAGCACGGAATTGATTTAATAGTAAATACGTCCTGCTGAACTTGATTCAGCATCTATTCATTATTAAGACCCTGAAATAAATTCAGGGTGACGGCTATCTATTATTAACATAATGCCAATTTCTGCCACGGAAACACGGAATTGATTTAATAATTGCAAATCAAATTTTAAAAGTTTAATCTTGTATATTTGTACCAATATGGTACGCTAAAGATATAGGTATGTTAGTAGTTAGTAGTAGAGAGTTTAGAGAAAAACAAGCAGAATATATGGATATGGCCGATAATGGAGAACAGATTATTGTTCAAAGAGGCAAAAATAAAGCATACTCCATTACGCCAATTACTGATCATGATATTTATTTTTCAAAAGAGATGGTTGAAAAGATTGAAAGATCTTTATCGCAGGCGAAAAATGGAGAGGTTACACAAGTTATTGGTAAAGATGCATTGGTTGAATTTCTTAAAAATTTGTAATGTACAACTTAGAATTTACTCAACAAGCTGTAGAGGATCTTCGATGGTTAAGAAAAACTGATCAAACGGCTTACAAAAAGGTTCAGAAGTTATTAGTAGAACTTATTGATCATCCAAGTACCGGAACTGGGAAGCCTGAACTTAAGAAATATAATTTGTCTGGTTTGTATTCAAGAAGAATAACCCAAAAGCATAGATTGGTTTATCAAATAAATGGCGAAACAATAAGCGTATTAGTTTTGTCTGCTGCCGGGCATTACGGTGATAAATAAATATCAATCCTTTGGATTTTCGCATTAAAATTTTGTACCCAAAAGTAACATTGATAAAATAAACAGGGAATTTGATACCCGCTTCCATAATTTTTCTATCTTTGGTTTTTAATGAATTTCCTTTATCCGGGCTTTCTTTTCGCACTATTATCGGTTGCAATTCCGGTCATCGTTCATTTATTCAATTTTCGAAAATTTAAAAAGGTTTACTTCTCTAATGTTCAGTTCTTAAAAGAGGTAGAGCAGCAAAATTCGTCTAAAGAAAAGCTTAAAAATTTACTCATTCTTTTTTGCAGAATTTTTGCAATCATTTTCCTGGTGCTTGCTTTTGCACAGCCATATATACCGGTAGGCAAACAAAAAAATAGTCTGCTAAACAATGTGGTGAGTATTTACATCGACAATTCTTACAGTATGGAAGCCGTTAATAAAGATGGCAGTCTGCTCGATGAGGCCAAACGGAACGCTAAAGAACTGGTTAAAGGCTTCGGTATTAATGATCGTTTTCAATTGCTTACCAATGATTTTGAAGGTAAACATCAACGCTTGTTGAACGAAGAAGAATTTCTTAAAGCACTTGATGACGTAAAAATTTCGGCCACTTCCAGAAATCTTCAGCAGATTTTAAACCGACAGGGAAGCCTACTCAGCGGACCAGCCAATAAGTACAGTTTTGTGTTATCAGACTTTCAGAAAAATATTGCTTCAAATAAAAAACTTACAACAAATCCTGATATCCAGTATTCTTTCCTCAAATTAAATGCAACTGCATTGGCCAATATTGCGGTAGATAGCATATGGATGTTGTCGCCAAATCACCAGCCGGGTGCAAATGAAAGACTGGTGGTTCAGCTTAAAAATTATTCACCGGAAGCCGTACAAAATATTCCACTAAAGTTAACCATTAACAATCAGCAAAAAGGTTTGGGAGCTGTTTCTATTCCCGCAGAAAAAAGTGTTCGAGATACCTTAAGTTTTTCTGGCTTATCGGCTGGCTGGCAGAAGGGAATCATCAGTATTAAAGATTTTCCGGTCACGTTTGATGATACCTTGTCTTTCAGTTTTAAGGTTGATCAAAGTTTGCCGGTACTTAGCATTAATGGCACAAACGCTGGTAGTTACATCAAAGCACTTTTTGCGGCCGATGGCTATTACAAGCTTACTGAAAATGCAGAACAAAATGTTAATTATAATGGGTTTTCAAATTACAGGTTGATTGTAATTAACGGACTGCAAAATCCATCAACAGGTTTAGCGCAGCAGTTAAAAACCTATTTAAATGCTGGAGGTTCTGTGGTTGTATTTCCAGATCTGGATGCAGATATTAAGGTCTACAATTCCTTTTTAACATCTTTATCGCTGCCAGCTATTCAAAGTTTAAATAAGGAAGAAACCAAGGTTGATCAGATCGACCTTCAAAATCCAATTTTTAAAACGGTTTTTGAAGATATTCCAAAGAACCTGGATTTACCTGCGGTTAGCAGATATTTCACTTTTGTTGAAAGCAATGGAGCCAATAAAGAAAATATTTTATCACTTCCTGGCAGGAAACTTTTCTTCTCGAAATATGGCATAGGCAATGGCTTAGTATTCTTATCTGCAACAGGTTTAAATACAACCGATGGAAACCTGGCCCGCCACCCGGTTTTTGTGCCATTAATGTATCGTGTGGCATTAAGTGGCGGTACAGAAAGTTCACTTTATCATCACTTGGGAAGCGAAACCGTTTTATCAGGAAAGAAGATCACACTGGGGAAAAACCAAACTTTAAAGCTAACTGCCAGGAACTTAGAAACCATTCCCGAAATTCGTCAGGCAGATGGAAAAACATTAATTTATACTGCCGATCAGGTTAAAAATGCAGGTTTCTACAACCTCAATCTTGCAGACTCTACATTAGCTGTTTACGCTTTTAATAGCGGGAGAACAGAATCTGATATGCATTATCTTAGCAAAACCGAACTGAATAATTTAGCCGGAAAAAGTAATTTAAAGATCTTTGATACTGATCAAGACGCCGTAAAACTTACTGCAGGTACAGATAAAATCGGACAAACGATATGGAAACTTTGTTTAATTTTGTCGCTGATTTTTATTGCCGCAGAAATTCTTCTCATCCGATTTTTTAACAACAATAGCAAAAAAATATGAATCTCCTGGTTAAAAATGTAATCATTGCCGATCCGCAAAGCAGTTTTAATAAACAAGAATGTGATGTTAGGGTAGTTGATGGTCAAATTAAAAACATAGGTAAATTAACAGCCAATCAAAGTGAAGCCGTATTCGAAGCCGCAGGTGCTTATTTAAGTCCAGGGTTCTTTGATTTAAACTGCGTGGCAGGCGATCCTGGCTTTGAAACAAAGGAAGATATTCAAACGCTTACCGAGGCTGCAAAGGCTGGTGGGTTTACCGGTCTGGCCTTATTGCCGCAAGCCAATCCGGTTGTGCAATCAAAATCGCAGGTAGAATATATTATCAATAAAGCTAAAAATAACCTGGTTGATGTTTTGCCAGTTGGTGCAATTAGCCAGAATAGGGAAGCGAAAGAGCTTGCTGAGCTGTTCGACATGCAACAGGCAGGAGCGGTGGCTTTTTCTGATGGCGATAAAGCTTTGCAGGATGACGGTTTCATGAGCCGTGCGCTGCAATATGCAAAAGGTTTTGATGCTTTGTTAATGGTTTATCCCGAAAATAAATCCATCGCCGGGAAATCTCAGATTAACGAAAGTAAAAATTCTGTCCTTCTTGGGATGAAGGGCTTGCCCGCTTTGGCAGAAGAAATGCACATTGCCAGAGATCTTTTCCTGGCTACCTACAACGAAACTAAAATCCACATCAGTAATATTTCTACAGCGGGTTCGGTGGCTTTAATCCGGAAAGCTAAAAAAGAAGGTGTTCAGGTTTCTTGTGATGTAACCGCACATCATTTAGTGTTTACAGAAGAGCTTTTGGCAGATTTTGATAGCAATTATAAAGTTAAACCACCGCTGCGGGGTAAAGCAGATGTTAAGGCACTTATTGCCGGCTTAAAAGATGGAACAATAGATGCAATAACCTCCCAGCACCGCCCGGAAGAAATTGAATTTAAAAATGTAGAGTTTGAAATTGCCCATTACGGAATCATCGCTTTGCAAACCGTTCTTCCATTGTTGCTGAGGGCTGGTTTAGATGCGAGTTTAATCGCCGAGAAATTATCAATTAATCCACGTAAAATGCTAAATTTAGATATTCCGTTAATTGAAGAAGATACCCCGGCAAACTTTACGGTTTTTAACCCGAATGAAAAATGGTTGTACAATTCTTCAAGTAATTTTTCTAAATCAGCAAATAGCCCACTTTTAGGAACTGAACTTACCGGAAAAGTAACTTTGGTTTATAACAATAATCAATATAAAGGGAGCTAAAGGATTAAAGCTAAAAGACTAAAGCTAAGAGCCTAAAGTTAAAAGATTAAAACAAAAAGGTTAAAGCTAAATGGTTAATGCAATTTGCCCGGGCTTGATACCTGATACTAAATACTTGATACTAACAATATGGATAACAGAGTAAAAAAAGCGCTGGTCGCATCATTAAATAAATACGCTGAAGTTGCGGCGATTAATGTTGAAGGTTTCGAAACGGAATTACTGGTAGCATTCGAACTTGATACCAACTTTTTAAATAAAGCGACAGCATTTGATGCCGTTTTCGATTCGCATCCAAAATTTGAAGAATTACGCGAAGTATTTTTCGATTTGCTGATGGTTAACTTCTTTAGCAGTGATGTGCAGAAGCTGGAAGAAGATTATTTAGAAAGCGATGAATGGGCGAATATCGAAGAAGAAACCATTGATAGGGGAACAGAGTTGCTAAACCTTTTACTTTACATTAAAGAATGCAAAGATGAAGACATCGACCCTGAATTGGGCGATTTCCTTAAAGAATTTTTACTTGTAGAAGATGATGAGTTTCAGGATGAATTTGAAATCTACGAAGAAATGATCAGCAACCAACAATTGGCTGAGGGCAGTGTAGAAGAGATCTGCAACACCGCACCAACTTTGAACATTAGTGAAGAAATGCAGGATTTATTTGTTCCTTTTATGGTGTTTTTCCTTGATGTAGAAGGTAATACAACCACAACTGAAGAAATAATTCAATTTAGCAGTAACAAATCGTTCGATTCTGCGACTTATATATTAATCACAACAATTAATAGCTAAACTAAACATTCTTTATCATGGACAAAAGTGCTCAAATTTCCCAGTTATCCCTCAAGTATGGTTTCATATTAGCCGCTGTTTCAGTGGTGATCTCTCTGACCATGCATTTCATCAATCCGGTTTTGGTTTATACTAATGTAATGGCCTCAATTGGTGTTTTTGTTGTATTTATTGCTCTTTTGGTCGTTTCAGGTATCAACATTCGTAAGGAAATTGGTGGTTTTTGGACATTCGGAGAAGCATTTAAGGCTTTTCTAATCATTTCATTAATTTTGGCAATTACAGCCACACTTTACAATTTCATATTGATGAAGTTTATTGATCCTGATCTTCCGGCGAAAGCAGCAGCAGCGATTGAAGATGCGCAAAGAGCGATGATGGCTAAATTTGGCCTTGGTAATGATGAAATTGATGAAGCGATGGCTAAAGCAGGTAATATGCAGGAAAAACTGGAGCCAAGTTTCAAAAATACTTTCACCAGTTTTGGTGTTTCAATTGCATCTTATGGTGTAATCTCATTAATCCTGGCCGCGATCTTAAAAAAGAAACCACCGGTTACTTTTAATACTTTCCCAACAGAAGCCTAATTCATTTTATAACATTTAGAACATGCAGGTTTTATCATTTAATTTGATAAAATTTGCATGTTTTGTTTTAAGTCAAAAATCTAAATGCCAAACTTATACATCATTTCAGGTTGTAACGGAGCTGGTAAAACCACAGCTTCTTTCACAGTTCTGCCCGAAATGCTGAATTGTAGAGAGTTTGTGAATCAATTTTTCATTTTTTTCTGACCAGGGAAAGATCGTTAAAGTAGCAGCGAAGGACATAAAATTATAATACAGATCAAAATTTTTGAACGTGCAGGTTTTGTCATTTAATTTGATGAAATTTGCACGTTTTGTTTTAAAAGAGTTTGTAGAAAGATTCCAATCTTGATACTTAATACTCAATCCTTGATACTAATAAATGGATATATCAGTTGTAGTACCCTTATTCAATGAAGATGAATCTTTGCCAGAATTAACGGCATGGATTGATAAAGTGATGATAGACAATCAATTCAGTTACGAAATTGTGCTGGTTGATGATGGAAGTACAGATAAATCCTGGGAAGTAATAGAATTATTAAGGTTACAAAACCCGGCCATAAAAGGGATAAAATTCAGGAGAAATTATGGTAAATCTGCTGCTTTAAACGTGGGTTTTGAAGCCACTCAGGGCGATGTTATCATCACCATGGATGCCGATCTGCAAGATAGTCCGGATGAAATTCCAGAACTCTATCGCAGAATAAAGGAAGAAAAACTAGACCTGATCTCCGGCTGGAAGAAAAAAAGATACGACCCCATTACTAAAACTATTCCTACAAAATTATTTAACGCTGCCACCCGTAAAATGAGTGGAATAGAATTGAATGACTTTAACTGCGGTTTAAAAGCTTACAGAAGCGACGTCATTAAAACCATCGAAGTTTATGGCGAAATGCACCGTTACATTCCCGTAATTGCAAAATGGGCTGGTTTTAACAAGATTGCAGAACAGGTAGTAGAACACAGGGCCCGTAAATATGGTACTACTAAATTCGGTTTCAGCAGGTTTATAAATGGATTTTTAGATTTACTTTCTATTTTCTTTGTCGGCAAATTTGGTAAACGGCCAATGCACTTCTTTGGTTCGTTGGGTGTGTTGAGTTTCTTCCTGGGGATTATCATGTCACTTTATACCTTAATCGAAAAGCAATACTTAATCTGGAATGGTTTAGCCTATCGTGATGTAACCCAGCAACCACTTTTCTATTTATCGTTAGTGGCTATTGTTGTAGGATCGCAAATGTTCCTGGCTGGTTTTATCGCCGAGCTTTTATCAAGAAATGCACCAGAAAGAAATCAATACTTAATCGAAAAAGAACTTAAATAAGCTTAAAGACTAAAGCTTAAAGCAAAAAGTGCTTTGGTCTTTAGTCTTTCCGCTTTCAGCTCCAAGACATGTTTTTCTCCATCATCATTCCGCTTTATAATCGTCCGCAAGAAATTGATGAGCTTTTGTATACCCTAACCAAGCAAACTTATACACAGTTTGAGGTGCTGGTGATTGAAGATGGTTCTGTTCAAGATGCAAAGGCTATTGTAGCTAATTATGCTGATCAGCTAGATATCAAGTATTATTTTAAGGAAAACGCCGGACAAGGTTTCGCCCGGAATTATGCCTTTGAACGAGCCAGTGGTGATTATTTCATCATTTTTGATTCTGATATCCTGGTGCCTGCCGATTATCTGGAAATCGTAAGAAATTATCTTCATGAACATCAACTGGATGCCTACGGTGGTCCGGATGCTGCGCATGAAAGTTTTACGCCGGTTCAAAAAGCGATCAGCTATGCCATGACTTCCCCATTCACTACCGGTGGTATTCGTGGGAATAAAAAACACGTTGGTCAGTTTCATCCACGAAGCTTTAATATGGGGGTTTCCCGCCAGGCCTGGGAAAAGGTAGGAGGGTTTATATTAACCCGTTTAGGTGAAGATATTGAATATAGTATCCGGATTCATGAAAATGGCTTTAAAATAGGCCTAATCCCGGAGGCCAAGGTTTATCACAAGCGGAGAACTAGCTTTAGTCAGTTTTACAAGCAGCTACATTTCTTCGGCAGGGCCAGAATTAATATTTACAAACATTTTCCAAAGGAACTGAAACTGGTTCACTTTTTCCCTGCCATCGCTACTGTGGGCATGATGGTAACGTTACTCATGAATTTTATCTATCCGCCTTTGGCTTATATTTTAGATTTCATGGTGTTATTATATTTTATGTTGATATTTTTTCATTCCTGGTTTATAAATAAATCGTTTAAAGTTGCATTTTTGAGTATTATATCTTCGTTCATCCAATTAACCGCTTATGGTTTAGGGTTTATACAGGATTTATTTAAAAGAGTGGTTTTTAGTAAGAAATAGGGAAGAGGAAAATATGGAATAAAAATTAGGAAGAAGGGAATAGCTGGTGGGAAACAGAAGGCAAGAAACCGAAAGTTGAACACCGTGCAACGAACTAAAAAACAAAACAACTAACGAACTGATAAACTAAAATGATCAACTATCTAAAAGAAAGTACATTTGCGGTTAATGATGTGATCCGTAAGGCATGGAGCATCATGACGAAACATTATTTTTCGATTGCTACGCTGTGCTTTCTGATGTTTATCACGGCGAGCGCATCCAGTCTGATGGCTTTCTTTATTAAGGATGTAAGTCGGGTTTTAAGTTTTTTTATGGTGATTATTTTCATCATGCTGTACTTTACGATCAACCTTTCCTTGTTTAAATATATTTTTCATCTTATTGATAATGAGGATGAAGATGTTACCATTGTTGGTACATTGCCAACGAGACAACAAATCATTCGATTTTTAATTGCCACACTGTATTTTATTGGCTGTATTTTATTTATTGGCCTCATTTTGTTTCCGGTTTTATATGTGCTTGATCCGGTTTTGCGGTACCTGGTTAGGATTGGCTGGGTAGAAAGTTTTCAAGCCACAGGGATCATTATTACGCAGATTGCAGTGGGAATTGGTATTCTTGCTTTATTTATCACCTGGTTAAGGATTTCATTTTTCCCTTTCTTTATTATCGATAAAAACGTTGCCCCATTCGAATCTATTAAACTTAGTTTGGCCATCACCAAAGGGAATTTTACTAAAATTTTGTTGCTGTTACTGGTTTTGGGTGGTGGATACCTGATCTATTTATTATTTAACTTTTTGCATTGGCCATTTGTGGCTTTTGTTGTCAATATTTTGAGTTCATTTATTATCGTTCCATTATCGAGCGTAGCCTTAACAGTGGCTTATCGTAAAATTGCAAGTGAATATAAGGGCGATGAACATCCTGATATTTTGCATAACATCGTATAATCCCCCCAACCCCCTGAAGGGGGAGCTTAAAACCCAAAGTAAAATTAATGGCTATAGATAAAAACGATAGAAAAGCAAAGCCCCCTTCAGGGGGTTGGGGGCTTAAGGCAGCATTAAGTAAACCCTTTGCAGCATTTGCAGTTTGGCAAATTAACAAGTGGAAAAAAAATGCCGTTGCCACCCAAGATAAGATTCTTCGACAACTTATAGATCAGGCGAAAAATACCGCTTTTGGTAAAGATCATCGGTTTGCTGAAATTACCAATTACAGTGATTTTAAGAAGAATGTTCCCGTTCAGGATTATGAAGGATTAAAGCCTTACGTAGATCGGGTGGTTGGTGGTGAGGCTGATGTGCTTTGGAAAGGTAAACCGCTTTATTTTGCCAAAACATCTGGTACCACCTCTGGCGTAAAATACATTCCGCTTTCTAAAGAATCTATGCCAGAGCACATTAAAGCTGCCAGAAATGCTATTTTAACTTATATCAACGAAACGGGGAAGGCTGATTTTGTAAACGGGAAAATGATTTTCTTACAGGGAAGTCCGGTTTTGAGTGTTAAAAATGGCATTAATGTAGGTCGTTTATCTGGTATCGTTGCCCATCATGTACCGGCATATTTGCAGAAAAATCGTTTGCCATCTTATGAAACCAACATTATCGAAGACTGGGAGGAAAAGGTCGATGCCATAGTTGGCGAAACCATTCAAGAAGACATGACGCTGATCTCTGGAATTCCACCCTGGGTACAAATGTATTTCGATAAGCTTTCTGAAAAAACAAACGGGAAAAAAATTGGAGAGATTTTCAAAAATTTTAGTCTTTTCATTTATGGTGGTGTGAACTTCGAGCCTTATCGGGCTAAGATTGAACAAAGCATCGGCAGGAAAATAGATTCCATCGAAACTTATCCGGCCTCTGAGGGTTTTATCGCTTACCAAGACTCTCAGCAAGATAAAGGTTTGTTGTTATTGGCTGATGCAGGGATATTTTATGAGTTCATTCCGGCAGATGAATACCATAATGACAATCCTACGAGACTATCATTAGGAGAAATAAATCTGGATGTTAATTATGCACTGGTTTTAAATACTAATGCAGGTTTGTGGGGCTACAGCATTGGTGATACAGTAAAATTTGTTTCCAAAAATCCATACAAAATTGTGGTGACCGGACGGATTAAACATTTCATCTCTGCATTTGGCGAGCATGTGATTGGTGAAGAGGTAGAGCAGGCCTTGTTAAGTGTTGCGAATGAGGAAAAGGTAGAAATTACAGAATTTACGGTTGCGCCTCAGGTAAATCCAGAAGAGCATCAGCTGCCTTATCATGAGTGGTTTATAGAGTTTTCTACTGCACCGAAAGATTTGGTTGCTTTTAGTAAAAAGGTAGATGAGGCTTTGCAGAAGAAAAATATTTATTACTTTGATTTAATTGAAGGTAACATCCTTCAGCCATTAATTATACGTACGTTGCAAAAAGATGCTTTTGTAAATTACATGAAAAGTGAAGGGAAATTGGGCGGACAGAATAAAGTACCCAGGTTGAGTAATGATAGGAAGTTGGTGGATGGGTTGGAGAAATATATTGTTTAATCTCCATCGTCATTGCAAGGAGGTACGACGCGGCAATCTCATTTGAACTTTCGTCCTGGCCGGACGGGCCTTTTTCTTTTTGATGTCAAAAAGAAACAAAAAACACCGGCTGAAAATTTTTGTTTTGAAGTTTCTGCCTGGGCTTAATTTGTGCATGCCCAAAAATTTGTTAGGCCGGAATTAAGTAGAACGGGGAAACATTACTCAGGCCAAGTTACGTGGAAATGCCACACTAAAATTTAGGTTGTTCAAAAAAAGCAACAAGAATAAAAAGAAGAAAATTTGAAAAACATAACCATATTAGGTTCTACAGGAAGCATCGGTACGCAGGCACTTGAAGTGGTGCGGGATAATCCATCGATTTTTAAGGTTTCTGTATTATCTGCATTAAAAAATTCAGAGTTATTGATTCAGCAAGCAAAGGAGTTTAAGCCTGAAGTGGTCGTCATTTGCGATGAGAGTCAGTATCTATATGTTAAAGATCAATTATCGTCTTTAAACATTCAGGTTTTAGCCGGCGAAGAGGCTTTAAGTGAAGTGGCTGCCTATCCTAAAAGCGATATGGTGCTAACGGCATTAATGGGTTCGGTGGGCTTAAAGCCTACCATAGCTGCGATTAAAGCCGGGAAAAACATCGCCTTAGCGAATAAAGAAACGTTAGTGGTTGCGGGAGAATATATCACCGCTTTAGCTGCAGCGCATCAGGTAAAAATTCTTCCTGTCGATTCGGAGCATTCGGCAATCTTTCAATGTCTGGTAGGAGAGGAGCAAAATGCGATTGAAAAAATTTACCTCACCGCATCCGGCGGACCATTTCTTGGTAAAGGAAAAGACTTTCTCTCCACAGTAAAAAAAGAGCAGGCTTTGAAACATCCCAATTGGGTAATGGGGGCTAAAATCACCATCGATTCTGCTAGTTTAATGAACAAGGGCCTGGAGGTAATTGAGGCAAAATGGCTGTTCAACCTTGAGGTAGATCAAATCGATGTGATCGTTCATCCGCAGTCGATTATTCATTCGATTGTGCAATTTACTGATGGATCTATGAAAGCGCAGATGGGTGTTCCGGATATGAAATTGCCCATTCAGTATGCCATAAATTATCCCGACAGGCTAAAAAACAATTTCAAGCGTTTTAATTTTCTGGATTATCCGAATTTTAGTTTCCAGCAGGCTGATGTGGAAACGTTTAAAAATCTGGATTTAGCTTTTAAAGCGTTGAAAAAAGGCGGGAACATGCCCTGCATTTTAAATGCGGCGAATGAAATTGTGGTGGAGGCATTTTTAAAGGATAAAATTGGTTTCCTGCAAATGAGTGATGTTATTGAACAATGCATGGCAGAAATTAACTTCATTGAAAAACCACAATTAACCGATTATTTAGAAACTGACAAACATAGCCGTATCTTAGCCGGCGAATTGGTAACAAAAAGTAAAGTTTAACATCTAAAATAAAAATATTTAGTATAGCGTATGAATGGATTGATTATGGCGGGGCAGCTGCTGCTCGGATTGTCTTTATTGGTAATATTACACGAATTAGGGCATTTTCTGGCAGCCAGGGCATTTGGTATTAAAGTTGAAAAGTTTTATTTATTTTTTGATGCCTGGGGTTTTAAACTCTTTAGTTTCAAAAAAGGTGATGTGGAGTATGGCGTTGGATGGTTACCACTTGGTGGCTACGTTAAAATTGCCGGGATGATTGATGAAAGTATGGATACCGAGCAAATGGCTCAACCTGCTCAGCCCTGGGAATTTCGCTCAAAACCGGCCTGGCAACGTTTAATCGTTATGCTTGGTGGTATTATTGTTAATGTTATAGTGGGTATTTTCATATTCTGGATGCTTACTTTTAATGTTGGTAAAAGCTATACTGTAAATGAAAAATTGACTGATGGAATTTCTGTAGGCACGCTTGGTAAAGAAATCGGGTTAAAAAACGGGGATAGAATCCTGGCAATCAATGGAAGTAAATTAATCCGTTTTGAAGATGCCATTTCGAGCAAGGTATTGTTTGATGGCGCACAATTGACCATTTTAAGAGGCAGTCAGACTTTATATGTTTCCGTTCCGGATACGATTTTAAATAAGTTATCAAAGAACGATAAAGAGAATTTTATTAGTCCACGTTACCGCATGGCCAGCGTGGCTACGGTGCTTGCGCCAGATGAAAAAGCTGATCAGCAATCTTTTCTGGATCGTATTTTTGGACGTAAATTCGTGAAACCAGTTTATCCGGCTTATTCGGCAGGGATTAAAGCTGGTGATAGTATTTTGGCTGTAAACGGAAAGCCGGTAACTTTCTTTGATCAGTTTAAAGACATGGTTTCTGCTAACAAAAACAAGCAGATTTCCATTCAGGCTTTGCGTAAAGGCAAACCAGTTGATTTCAATATGAAAGTGGGACCAGAAGGAACTATTGGTATTTCACCTAATTTTATCTTTCCTGAAACGGCACATGTGGATTACGGTTTCGCAGAATCATTACCGATAGGGGCAGGTATGGCCTGGAGTACATTTGTAGATAATGCGAAGGGTATTGGTAAAATGATTACCGGTAAATTGAGTGCCAGGAATATCAGCAGTCCGATTGGGATTGCAAAAGTTTACGGCAGCACTTTCGATTGGGTTAAATTCTGGACTTTAACTGGTTTAATTTCGATGGCATTGGCTTTTATGAATTTATTACCAATCCCTGGCTTAGATGGAGGGCATGTAGTGTTTTTATTAATCGAGATGGTGCAACGGAAGCCAGTGAGTGAGAAGGTGTTGGAGAAGGCTCAGATTGTAGGCTTCGTGATCTTAATTTGTTTAATGGTGTTTGCTTTCGGTAATGATATTTTAAAATCTTTCGGTAAGTAAAATCAATTTTATATTATTGCCGCAGCTGTGCAGATTTGAACAATCGATCTGAACAGCTGCGGCTTTTTAATTTAATACCCACCATGAGCGAAGCACCAAAGCAACCAGATTATTTTGAGTTTTACGAATTGCCTGTTCAATTTAATCCGGATCAAAATATAATAAAAGCCAAATTCTATGCTTTTAGTAAAAAGTTTCACCCTGATTTTTATGCCAACGAGAGCGATGAAAAGCAACAGGAAGTACTGGAATTATCTACGCTGAACAATAAAGCCTATCAAACGTTAAGCAATGCGAAGAGGCGATTGAAATACGTATTAGAACTGAAAGGCATTGTGGCTACTGATGAGGGTTACCAGCTGCCTCAATCCTTCCTGATGGAAATGATGGATGTAAATGAGGCTTTGATGGATCTGGAATTCGAACCTGATGCCACTAAATTGGCCGAGGTTAAAAAAGATATAGACCTTGTTGAAAAACAGCTGGAAGATGAATTAAATCATTTGGTTGAGGCCTTTGATCGTAATCCGGATGATTCTGAAAAGTTTTTGCCTGCTATAAAAGATATTTTTTATCGTCAAAAATACACCGCCAGAATCCGTGAACGCTTATCAAAGTGATCAAGTGTGGATAAGAAATCATATTTCCAGCTTTCAGCTCATGCTTAGTGATTACCTCATCGTTGGATAGACGATATCGGCCAGTTATCGTTTAGATCTACAGGCAAACTTAAGTTATATACAAGGTAAGTGTGGCGAGAAGATGGCCTTGAGGTGGAGTAAAGGTGGGGTGAAGGCGGGGTAAAGAAATCGATTTTTTAAGTCCGGGATCTAACAGTACCTTAAATATAGGGAGAATAATTAAATTACCTTCTATAACCTGAACGTTCGATTAATAATATGTCTTAGGATATTATTTAAACATATTATTGCTATTAGTTAACCCCTATCCGCCTATCGGCACCTTTCCCCTGAAAGGGAAAGGCTTTGAAAAATATTTATCGAAGCTATAGGCGAGGTGTTTTAATCGCTTCGAAATCTCATCATTATCACCGCTGCGATATGCAATTCCTACCGATTTATCTGGAGGTGCCCGCAAGGCGGGGTTATTAATTTGTCCTGGCCAGACGGGCTTTTTTCTTTTGGCATCAAAAGAAACAAAACCGAGCATTTCTGCGAGCTCATTAACACAGAAAAAAAACAATAAATAACACATTAATAACTGTCGGCTTAAAATTTTTGTTTTAAAGTTAGTGGTTTGGCTTTGATAAGCTATCCCCAAAAATTTGTTAGGCCGATTTGAGCGGAACGAAGATGCAATACTTAGGCTTAGCCAGGCGAAAATACAAATAGTAAAAAGTCTCATTATCAATTAATTGAAAATAACGTCAATGGTAGGCGTGGTTGCAGACCGGGTTTTTAAATCAATTAATAGTTATCGAATTCAGGTTTCTATAATAATGGGTAGTGTTTACCTTTCTTCTTTTAGCTGTTCTACAACAACACCCAATTGTCAAATCATTTTTTAGTATTCGCTGAAGCATCTGTTTTACACTATTTTCGGAAAAAAATCAGATTCATGAGTTCACTATCCGTTTTTCGAAAAGTTGCTGTGGCAGAAGGGATTTCCTATTTGCTTTTGTTATTCGTAGCCATGCCTTTAAAATACTGGGCTGATCTTCCCTTATATGTGAAGTATACCGGATGGGCGCATGGGTCATTATTTGTGCTGTATGGTGCTACTTTGATTATGGCCTGGCAGGAACAAAAATGGAAATTCGGGAAAGCGGTCTTGATTTTTCTTGCTTCATTACTGCCTTTCGCACCTTTTATCGTGGATCGCAAACTAAAAGATGAAAGACCAGAAGCTGTAAATAACAGTTTGTAAGCGGGTTATAAAATATTTCAAATCAAAGTGAAAATATTTTTGTGATTTCCGCTTTCGTTTTCTACATTTGCATCCCGTCCAACACATGCCCGGATGGCGGAATTGGTAGACGCGCTGGTCTCAAACACCTGTGGGAAACCGTGCCGGTTCGACTCCGGCTCCGGGTACTAACCGGGCTCAAGCCCAAATTGACTAAGGACTGCTCGTCAAAAAGCAGTCCTTTTTCTTTGATTTTCAGTAAGTTATCAAGAAATGTCGGGTTGATGAAAGCGGTTCTAAATGACCCTTTACCCCATGTCAGGTTATCTTTGAACACAACTCTAATCAATGTTTGCTTATATCGGAGCGCTCAGTGATCAGTATGGATTTAACCAAAAGGGAAAGCAGCATTGCATATCCTGTTGCTATTAAACATTGTAATTGGGAGCATTTGGCCTACAATACCAAGATGATCACAAAAGAGATATTCAAAGAATTAAACCTCGAACAGAATCCCGAGCTTTAGATTATAATTTAGGATTTGCGAAGTTTTGTCTTGTGTCAGGATATAAATAGGTTAATGATCAGAGCCTTTAACTTGAATATATTTAGGAGTATGTAAAAATAAGTGTTAATAGTTGGCTTGATACAATAATTGGCTGTTTCAGACGTATTATGATAGAGAGCGTTAATTTAGATGGCGGTAAACAGTCGGTATGATTGTTTACCGCTTTTTTTATAAATTGTTTTTGGCAATCTCCCGAAAAACATCTTTTGGATTTTGAGATTTTATGGATGACATCTGCAACTTAAAGTAGTTTTATAGGTTTGCTGAATGGGCAATGAGTTACTAATCAATATGATATTTATATTTTTTTGTTAATTTAGCAATTGTAATTATCGTCCATCCTTAATGTTGTTTCTATGAGAACGTTGAAATTGACACCTGTTTTAAATGCCATATTTTTAACCCTTATTGTCTCTGCCTGCTCATCTTCAGGCCGATTAAAGGAAGATATTTCTGGAAAATATGCTTCTACTGGTGAAAATGAGTATGATTATTTTAAAGACACCATGGAAGTTAAGTCTACCGATGAAGGTAAATTTGATATTCAAGTAATTGCTACCTGGTCTGCTGCAAAAAGGGATGATCCTGAACGGCCAAATAAAAATAAAAAGGCAGGGCTATGGAACAATTATGGAGCGGATGAAATAGAGGTAGCCACATTACAGGCCAGTGACACTACACTAAGGATTACCGAACCGATGACAGGTAAAGTAAGGATATTTAAAGTTGATACGGATAAAAAGACAATTACTCAAATCTCAGCCGATGGAACCAGGCACGTATACACTAAAATCACTCATTGATTTTAAAAGATAAAAAAGAATAGAGATAAACTTAAAAACGCAGATTATTTTGGGTTTGAAAAGATTCTGCACTGCTTCTCTTTCCCGATAGTCCCGCTTTTCAATCGGGTTTATTTTATTTTGTGCTGTATTTTATAGGTCTCTTTCATAGCAGATTCCAGAGGCTAATTGCTTTAAGTAGATATTATAGCAAAAGAAAATGCCCCTTCATCAAAAGAATGCAAGGGGCATTTTTGATCCAACCTTAAGTGCTTTTTATGTTCATTTAAGAGGATTAAACTTACTTAATTAAGGTGTACGGCCTGATCGTCAGCTTTAACGGCAAGACCAATAACATATTGAACCAAGAAAGAATCAACTAAAGAAAGCGCATAGTCACGGTCTATTGGCAACATATCTGAGCTTAGTAACTCTTTGTCAATAAAGTGTTCCGCATCCCACAAAGAACGGGTCAATTCCGGGTGTTCAGGTTCGATATGTTCAATGATTCGCTCAAATGCGTTGTCTGCTGCCGTAATAAATTCTTTTCGGTCATCCTTATTAAGAGGGAGCGAGGAGATTTTTGCGATGGGTTTGCTCTCCAGGCGATCAATCTGTTTCTTTTCAATGATCGGTTCTTCGCTCGGTAATAGTCGATAGTCCTCATAATAAATGTCCTGTTCTCCTTCCAGAAAAATCCGGATAAAGATCTCTAATCTGAATTCATCATCAATTGTTTTGTTACCAGTTTCTACGCCTAAGATATAATCCTGCCAATCTCGTACACTGACCCTATCCATGTTATCATATAATAATTTTGATAATTCCAACCTGGATGGCGATGCTTTTGACATCTCTGTCCATTTAGTAAATCCTCCTAATTTCGCAATGATGTGCTGTGCATTCATCAGCGTGAAATTATCTTCATCAATACTGAAGTCAGATACGAGTGTGCCAAAATCAAAATATTTTGGTTCGTATTTATACATGTTGCGGCCTAATTTAGACTCGAAAACGGACGTTTGGGTTTTGTAATCTTTAAAAAGATTTTTTGCTTGGAGTTTGAAGTACTCAACTGTTTTCATAATACATTCCTTATTCACCAACTTTATTATCCAGAATTTTGCGTTCGTAATCTTGGTTGGATAATAAGCAGGTAGGTTTGCATTATTAAACTATTGGCTGATGAAATCTTTGCACGAACGGGCATGCTTGCCATAAGCATACACAATTATAGATAAAAAAAATATTAATGTCAATACTTGGTCGTGTGTGTATCTAGGTAAATGGGGTCTTCTTCAATTTTGATGAAACCTCCAAATTTTAATCAGCTAGAACATGTTCGCACAGTTTTTACGTGGCCTTTTCAAGAATCATGTCAGCTTCTAATTAATGAATATCAATTCTTTCACAAAAGTGACGAACAACCGAAATACTGGTCACTATTGCCGAAATACCCAATCTACAATTTACTCGTGTTATTTAAAAAAGTTATCTTTACATCAGTCATTTCTTTCCCTAGTTTATTGCTAACTAAATAATATTAACGCTTGAAAAAACCTATAAAAACCAAAGTACTTACGCTTGAAGAATTGGCTAAAGTCAGTATTACGAAAAAGACTTTTCAGTTCGGTAGATCGGATTTTAATTATGACTATAAAAAATTGGTGAAGCTTGGGAATCTGGATGAACAGCCGGACTTAGTTCTTATCATTCCTACAGAAGAGTTCATCAGTGTTTTTTTTAAGGCCATTTCTTCACAGTTGAACTTCAAGCTTAACAAAGATTTTGCGGCCAGCCTGGAATTTATCCAGCAGGTTGAAAAATATTATAGAGAAAATAACAGAGTCGTTATTGGTATTACAGAGCAAATTAATTCTTTATTAAAATACCTGTTGGTAAAGTCTGCCCTTGAACATGCCAGCAATTTCGAAGATGTCATCCCAATGTTCGAATCTCAGGATAAGGTATTCTTACTTCACCAATTTAATCAAGTGTTGTTCGAAAATCTCCCGGTTTTAGATTTACCTGTTAAACATGTAATTAAGTTAAGTACATTTTTGATTCCAAAAATGGAATCCAATGTTTATTATAATGCCAGCATAAGTCAAATTGGGATTGGCATTACACAACATAGCGGATTACAAGAAACTATCGCTGATGAGTATTTAAACTACTGCCTTTCTGAACCAGGCATCCCGACTTTGATTTTCGCTGCGGTAATTGCAGGGAAATACCATGTGACCGGTAACAATCCTCAGTTCCTGCAAGTTATTCTTAAAGATGAAAAAACCCATCTGTCTATCGTTACAGCGGTTTCCGCATTTAAAATCCGGGACGAAAAACAGGCATTGGAAATTATAGATCTTATTGAATTAATAAATCCTCAAACCGACGAGCTATTGATGGGCATGCCGCTTTTTTACGTAAGGCTCATTGGGAATAGCAACCTATCGGGAACTACCGTTATTAATAAGTCATTTTCTGCATTGCAGGATTTGATTCTCCAACCAAATATAGCGTTAAAGCAATTGTTGCTTCATAACCTGAGAATGATTGATAGTCATGATGTTGAAATTAGTCAGCTGATCCTTTCAATAGGAACGGAAGTCACAAATAAAGTTCTGCATGACGGCATCAGCAATGCCTTAGCTGGCCGAAACAAGCCAAAGTGCTTTTTTGATTTTGTAAAAGCTCATGCCTCCTATGGAGCGAAATTTCCTGTTAGTGCTTTTGATTACCCTATCCATCAATTTTTAGATGAAACGCCCGAGGAGTTTTCCATGGAATTGATTGCGTTGCTAATACATGATGACGGACCGATCAGACTGACTGCAGGTCAGATCTTGAAATCTGTGAATCACTCACGACTTCAGTTCAATTTTGCAATAGATTTGCTCACATTGCCACCGATGTACCAGTACAAACTTTGGGTGTCGGTTCTCCACATGGACTTAGATATTGAACGCGCACTTCCAATCGTGTTGCCAATAAGAAAAAGCAGTTCAAAATTTGTAGCTGATGTATTTAAGCTAAAGCTGGAATATGAAATTGAAAACTATGGCATTCCTATCATTGACATTCTTGAAAAATATGCAGACCACAGTGATCCCGATGATCAGGCGCTGATTGTGAGATTAAAAGAAAAAAACGAGCAGATAACTGAAATGATGAGACAAAAATCAGCTATCAAAGAGTTGAATCCATATTACACTCAATCTAAACTCATGAAGGAATTCGACGAAATATGGAGGGCTAAATTTAATAGCTCTATTCAGAAAAGTGTAGATAAGGGTAGTATTATCAGTCAACTAGCTACAACCGTAATACTTGCTAAAGGCGGAGGTTGGAAGCAGGAAGATAAGGTAAACAGCCAGATAGGCCAGCTTTCAAAAATTGGCGCAAGTATGGTGTTTCCGAGGCAACACTCCATATCGCCGAATAAATATGATTATGAAATGCGAACATGGTATATAGAAGACTGGACGAAAGATTTTAAACGATGGGAAGCAACAATATTATTGTAAGGGAATACCTTGAAAATTTGAAAGAGGACGGGGAACTTGACGCCCTGTTTCCGATATTAATTAACCTGATGGGCTTTCGTATTGTGGCAACAGCAAAAGAGGCAAAAGGGCAATCTCAGTATGGAAAAGACATTATCGCCATCGGTAAAGACGAACAAGGAATCAAGCATCGCTATTATTTTGAGTTAAAAGGACATGCTGATAAAGATATAACGGACAAAAACTACTCTTCAAAAGACGGCGTTCGTGAATCAATAATAGAGGCGAAGGATACGGCCTTCAATGACAGTTCTATTCCAGCTTTTAATTCTTTACCGATCAAAATCGTTTTTGTCCATAATGGGATAATGAAGACAAACATCAGGCCTACCTTTGAAGGATTCATAGCCAGGGAGTTCAAAGATGGGGAATTTGAAAGGTGGGATATTTTTTATCTAACAGATCTGTTTAGTCAATATTTGTTTAATGAAAACCTGTTGACGGATGAACAGAGCCTCCGGCTGTTTAAGAGAACGCTCATACTTCTAGATGCGCCTGAAAATGACTTCAACGACTTTAGAACGCTGTTTGATTTGCAAATAGAAAAAATTGGTGAAACAAAAAAAGGAAGATCGTTTCATAAATTCTTTGCGACTCAGATTCTTTTAGGAAACGTAATCCTCCATTATAGCATCGAAAATGGGAATTTAGAACCCGCTAAACAGTGCCTCACCTATCTTTTGTTGAAAACATGGTCGTGGGTGTTGTTGAATAAGCTGGAAACTAAACCTTCTGTAACTAGGGAATTTAGAAAACTTGTCTCATTACACTATAAAATGCTGGACAATTATTTCGTGACCACTTTTCCTGTAGCATCTACTGAAAATGGACTTTACTCAGAGCGAGGCGGATTTTTTGAGGAGGCAGGTTTTCCACTGAGAAGTTTTGAATATCTTAATTATTTTATTTATTACTGTCAGGCTAGGCAATACTACCCACGATTTTTACCTACAGTTTCAGCCGCAAAACGGACAATATTACTGAGCAAGCAAAAGGCTGCTTTAAAGCTATTGATTGAGAATAATGATGGTTGCTACAGGGCAGTAATGGACTATCATTCTATCACTGTGCTTAATGTCTTTCGATTTGTTTTAGATCAACATGATGAAGACGACATGCGGTTCGTAGCCGACTATTTAGTGAGCTTATTTGACAATATAGTCATTACTCAAATGATAGCTGATCGCTTTCCTTTGCTTTCCCAGGATCCTTCTTTGTTAATCAAAGCCATGGCTAGTGGTAAGAAAGAGGGGTACGAAGATCGGAGTTCGCTACTCATTATGATTTTATTTGAACTGGCAACTGTTTTAACAGGTGAATTTATCTATGACAGCTACAAACCAGGCTTCGAAGGGAAAATCAATTTACAAACCGCATATCCTAATTTTAAAGCATATGACATTGAGCAATTGCTATTTGAGAAGCATTTTGATCAAGAGTTCTATGTTGAGACGAATCTCAGTTTGAAAAGTTCCTTTAAAGACTTTAGGGAATGGATGTGTACAAAGCCTATTGAGAAGATCAACTATAGGACAGACAAAGCTGGATTTAGCTATTTGAGAACACTTGCTCACATTTATTATAAGAATGAATTTTTCCCTGATTTCTGGAGGATTATGCTCGTACCAAATAAAAGAGAAGATAAGGGAAATGGTGCGGAAGGAACAATTGAGTAATTTTTTGTAGGGCATTACTATGTAAGCCATTAATTTAAATTAGTATGAAAGACAAACATTGTAAAAAGCCCGGATGTGAGAATATAGCCATTTCTTTTAGTGATTTTTGTGGTATGCATTCTAGTAATAGAGCCATAAGGATAAAGCTAAAGGAGCATAAGCTTGCAGAGTTTAAGGACGTAAAATTATCAGGCTTAAATCTAAAGGAGTTGACCTTTGAAGATAAAGTGTTCACCAGGCTGCGGCTGGATTCCAGTGAACTGGGGTTAATTAAGTTTACACGTTGTACTTTTGATCTGCCGGATTTTATCCATCTAACTTTTAACACCTGTTTTTTTGTCGACTGCACTTTCACTGGCTTTGAAGCTAATGATGTATCATGGATGGGCTGTACATTTTCGGGCTGTAGCTTTAAGGAAGGGCAATTCACTCAATGTCCATTCGACGACACTAACCTAAAATTATGTGTATTTGAAACTACCGAATTTAACGGACATTCTTTCTTCGATATTAAGGAATTCGCCATGTGTTCATTCGAGCTTTGCCTGTTTCTACAGGTGAATTTTCTCCGTGTTGATATGTATGGTTGCAAAATAGACAATTGTAACCTTAATAAATCCTCCTTGTATGATTCAGTATTTGAAAAATGCGAGTTCAGTAATTGCTCAAATGATTTTAGGCAGATGGGTCCACCTATGCTCTGTCATTTTATTGAAACAACGTTTGAAAACTTTTACTTGCCGCGTTCGACATCGAAATGGAATAATTTCAAATTTACACGTAAAAGATTTTACCGCCGGATAGTTAAGATGATTATGGATTCAGGCAGCAATGGGGAAGATAGTTTATCAGAATTAACATTGGCATTAAAGCGCCTGGACAAGCTGAGGTATCGACCGTCATTATCTTTTAATCAAACCATTAATGATTTTTTTGCAGGTTTACTTAAAGAGAATGGCGCCAGCGGGAATTATCAGGCCGCAGGTGATGTACTTAACGAATACGGGAAAGTACCCGAGCGATATCGAGGCAGATCGTCATTCCTTCTTCCTCCTCCAACACAATTGAAGACAACCGCATTACGCAACGGCCCTGCCCGATTGATCCTGAAAGTCAAACTTAACACCTGGCATTTAAATAAAATAAGTGATTTCTTAGGCAAGCTGTCCAGACTGGAAAAATTTCTACCAGCAGGTCAGCCTTTGGTTTTGCGTACCTTAGAACATGGTAGCTTAGTGGCAGAGGCTTATGGAGACCTTAAGCAGTTGTTAGCAGCGGGTAGGCTATTAGATGTGGATAAACTGGAGGCCGAGCTGGCGAAGTTAGGATCGGCAATTGAAAAAGAAAGTCTAGATATTGAAAAGCAGAAAATTGAACTGGAGTACTTTCGCGAAGAAAAGGAATTAGATCTTGCAGTGAAACGCCAGCAGTATGCAATGGATCGCATGATATTGCTAAACCAAAAGCTTGATATGCTGGAAAGATTAGAGCGGAGATTGGGCATCGATTATAGTAGCTATGCAAATTCACCAGAAGGACGCATGGCTTTGGCACTTGCTGAAGAAATCAAGGCCGAATTCCCAATCCTTAACCTTAGAATTGAACAGGATGAATCAGATTTTGAATCGCGCTAAATATTATGATAGAAGAAAATTTAAACAAGATACCGCCATGGATGAAGCGGATGCACAACGGAAGCCTAGCTGAGGCAAGGGCCCGGGCGTTTTTATTGGATAGATTCTGGATATTAGAAAGATCGATAGATATTGATGGTGCCGATTTTATTATTCAAAGAAGACTAAACCAGGCAAACTTGCTAGATAGAGAAGGTCCAAGGTTTGGGGTTGTACAGGTAAAATACTTTGCTTCTTCCAAAACTGAGCAACGTATCCATCAGGATTATATCGTTGATAAGGAGGGCTTACCCAGGAAGGAATTTTTTATTCTTTGCCATAGTGGAGATGAGCGCTCCAATGAGCATTATTTTCTGACTGCAGAAACTCTGCATGAGGATTTTAAGCTACGAAAGACCAAAAATGGTATGCAGTATGTTATTCCGGGCCGGAAAATTTTGAGTAATCTTAAATATAAGATAATTCATCCTACAATTGTACTAGACCGTATGGAGCAATTGCTGAAACTTGCTGACTTCACCAGTAACCGGAAATTCGTCTCATGGAGCCTGCCCTCCGTGGAGGCACCCATCGACGATATAGAGGGGGATTATAAAGAACCAATTCCAAATTGGGGAATGCCTGTGCCAGAAGGATTTCAAAGTCTAAAACAGTCGGTGCATGCTTCGCTACTGCAGATTTCCAAGGTGTATGACCAACTAAAAGAAATCACTCGTACCTCAGATCCGATGAAGGCAGTCCAGATCATGGATGAACTAAAAAGCAGCTGTTATCACCATGGATGGGCAATCCCTTTACCAGAAGAACTTGGTAATCCCGATTTCGAAAATGCTTGTAGGAATGTTAAACAGCAAGTGGATAGGCTCAAATCAGATGGGTTGCTGGATGTATTTCTAGGGCTCAAGGGACATTTCAAAAAACAGATTATTGAGTTTTTATCTGGAAAAGATCTATTAGATGAATCACTTGTCCATTGGTTTTCTTTTAATACGGACGAGACTTTCCAGATAAAAGATATCCGACACTGCTTGGAGCACTTTAATGATTTTATTGGAAGTCATCAAAAATTGGTTGCTCCTGATTTTAAAGGAACCCAAGATTTGATCCTGATCAGTCCGGGTAAGTTTTTGGCTTTTTGGAGGCCAGCGATTCTATTAAAGGAGTACACAGGGGAAAACAAGCTAGCTAAGTATTTTAAGCAAAGTTCATCCAATCTTGAAGAGCTTTGCCTGAAAGAAATATTAGACGAAAGATATTACATCCGCAATTATAGTGATGGAACGCGTAGCTAATGAAAAAAGATGCATTGGTTTAGCTATATCTAGGGTTGTGAGAATCAATTCCGACTTATTTTCTTATAAACTAATTTTGATCAACCAAGCTTAAGGTGACCCTAGGTATATTTCATAATTATAGCCATACCGCTTATTCTTTCCCCGATGGCAGAAGCTTTCGTTCAGACGGTTTTAAAAAGGTTGTTGTACAAGATGCAGCAATTAAGGCCACCGAATGTGGTGGCCCCGTCTTTGATGCGAATGGCCAGTTCGTTGGTATTTATATTGGCCAGCATAGCCGCACCTCAACAGTTATTATGCCGGCTGAGGTTATCGCTTGGTTTGTAAACGCTTAAGTATTTGTGCGTTTAAAGTAGGTCGTCTAAAAAGCCCAAAGAACGCGAACCAGCAGCGCAAAGATTACTTATAGTACCTCCCTATATGATTTTAAATAATTTCCTAGTTGGATCAAGCGATTCGAGCACCTTTTGCAGATCCGTTTTCGACTGCTGGAAATAATGCATTAGATTAGCAAGGTTGGTGGTTAGGTAGAGGCTTTCCATTTGGATGCCCATAACATTGTCCAAACATTTACGAGTTACAGTAGCCATTTGATGTGTATCTGTATCATCGCTTAGCCTGTCGAGTTCTTTGATCATAGGGGTAAAATATTCTCTATCTAAAGTACGGTAGTCGAATTTACCATCTTCCAAATGGGGGAGAACCTGTACACCATAAAGTTCGTCCAACGTCCTGAACTTATCGCTGTAAAGAGCTTCTTTTCCACCCTTATTGATAAGTGTATTTTTATAGACGTGAAGTGCATGTAGCAGTTCTTGGAAATTTGCATTCAGTTTATCGTTTCTTTTTCCTATCTCTTCTAGTCCCTTGAAAAAGGTGTCCTTGAGCAATAGGCTATTGGATTTGATGATACTGATCTGGAGATTGATCTGCCCGGTCAGCGATACTGCCTCCTTGTAATCGTTAATGAAGTACCTGTTAATATAGGTGAGCAATTCGGATTTGTCTAGCGATTCGAAGTTTTCGCACTCTAACGAAGCTATGCTGACTAGTTTTGGAGGTTCATTCGGGTTTGCCTGCCGGTGATCTATCGCTTTTTGAATTTCCTCAACTTGCCTTTCTAATGGCTTGATTAGGATCTCAAGCTCCGTCTTCCACCTTTTACCAATCTTTTTCGTCCGCTTGATGTTTCCCCAGCCGTCGATCAGCTCTTTGAGCAGCAAACCCAGTACAAGGGTAATCACGGGAAGAATGTCCTTGTACCATGGATTGGTGTTTTTGGCCGCAGGATTATCCATTCGAATGTAGATGCAATGGTCAAGTTTCCTTGATGGTACCTTGACTTCTTTTACAACCAGCACAGCATTGACAGCTGGCATTACGTGCTTTGGTGTGTCAGTTTTTTTCTCAATAGGGACGGTTACCTGTTTGGGCGTAGTTTTTTCCAGTGACCTGACATCCTTGGAAGCAATCAATGCCATGACCATCAGAAAGATTGTAATGAATTTGGTTTTGGAAAGCATAGGATGCAAATTTATATTTTTTATAGGTTGCGCAAATATACCCATTTCTATCTCGCCCTATCTGAACCTGGAGATATGTTGTTTATCAGAAATCCAATTTCTGCTTCATTGATATTTGACAGAGATCAAATCGTAATTTCATAGTTCAAGTATCCTAAATAGTTGATATGGATATCACATGTGCAAAAATTGGATATTCTTAGATTTTTCTATAATGCCATACGGGATTTAGTAAGGACAGATTAAATACCCATTTAATTAATCAGCACCAAGGTACCCGGTGGACTTTCGGGGCGCAAAAATTGTTCGGCATAAACCCACTGGCTTTCCCTTTAGCCCATTTATTCCGCTGCATTTTTTGCTTGCTCAGTCACCGGCTGGTGTTCGCGCAATTAATCAAAATTTTCCATTTAAAATTTAAAGAGATGAAAGCGCAAAATTTAAATCCACTATTACAGGTTTCAGAGATCAGAGTTTCTTACCATCCGAAATTTCGTGCCAGCGAAAGACCAAGCGTAACTACTTCCAGACAAGCTTATGAGGTACTGATCAACAATTGGGATCTAGATAGGATTAACTTCCAAGAGCAGTTCTATATACTTCTTTTAAATACCGCTAGTAAGGTGATCGGCATATCTCAAATCGCTGCTGGAGGAAAAACTGTTACTGTTGCAGATCCGAAGCTGATCTTTAGCGTAGCATTAAAGGGACAGGCAACCTCAGTTATTTTGGCGCATAACCATCCTAGTGAAAGCCTAAAACCTAGTGAAGCAGATATCAACCTGACCAGGAAAATGGTTGAAATAGGTAAATTGCTAGAGTTGAATGTATTTGACCATCTGATTGTAACAAGGAACAGGTATTATTCATTTGGAGATGAAGGGCTAATTTAACTTAGCCCAATTATCATCACATTAATTGCGCTTCAATATGACTGAAAATACATTCTGATTTTTCAGAATATCGTTTAGATAATAAGGAGGTATAGATAAAACCGCTATTCGATCGAAAAAACTTTCTTTAAAAATATGATGCATACCGATCAGCATTTTTTTAATGTTTTCTAAATGGTTTAGAGATGTCTTTTATTCGTGTCATTTTCATATATTTATTTTTTAAAAGAAATTTTAACAATCTCATATGTCTGATCGCAAGGAAATTGAAATCAACACCGCGAAAGAGGAGTTGAAGAGGATTAATGCTAAGTTAACCAAGCCCCATTTATTAATTGGCGGGCTTGCGGTACAACAATATGTTTCTAGTCGGAATTCTAAAGATTTGGATCTAGTCTGTGATCATAAGACTGTTCAGCAATTGATAAAGGATTTATATCCTAGTAAAAACTACGACGTGATTGACCTCAACGAAGATGAATACCGCCCATCTTTCGAAATTGTCAATAAAATCAAAAAGAATAAAATGATTTTTTTAGGACCGAAGATTTGGGAGCGAGAGCCCTATATGGGAATAAATTGGGAAGAGTTGTTGATAGATGCTCAACCTTTCAGCTATAGGGGCGAGAAGCTTCAAAATATAAAGGTTCCTTCTATTGAAATGTTGGCATTTACTAAAATGCTTTCATTTATTTCTAGAGTTGGAAAATCACCAACTAAGGGAGAAAATGATCTCCAAGATTTTATCGATTTGACCAATAATAAGCACTTCAAAACCAATGCTCTTATAGATAAAATTAGATCAGAGAAATGTGAGCAAATCATTTCCCAGAAAATCCAAGAGTTTGATAGCTTTGGTGAATTATGGGAACAGTCCTTATTACTAGACATGGTAAATATTCTGGTTCCTCTAGCTGGTAAAGCTAATAAATCCACCGACACCGATGAGCTCGATGAAAAACGCGCCGAAATACATGAAGTTGAAAATTCGGTTGCCTTTTATGATTTGATAGCTGATAAGTATGATGACCGGAATACTAGAGAAATGTTTAATACCCATAAGAGCGTGATTTTGCTTCTTAATGAAAAATTAAGAAATGTGTCTTCATTAAAGGTGTTGGACATTGGTAGCGGAACTGGACGGAATATTGCATTTCATTATTTCGGCCATTCAAATATCGTTTGGCACTGCATTGAACCGTCTGCTCAAATGCGCGCTAAATTTGAGGCTAACCTGGAAAAATCAAAAATTGTATGTCGTATATTTGAAAACTCGATTTATGAGTTGCCTATTGAGCTTGAAACCGAGACATACGATGTCATTATTTTGTCCTTTGTGTTAAGTTCGCTGCCTAACATGCCAGATTTTAAAGAGTTGGCAAGCTTATTGAACACTAAGGGCATTGTCGTAATTGCAGATGCCGCACCTAGTTATGCCAAACTTAAACCACTATATGATTTTCAGTTAGGAAAAGATAAGGTTACCGCGTTGGCGCCTCGACAGGTCGATCCGTTTGATGTGGCAAAAGAACTCCTTCAAGAGGATTTGTTGATGAAAGAAGTTATTACAATCGAAAAGTCTAATGGGAGTCATTATTCGTATGTTTTAAGATTTCAGCGATAAGGAATATGGATGTTATTGAACTAATGGATTTTTTTCGTGTAAATCCAAATTATGAAATTAATACTAATTGGGTTGTCATTACTGGAGCCCCAAGTTCTGGAAAAACTACTTTGATTGAAAAATTGAAGGAGCTTGGTTATGCTACTTGTTCGGATATTAGTAGGGAATTAATAGAAAATCGGTTGAATACCGGGATGACCCTAGAGGAGATTTACCGAGATGAGCATGCTTTTCAATCAGAAATTCTTGCCGAGATGATTAACAAGCTTCAAACTATTCCTTCAGGTAAATTAGTTTTTCATGACTATTGCATACCTGATAATATACCTTTCTTAAAAATGCTGGAAATTCCTGTAACGGATGAATTTCGGCTTTCATCGAAACTTTATCGATTTAAAAAGGTCTTCATCTGTGAGCCATTTTCATTAGAAATTGATGGTATAAGACGTGAATCTTCAAAGGATCAATTATTCTTAGACATGGAAATTGAGAATATTTATGAAGAATTAGGTTATAGCGTCATAAGATTGCCAGCTACCGATGTGAATGAACGAATTCGCACTATCCAAGCGAATGTTAGTCAGTTAGCAGAGCTTGAAAATCTTAGTATTATTAGCCAATTGATAAGAGAAGAAGCCGCAGCTATTGATGCTGCTTTAGGCGAAAAGCTAATTGTTCCTGAGCCAATAGCCAAATTGGAGAAAGTAGTTGCTAATGAAAATGATGAATCAATTGAAGATCAATTTGAGAGGTCGAGAGAACGTATTCTAAGAATAAAAGACCTAAGCATAAAATTGCGGACTACAAATGGCTTGCAGGAATTAGAAAATGAGCCAGCCTATAAACGAAAGCAAATGCAAAAAGATCAACAATCTTCTGAGTCGCAATCTTCGCGATTTACTTTACGCAATGACGAAGGAACAGAAATTATACCAAATAGCTCTTTTTTACACGATAACGTAGATTAATAAAAAGGATTGTTTTATTAATTAATATTTTATCACTATCCAATAGTTGGTGTCTTCCAACCGCCAATCATTGCCACAAGAATTACAGGACAGGCGGGGTTTATTTACCATTCAGCCAAGCCCAAACGAAGAGCTGACTTTTGTGAAAGACAAAAACCTGCCAGATGAAATAGAACGGATAGAATTTGATCAATCTGCGGCAGCGCATATCCAAGGACAACTATTTAAAATGGGCATCAGGGAAGATATGCTGTTCCCGACCTCGACGGTTACGCCAACGACGGTATAAGGATTAACGAGATACTTGGTGCACATCATTACAAACAATGTTAGATTTAAAATTTTAGTACCTTTAGAAACGCTGACGACCCTTTAAATTATTAGACCTTTACCTTAAAATGAGCGAGACAAACCCAACCGTCAATATTTATTTTGATAGCCCTAAAACTTTTGACGCTGGTAATATCCTTTCATTGAACGGCATTACCGGACTATACTTTATTTTTAGTTCTTCTATTCAGATTCAATATCCCTTTGATACTTCCAGGCTGCTTTACATTGGCATGAGTGAAAAGAAAACCAACAGTATCGGAAGCAGGTTGAATGGTCACTTTGGCGGTAAATCAAAAAACGTCGGTTTGGTGAGTTATAGAAAAGTGGAACCGCTATGGTTTACCTATATCAATTTCGAAATGCTTAAAGGTATCTGGGCTTTTCGCGTTGAGGATTTGGAAAGCTATTTCATTTTAAATTTTGTGCAGCATTTTGGCGTTTATCCGATTTGCAATAATAAGACAGGTCTGGATGTGATGAGTAACAATATCGCAACACATTTCAAGATCGACTGGAACTATTTTAAATAACAGCTATGAGTAACGAGGTAAAATCGGGCAAGGAAATTTTGGATGACTTTTTTAAAGAGATTGGAAACATTCCAAATGTAGACAAAACGCTTGCGCAATCTTTGGCAACCCTATACGAACAGGGGAAACTCACCGACACAAACGTGAAAAATGAATTACACACTTTAAGAGAGCAGGATGCCGATCAAAATTAAGCAACTCCATATTTCCGGGTTAAGGGGAGTCCAGGAACAGTTCGCCTTAGATCTTGGTGAAAAATCCATCCTTTTATACGGGGATAATGGCACTGGTAAAAGCAGTATATCGGATGCACTGGAATGGTATTACACCGATGCGGTATCGCACCTGGGCAGCCAGGAAATAGATTTGAAAGATGCGCTTAGAAACGCTTACCTATCTGGGGAAAAAGAATCGTCGATCAAGATCAACTATAGTAAACCGGCCATTAATGCCGAAAGAAAGCTCTATTATAAAAAAGGAAAATTAGTTACTGAATTTTCAAATGAGACAACCGATTTTGCAGAATATCTTGAACGGTCACGAAAAGAAAACTTGTTACTGCGTTACCAGTTCCTGCGCGATTTTGTTGACCAAACAAAGAGTGACAAGCTAAAGAACTTGTCGGATATTATTGGTTTCTCCGAAGTGACAAAAGCAAAAGAAGTATTAAAGAAGTCTTTCAACTTTGTCAAAGCTGAAATCAAAAACCAAAACTTTGAGAACCAAATCAATACTCAAAAAACTACCTTAATTGAAAAAATAGGGGCGGCCTTCAGCCGAGAGGCCAATCTTTTTGAGAAAATCAATGAAACCATTGCTCCATTCAGCTTAGGCTTCACCGTTGCCTCAATGGCCGATATAGATAAGGTGTTGGCTAAATTGAAAACACCTGCGTCCTCCAAATTCGTAAACGAGCTGAGGTTTCTGGAAACCTGTCAGGCATCACTAACGAACCTACAAAAGGAAGTTGATTTCATCGATACTGAATACACTAAATACCATGCGGAATTTAATAAAATTGCCGATGATGTAGAATCCATCATGCAGACCTATCTTGCCGAACTCTTAAAGGTCGGAAATGATGTCATCGTCAAGAAATTCCATAAGGACGAAAGCTGTCCGCTTTGCTTACAACCAAAAAACCTGACCGACTTACAGGCAGAAATAAAAGTACGTCTTCAGGAAATAGGAGAATCTGCTAAAAAGAAAGCGGCTTTCGACAGTTCAAAAACAAGCATGGTGGCCATTGCTGCGGAACGTATCAAAAGGCTCGATGCTTTGGCAACCGACCTGCTGTATAAAGATCCGGCCAATGCAAAAATCAGCGCGGCTGTTGCTGGATTGAAAGAGAAAATCGAACTGTATCAGAAAGCTGCATTGGAAAAGGTTACCTCCGGCAATAAGTTAAGCGACGCATCTTCGTTGAAACTTCAGGCAACGGATTTCCTTGAAAACGTCGACATAACTGCCCGGATCACAAAGATAAAAACAGCCATTGAAAGTGACAACACAACTGTGCTATATGCTAATATATCAGCTGCCAAAGATGCTTTTTTGAAAATCAAAAATTTCGAGAAAGACCGGGAGAAACTTGAAAAACAAAAAAACTCGCTGGAGATCATATTTAACGAGTTTGTAAAAAAGCAAAAAGAAGGTCTACAGAATTTTATTGATACCTTTTCGGGTACCATCAATGAGTTTTACCAGTACATGAACCCCGGTGAATTGTTTGAGGAAATCCGTATCGTCACCATTGGTGAGGAAGACGAGCTTAACGGTATAACCATTGAATATAAGTACAAAGGGGAATGGGTATCACCGCCTCAAAAATATTTTAGCGAATCTCACCTGAACTGTTTTGGCATTTCATTTTTTTTAGCATCGGTGGTTGCTTTTAATAAGGAAAATAAGTTTTTAATACTAGATGATATTATCTCAAGTTTTGACACCAATCACAGGAAAAAATTTGCTGACCTGTTGTTCGAAAAATTCGCGGACTATCAAATCGTCTTGCTTACCCATGAAGAACAATGGTTCCAATATGTTCGTCAGATTGCTAAGAAAAAAGGATGGTTGATTAACGAAATCAAGTGGACAGAAGCAAAAGGGACACATTTAAATGAATCGCCCGATGACCTAAAAGAAATGATAGAACTTAACTTAGCTAATGGAAACGTAACCTTTCTGGGAAATCCTATACGGAGATATTTGGAGCACATCCTAAAAACGATCTGTTTAAACCTAGAGGTTAAATTAAGCTTCAGATACAACGAGGTAAACGAAAAGAGGATGCCAGATGAAATGATTAACGAGTTGAAATCGAAAATAAACAAGACCAGTGTGGAATTAAAAGCGAAACTTCCAATTATAGATAAGTTGTCAGGCTCTTCGGTATTCGGCAACCTTCTTTCACATGACAACCCATTTGACCCAAAACTTGGAGATTTAAAGGCATTTTGGAGTGATATAATAGAATTTGAAAAGCTATTTCATTGCCAGGATGCAGCCTGTAAAAAACCCGATGTTTCATTAAGAAATTATGACACGGTTGCCAAGAAAATTCGATGCGGCTGCGACATCACCAAATACGATTGGAAAACTTAACCTTCGTTTATGCAATTAATAAGGCTATGTCAAAATGATGAACCGGGATAACTTTAGTACCGAAACCAAACGCATTTTAGCGGGCCGGGTGGCATATGGTTGCAGTTATCCAGGGTGCCCGGCGATAACCATTGGGCCAAATACGACAGATCATCAGAAGGTAATTATTTTAGGAGAAGCCGCACATATCCATGCTGCGGCACCACTTGGCCCGCGTTATCTTCCCGAAATGACTGTCGGGGATCGCAAATCGATTGACAACGGTATTTGGATGTGCAGAGCACATGCACGTTTAATCGATGCCAATAAGGGCAATTACGCAGCGGAAACATTGCTTCAATGGAAACAATCAGCAGAGGCAGAAGCTTATCGCGCCTTGAAAAATATAGAGAGAACCAAATTTCCTGACCCTACTACGATCATCTGCCTGAACCCCAATCTAATGTTTGAGGGAATATGGAAAGCGGCCAATAACGACATCTGGACATTCCTGATCAAGGAGTTTATTTACGGGGATATTGATTCGCTCAAGGCATACCATTCAAAAACGGACAGGCCATTCAATAATTATGTGATCGTAGAATCACAGGGAGATGGACGTCTGATCGACCAGCACTTTCAATGGAATTACCGGGCGGGTGAGATGGAAATCAGCGTTAAGGTTTTCCCCTCTATCATTCGCAGAAATCCCGACAATATAGGCAGTGATACTTCAACAGGTCTGGATGGAGATATTGAGTTCGAGGATAATGATTTTAAAGTCGTTTCCGGAAAGGAGTACGCTAAGCAACTTATTGAACGTAACCTAAGCATACAGCTGGGCAGCTGGCCTGTCCACCCTAAAACAGGGTCTCTTTTTACAAAATATTACAAAGAACATAAAGCCAATCGTCTGTTGCTGAACAGGCTCATTAAAGTTGAAATCACAAGGCTCATGACCATCCCCGTAGATACCGATGATGCGACGGATGAACCAGAACTGAGCTTCATCAATCGGGTACATGAGGTAAGGGTACTGGAAGAACTGGACAATATCGTACCCGTTTATATTGCTTTGGAATGGGGAGACGGCTCATTCTGGAGCGATACTTTGCACATCCACCTTCATCAGTACAGTCATGAATTGGAAAGTGAATTGACTGATTTTCCGCAATTCATACAAGAAACTTTTGACCAGGTGGCCTTGGCACAAATGAGGAGGCTAACCGCGAATCTAGCTACAGAAGAAGTACAGGAAAAAGTTAACCCAAAGGCCATTATGAAAGTTTTCACGGATGTGCTCCCGGACATCATGAAGAAAGCAGACACAGCTTTAAACACAGAAATCTACCCGCTTTTTGACACACACATACTATACCGCTCCTTTGACAATAACACCTTTGAATACAATACCTCATACGATTTGGAACTGGCCATGTATCAGCGGGGCATTATACAACAGGTCGGGGTTACCATTAGCCTGAAGGGCTTTAAAAAGGCAGGCATAAAGGCATTCGATACCATTAGTGACCTGTTCATTTATTTCAATGATTACAATTACATGGTGGGTAGTTCAAAAACTCAGCCCTGGCTCATTAAGTTGTACCATCAGTCACCATCCGCAGATGAAACGCAGCGACTTGCAAACCAGTTGATCAATATCGTGATGAAGCAAATCAATCAAAAGATATTGGAGACCGGTTTGTCTGGAGACCTTTCAGCATGACACGCGATTACCCATAGCTGACTTACTTGATATATTTAGCAAATAACTCTTTAAGGCCCATCGTCAAATTCTCGGGGCTATCAGTTCCAAAGGTCATGTAGTGTACTGGTTCGTCCTGCTGCTGAACATTATATTGAAAATCCTTAAACATGTGCAGGTACCGCTCTTTAAAAAAGTCCTTGTCATATTTCTTAAAATAGATATTTTCATAGGAAGCGCCCGTGTGAATGTTAAACGAACCTGAAAGCACCTCTACATAATCATCATAAATACCAACGTAGTATTTGGCGTGAGACTTCTGAAAATAAGCCGTGCCCTTTTTGTCCATCTTTTTTATTAAAGGCTCTAAAAGTCCAAGCTCGACTAGCACCTTGAAATCTATTCCTGAATTGTCCTGCGCTTTTTTGTAAAGGTTGAAAGTACCCTTGCGTGTAATAAGCTCGGTTTTCTCAATATCGACATTGATTTCCAGCCAGTTCCAAAGTTCTTGTAGCGCTTGCTCCGAACTCTTATAATTGAAACCAATAAAAGGCACAACCAGCAGCACTTCCCGCGCAGTATACCGCCACCTATTTAAAAAACGTTCCAAAAACACGATCAGTTGATCTCTGGTGTAAATCCCGTCAACTTCATACTCTATATCTACGCTAGAATGATGGATCAAATATAAATTATCCATGCACAGGTCATTTTCAGAATCTACTCGCTTAGCAAAAACGGCACTATAGTTTTTGCGAGCTCTGCTATAGTTGATAATGATAAAAGACTTTTCAGCACTATAACTGCCTTTCAAATAAAAATGGGCATAGGCCTGGTATTTTGAAGTGATCTCCTGCGTTAATTTCAAGAGTTCCTGCTGAGCAGTCTTTTCAAAATTTAATGAACCTTTTGTAAACAAAGGAAACTCCGAGGGCGACCAATCCACCATTGGTGGCCGCTCATAATTAAATACTGCAGAGATATTCAGCTTATCCATCAGGGTCGCAGAAATTTTATGTTTCTCAAGTAAGTGAGCCGGAAGCTCATCGGTCCATACATCCAACTTCTTCCCGCCATTTACTATGCCCGATGCATCGTAAGGATTAGTTAACTTACAGGGAAAAACAGTTTTGCAAGTTTCGCATTCGATCACTAATCCGCCCCTATCGTTTTCACCGCCCACAAACCTGCCCTCACTTAAATGAATAGGAGCTTTGCATTTTTTACTGGGACAGATTACGATTTTAAGATGACGTTTGATTTCCATTTATAGGTTATGTTTTAACAAAGATAGGATTTGTCTATCAGCATAGCCAAGTTAAACATGGGTAGTCAGATCAACGCTGAACTAAACTAACATCAGGGTACTACATAAATGCAGTTTGCAGTTCACACCTATGGGATGGAATCCTCTATATTAAGGGCACTTCTTCCCAATTTACTTGTCTTTTTTGGTCGGTTTCTGTTTCGTTCGGCCTTGGTGAAGATTTCCGACAACCTCAAAATTTTTGGAATCGAAAGAATTTGTAATGGCAAATGACCTTTCCTTTCCGATAGTCAAGGGCCAAAGAGGATTAGTCTGATTATCCAGAGCATGGGCATTATAAAAAAACGGGAGTAAAAGTGATGAACTCTCAATAATTCTGAAAATTTGTTCCTGAAAGTAATCTTTATAAAAATCTGTTCTATCACCCTTATTTCGCTATAAAGTAGCCTTCTTTAACCTTTAAGATGTTTTTTTTTGAGACTGTACTTGGATTTGATTTTGGTTTACAGCTTTTTGTAAGGGCATTAGGATATATCTTCCTAATGCCTGTCTTTGAAGAAAATTATACTAAGAAATTAAGATTTAAAAGGTTAATATGTTGGTATACAGTATATTCTTGTAAGATCGTCCAGAAACTGGTTCGATCTTAGTGTGTCCGGGAGTACAAATTGAACTCAATTCCGATGGTTATTGTTCTTTCGGAGATGAAGGTTTGATATAGCCTGAGAACTTAACACTTTCTTTAATTCATATATTTCTTATGATCCACATTCAAAGAATTTCTATGAAGATTTGAATGAGCCTTGGATATACTGTTTTTGTTCTTTACCGCTATTCGATTGAAAAAATTTTCGATGATTTTAAACGGCGAGAATGTTTATTGTGAATTAAAATCAAAAAAATAAAAATTATGTGCAACTTTGAAATCAAAATAAAAGTTTTATAAAACTCCAAATTTTTGGTTCTAAAGTAACCCGCTAAAGGGTCGTTTTAGAACCAAAAATGAAATTTATAAGCAATAAAATATACATTTACTCTATGAAGCCCTTTGTTGTCAAATCGTCAATAATGGGTTCAAGAAGGCTTAGAAATCTATCGAGGTGTTCAAAGTATTCCCGCTCATGGGTACAATAAAAGGTCTTTAGCTTTGTTAAAGGCCTTTTTTATTTTCGAGATACAATTATTTAGATAGGTTATTGTTCTGATTGGTGAGAACACCAACCGGAGGGTAATTAGGCGTCTCCTTCTGATGAGCAGATATTAAGCAGTAGCAACCTCGGGCTTTTTCTCTTTTGTAGGGAGCAAACGATTTAACAGCTCTTCCAGTAATGGAACAAGCGGGATAAAAAGCAATACGCCTGTGGTATTGAAGATCATATGGGCATTGGCTATCTTTTGCTCTATGCTTGCATTGCCCGAAATCTGTTCTATAAATCCGGTGAAGAGCGGAAAGATCAACAGGCCTATGGCAATGGAAATGATATTGAAAAGCAAATGAAAGAGACCGGTCTTTACTGCCTGCCTGTCCGAACGGATGGTTGCCAGCAGGGTATCTGAACAGGTGCCCAGTTCCGCACCGATCATCACGGCGATACCACCGCCAAGATTGATTAGTCCTTTTTTTGCAAGGGTAATGACCATGCCTACGGTAGCGGATGATGACTGAATAACAAGTGTCACTAGTGCGCCGATAGCGGTTCCCCTTAATGGATTGTCTAATTTTTCCATCCAGGTTAAAAAAGCGGGATCGTCTTTTAAGGGTTCAACGGCACGTTCCATCGTATATAGGCCAAAGAACAGAATGCCGAAGTAAAGTACCACTTTTCCTGTTTTGGAAACTTGTTCGCTTTTTGAGAACAGGCTGAACACCAGTCCCAGAAAAATCGGTATGGGTGAATACTGCCCGATGTCCAGCGCAATAAGCTGACTGGAAAAGGTTGTACCTATGTTAGCGCCCATTACAATCCCCATAGACTGCCTGAACGTTAATGCGCCTGCATTGACCAGCACAATGGTCATGATGATAACAGCCGATGAAGAATCAAGAATGGTTGTGATTACAATGCCGGTCAGTATGGCGGTGAATACGTTTTTGGTAAAGAAGCCCATCCATTTTTTAGCCTTATCGCCAAGCAATTCTTTAAGCGTATCAGACAGGTTGTTGATGGCGAAAAGGAACAGGCCAAGCCCACCCAATACCATCAGTATAATTTCCCACATAAAATTTATAGTTATCCCTGTCTATCAACAATTGACACATCGAGCTAAGACATTAACAATCTGTAAGTTTCGGAGTTTGGTGCTGTGTATTAAGGTTGTGTAAAGAAACACTACGTTTTATCTCATCATGGCGTGAATAAGCCAACTACTGATAACGTAAGCAGTTCCAGCCGCCTCCTTCCGTTCCTCCGCCACCCATGCTGCCTGCCACTTTATAATTTCTTATAAGTGTTTCAAATCTCTGGTCAATATATTCTACCCATCTTTTTGGTAGCAAAGCGCTCAACAATCCCTTTGACGTTAAGACCGAGCCCTACGGGTTTGCTGAAAAAAAAATCTTCCCTGCTCACTACGCTCACGAGTTTTTCTGAAAAGTCTTGCCTGACAAAGGGATTGGTTTAGGTGAGGGTGCTTATCAAAAAGACAGGAGGCCCCTGCCGACTGACATATTAAAAAAACAGATAGCACATGAAAACAAAAACAGCAAATGGCAGCAGCCGACCCACCGCAAGAAGCAAAGCAACAGCACAGACAAACGCCTATAGGGCAAAATCAAATTGTTATCAGTAAAAGTGGGTGTATTCAACCCTTCAAAGGGATGGAACTCCTGTTTTTTGAAGAAGCCCATCTTTGCTTGCGCCGAATACTTTATCTCAAATCAGTTCTAAGGGACGATAACCAGATAAATCCTCACCATATTGCCTTGCTGTATTCCGCCAGCTAACCGTTCTACCCTTTTTTCTCCCCTCTTGGTATGCCCCACCTGGTTGCTCACTCAGGAATGAATATAAAAAGAGATTATGCTCAGGGAAAGCAATTTCCTCATCCTTGATACAAGGGATTTCATTTAATTGCTTGCTGATGTACATGACCAATTGTATCGGGTCTGAAGCAAAAAGGGGCATGCTCTTAAAATGCAGCCGTTTCGCCCTGTCGTCAGCGAAAACCTCCATCAATTGATTGGCTTTATATTCCAGCGATATTCCAGCGTCCATATACACTGTCGAAATATCATCCAGACTATCTCCGATAACCTGCATTCCTTCAAGGACAGTATTTAAATCGTCCTGACTGAAGAATTCGCTGAACTGCTCAACCATAGCATGTAGTTCCTGTTGCTGCTGCTGGAAATTTATGTTTTTTTCTGCAGTGATCGAACCGAGTTCATCGTGATATGTCTTTAGCGCTGATTTATCCGTCAAAAACCGTATTGGCCCCAAGCCTTTCAGCGGCAATAATTCCCAAAATGGCGAATGTTGGTTAAGGTTACTCATATCACAAAATTAAAAATTATTTGAAGGAAAACCATAGGTGTTAATGGGGCATTACTTTCCTGCCCGTTCAGCCCGGTTTGGGATTGGACTATACCTGGTGTTTGAAATCTTAAAGTTACATGGCAGCCATATTAAGGTGGATAGCAGAGTAGGTGAGGTTCGGCTTTCTTATTTAATCTCGCAGTAGACACTGGGCTATAAATGCCTTTGGTTATTTGATCTTTCCGCTTTGATTATGTTTATTCAGCGCAGCGGGATGAGTCCATTATCATTATTCCATCGTTTTTTGGTAATTTTTAAATAGAGGAATAGCGTATGATTTGATAATCAGCTTGGAGAAATGGGGCGAAAACAATAGAGCTGTTTTGGAGGCAGCCCTTAGTGAAAAAAAATAATAGAAATATTAATATGCCAACCTAATGTAATTATATTGTTTAACTATTGTGAGATATATTTCGTTGACTTCGTTTGCATAAAATGTTCAGAAGTAACTGGTAACTACGCATATGTTTTCCTTTATCATCAACATTAGTTGGGTAAAGGCAATCAACAATTATGAAATCTTACTTTCAACTTTTAATTCTATGTTAACATTGGTTCCCTGTCCATTATTACCCGAAATGATATCAAATTTTCCACCCAAATAGGCTACCCGTGTTTTGATATTACTGATTCCCATCCCTTTCTTTTCTTCCAAGCTTCCAATATCAAAGCCTACGCCATCATCCTCAATAGTAATCATAAAATTATTCAGATACAGACTACATTGCAACAACACATTTTTTGCTTTTGAATGCTTTGCAACATTATTTAATAGCTCTTGTACGATACGATAGATGGTCATCTGCTGATCAACAGGCAAGCCATCAATTACGCCCAGGCATTGAAAATCAATCACTAAACTATCTGACATAAAAGACTCACATAAATCTCTCAAAGAAACTTCAAGGCCAAATTTGAGTAAGGAGGCTGGCATCAGATTGCCTGCAATTGATCTCAATTCAGTGATTGAATTATCCAGGCGATTCACAATTGAGCCCAATTCCTGATCATCAGTCAAACCTGACTTCGCAGACCATCCAGAGAGGTTTATTTTAACAGCCGCAAGCATCCCGCCCAATCCGTCGTGCAAATCGCGGGCTAGCCTCTTCCGTTCTTCATCCTGCCCATTGATCATTGCACGCGTCAGTTTAACCTGATATTGCTGATCAATGTATTTCAGTTCCTGTTGGTAATTCAATTCTTTCAATTTTTTTCTGTTCTGGAAAAACAAAAATCCGCCAACCAACAACAATGCAAGAACCAAACTTACAGTCCCTAATAACCAATTCATCAGAAGTCTGTTCTTGGCTTCAAATTTAACCTTCTCATTGGCAGCAGTCAGCTCGGATATGCGTTTTTTATTTTCTGCAGTTCGGAACTTGGCTTCAAGCGCATTAATATCGGTATTGATCTTACTTTTATATAGGCTGTCACTTAATTTTCCATGTCGTTCTAACCACGAATAAGCAGCTTTAATATTGCCCAGGCGGAAATTGTTTCGTGCCTGCTGATTAAAAATTGATTTTCGGTTATTAGCTGAAGTCATGAAATCATTGTCTTTCGCTACACTATCAAGTATGTGTTGAGCAGCTTTATAATCCTTAAGATTAGTCAATGCAGAATATTTTTGAATCAAGAGACTTTTTACCAGATAGCTCAGTTTGAGTTCTTTTCCAATGGCAATTCCTTTATCATAACTTTTTAATGCTGATTTGTATTGATGCACGCCCTCGAAGTAATTTCCTTCCGAGAAATAGTAATCGGGCTGTATTTCAGATTTTGGATAGTTAATCAAAATAGCCTTTGCCTTATCCAGCATGGATTTCGATTGGGGAAACTTAAATAAATAGTTATAATTCGCTGAGGCAAGAATGTAGGCTTTCGCTAAAACGGGTGAGTTAACAGACAAATTTTTTGACATCTCAATCGCCAGATTGTAATAGGTTTCGGCTTTAGAGCGCTCACGGCTATTCATAAAAATCATGGCCAACTGGGTGTAGTAAGTTGCAAGTTTTAGCGTATCACCGCTTTTCTTTGCCAGCGGAATGATCTGGTTGAGCAGCATATCCACAACCGTCTTGATGTGATCATTTTTTTGCTGGATAATGGCGCTATTATGCAATACCCGCGCTCTGAAAAGGTAGGCTTCTTTATTGGAATATCTGGAGAGCAATTGATTGCCTTTAAGCGCAGCTTTTTGGCTTTTTAACGTATCGCTTTCCAGAAAGACTATAGATTCGTAAAAATAGGAGATGGCCTGCAAATAGGGATGTTTTTTGCCCAATTCCCGGCCCTTTTTTAAATGCCACTTTGATTTCTGATCTTCATGTTTATTGACGTAATAATATGATAAAAGAAAAAATGTCCTAGCTTTTATGCTGTCAGACACATTCAGCTTTAAGCTCTTATTCAGGCTGTCCGCATATGATTCCTGATTTAACGGTAATTGTGCTTTACACCAAGCGATGCACAACGGCAATATTAAAAGAACAAGTATATATTTTTTTGCCATTTATATTAGTTATGTAAATAGACTTGCTGGAAATGTTGCCATAATTATAAATCCGAAACAACTATAATAATACACCACAATTATAGTGATTAGTGTGACTTAAAATCATTCCGCAAGAACAAAATACCTAAAAACCAGTAGAAATAATTCCCTGTAAGAAAGTATTGTATAGCCTGTGCTATCGAAATAATTTTGTACAGATGCTACTGAAAGTGACAGTCAGGATCAGAGTATAAATTTAAAATTATATAGAATATCTTTTACTATTAGTCATGAACCAAACGTTATGAAAAAATTATCTGTGTTGATATTTTATTTGTTGGCCATAAGTTCCTGCACAGCTCCTGGTGCTTATAAAAACCAGTATTAGAGAAAAATAAAGATCAGGATACTGTTCAGGATATTCGGCAAAAGTTTACAGACGGTAAAATTGAAATTACCACCCCTGGATTATCCCTGGGGGAAATTTTCCAAAGTGTAGATCCAAAAAAAGGAAATGTTCGTAAACAGCTCGAAAATGCTATCAAACTATCCAGCCCTAAAACAAAGCTAGAATTTGAGGCCATCAATAATAAAAATCCTATGATGTTACTCAACTTTATGCTGTTACCCTGGAAATCATCCATTTTCCTAAAGCCAGGTGCAGCAACAGGGAAATTTGACGCTTTAACTTATCATGGCGAAAATACGGTGTAAGATCAATGGACAGTATTATGAATTCAATTACATGGTGAATGCCAATGATAAGCCCGCTACGGACATCGTACATTTTGTAGTTATCGGTGGATATGAAAAGCAGGATATGATTAAAGGGTTTGGCATCGATCTTCAGCTACCTGATGGGGCAAAAGAGACTACTTACACTGCTATCGGAAATACTGCCCTGGCACTTCATGGAAAATACTATATTCAGAATATGAAAGATGGAAAAATCGTAAGTACTACCGGATATAATGGGGGAACAAGTGAAGGCACATCTTTCACGTTGACCATCAACAGATTAACTAAATGGGGCGTAAAAGGGACTTTTTCCAGTAAGCTTAAACTGGTTGGTGGTGACGGTTATGCGGATATTACTGAAGGAAAGTTTTCTGCACCATATAATTAAATTGAAACCTATGTACAAAGTTTTAAGCCAGCAACTATAACTTCAAAAACACTTTGTATGCACACCTCAGGGATATAGTTTGGATATTAGGATTAGTGATAAGTAAAAGTTATTCCTTCTATGAAACGACGCTATAATAGACTAATCGCGACCTGGGACTTGTGCAATCAACTCTACCTCCAGTTTGGCATCAGCTTCATAAAGCCGGCTAACCTGCACCCAAGTAGCAGCAGGATAGTCTCCTTTGTAAAATTCCTTTCTTGCACCGTTGTACTTTTTCATCGTCTCGATATCAGTAGTATATAGGGTCTCTTTTACCACATCTTTTGAGGTTGCACCGTATGCATGGAGGCACTTCTCCAATGTTTTATAAACTTCAGCTACGCCCTTAAGGCTTAGATCAGCTGTTGGAACACCCGAAATATAAAGGGTATTTTCTGCTTTTACGACCTGGGCATATCCGGCGCCTTCGTTTTGCTTTTGTGCATCGCCCCAGTGCCATTTTTCTTTAATAGTAGCTCTTTGTTTATGTTGGTGGTTCTCTGGTCGATCTTTTGAACCGGTATCATGGCCACAACCAACATGGGCAACCAAAAATGGAATCAAACAAAGTAGTATAGTCGCTTTATTCATTTTGTAGCTTGATGTTATTTTCTTCATAATATGATGTAATGATCACTTTTGGCCTGCTTTCTTGTCATGCTGATGGTCTATCTCTGCACCTTATCAAAGTAGTGAGATCATTTAGTTTTTTTCTTTAATGTAATTCCATAATTATAAAATATATTATAAATCTCAAAAAACCTGTCTTCCTCTTTCTCGCCAAGTGATGTATTAGCAAAGAAAATCACCGCTATTTCCTTCTTCAGATCAGACAGCATAAAGGTTCGCACACCAGGATCAGAACCATTGTGGCCGATTCGCGTACCACCCATTTTAGTTACCCAAAACAGGCCGGAATTCAATTTTGCCGGATTTACATTTTCTGGCTTATTGGTATCACTAAATTGAAACTTGAGCATCCCCTGTACGGATTTGCTTTTTAGTATCTCCTTTCGATCATATTTCCCGTCACCTAGCAAGCAGATATAGAACTTGGTCAGCTCACCATTAACAGAAAAAATAAGGCAGGTTTGCGTTTCATCTTAAGGGATTACTATTAATATATAAATTAAGACTGCGATAAAACTGCTTTTGTTACAACTAAGCTTCTTCTTAAATGAATAGGCTTAGTTGTAGATCAGTATATGTGATTGGATAACCTAAAATTTTAGGAATGTATGCTGATATTGCTGATGAACAGCTTTGCACCATTTTCAGATTTATTAGGGCCACTGATGTAAAAATACCGGGCTGCCTTGGGTTGAAAAAGTATAGTGTCTGCCAGCTTGGTGTTATCCAGATATACGGTCATTTGATTGCCGCTTATGACCAGCTTGACATGCAGTGTGCGGTTGGCGGTTGCCGAAAGATCGAACCTGGTGTTTGCTTCCTTACTTAAATCATAGTTGCCAATGTTAACAGCGTCCGCATCATAATAATGCAGTTGCACAAAAGCTCCGCCGTTGCTGATGTAATCCCGTACAGCATTGTCTTTCACAAAACCAAAAGAAATTGGTGATATGTCCTTAATTTGCTCTGCCTGCGCCAGTATATCAAATTCAAAAGTAAAGCTCTTAGGAAGGGAAGCAGGCCTGTTCAATTTATAGGATATGTTATCCTGAAGTAATAGCCACTTAGCCTGCTGGCTGGCAGGGCGGGCAATCGTCGCCGCGCCATTTGTTTTAATACTGCGTGGGGTTGCGCCAATCTCGTATCTGGAGAAATCTTCGTTAAAATCAATATTTTGCGCTGCCGCCTGAAATACGGAAAGGCTGCTAAAGACAATAAGCAGCACGGTAATCAAAAAGTATTTTCTCATATTTAAAGGTATTAAAGGTTAATGTAAAAATCAATTGTAGGGTGCTGAAAATTTTCCTTCGGTTACGGTAACGTATTCATCACCAGCACCAACCAGTTTCAATTTACCTGAAAAAGTTCCTTTTACGCCCCAATCTGTTAAACTGGTAATGGTCAATTTAAAACTGGTTCCTTCGCTGGTTCCGCCATTATAGCCGGTGGTACCCACGATCTTTCCGTCTTTCATATTCTGGATATAATATTTACCGTGAAGGGAAAGTGCGGTCGTACCTTCAGCTACATAGGTAGTTTCTTTTGCTCCTCCGGGAAGAAACAGGTCGATACCAAACCCCTTGATCATGTCCTGTTTTTCCCATCCGCCGACTACCACAAAATGTACAGTATCGGTAGCAGGTTTATCGTTGGCGTTCACCCGGTAATTGAATTCGTAATATTGCCCGTTTAGCTTACAGGTAAGGAATTTCTCGGTATCGCTGGTGGTTTCACCACCGTTCTTACTACAGGCCGATAAGCCAAGTATTGCCAACGCCAATACTGCAAGTTGTACTCTTATTTTTTGATTTTTCATCGAATATATGTCTGGGATAAAACATGTTTATTTTAGCTTAACAGAGATCTCACCGTCATCCATGCCATCGATATTCTTTTCAGCAAATATTTGCGGTGCGGCTTTTTGCAACGTTTTGAGGATATCTGGTGTCGAGCCTGAATGCTGAAGCATGAGTGAAGAACCCGAAGAGCTGAACTTCATCTTTGTACTTTCAATTCCCTTTGCTCCTTGGAGTTTCTCATTAATATTTTTCAAAGTTGCAAAGTCCACACCGCTGAGCTTTACGGTAGTTTTGGTTATTGAAGAACCATCTTTCTTTTTCCCTAACAGCCCCAGTATTTTATCGCCAGTACTTTTTGTCCGGTCCGCAGTACGGCCCGCACGGTCTGCCCTATCAGATGCCCTATCAATTTTGTCCAGAATGGCTTGGGCCTTAGTTAATGTCGTCCCGAATATCATCAGGCCCGCACAAATTATCATGATCTTTTTCATTGTTATTTTGATTAAATTATAAAATATTGTTTATTGTGATCGCTTAAGGCATCTGTTAGAATACCCTAACCGATGTCCCGAAAGTTATTATTCTGTTTTTTTTACCACGATATTTTTGCTACCGTCAAGATTAATTTTAAATCCTTCAATTTTATTATTGCTATAAATAAATTGATTGTTAATCCCTGGAGCCTGGTACATAAAAAAATCAGTTTCAGAAGTAAAATAAACTTGCCACTTTTGCCCTGACAGCTCTAAAAATAGATTCCCCTTATCTTGCGAAATAATGTATTCCCGATCATTAGAGCTATATTTGCCTGTAAATTTCGTTAATTCACTGCTGTTAATTTTTATAACTTTTTTCAATTCAGGCTTGTAGAAGTTTTTCCATTTATAAACAGTTGCTATACTGTTGATGATTTCATAGAGTATGGTTTTATCTGTAGAATTGCACATCACCACTACGCCATTTCCATCTTTTAAGCTGCCAAAATACAGGCTGGTAAAGCCTTCATTGACGCCACCATGTCTGAAATATTTTGTTCCTTCTTTATCTTCAATAAAAATACCCAAGGCAGCAGAATTATCAAGATAAGGCGTAAGCATGAGTTTTGTCATTTCTTGACTAAGTGATTTGTTTGATTCGCCTAACAAGGATTTTTGAACTTCAATTACATATTTTGATAATTCTGTTGGATTTGTCCATAATCCTGCTGCTGCCTGTTCCGGATAAATGTGATATTTCATTTCTACTTCCTTGTTTCCATTGTAACCTGTGGCTAACAGTTTAAGCTTGCTTTTTAATGTGGTATTCGTGTAAAAGCTATTTTGCATCCCAATAGGTCTTAAAATGTTACGCTTCATGTAATCAGCATATTTTTTGCCGGATACATCCTCAATAATTAATTGAGAGATCACTGTTCCTCCTCCCGAATACTTGTATTTTAAATCGGGTTCAAAAACAGATTTTACAGCGTCGCTGTTTGCGGGTTTAATTCCGTTCAAAATCTGGATAATATTGGGTAAGGATTCAAGTTTCTTATATCCATTAAATCCACTAACATTTATGCCACCCGTATGACTCAATAAATTTAAAATGGTGATCTTCTTGCCTTTCGATATGGAATCATAAGGAAATTTCCATGAATGTAAATAAGTATTTATATCTCTATTGAGGTCGATACTCTTGTTCTCTGCTAATTTTAACATACCTAACGCATTCAGTGATTTACTTATTGAAGCTGCTTGAAAGAGAGTTGCAGGGGTAACACTCCTGCTTTCTGCTGAATCAGCCCAGCCATACCCTTTTGCCCATTCGAGTTTATAATCTTTTATAACGGCAATACTTAAGCCCTTTATTTTATAGAAATTCATCCGCTCTTTCAAATTCCATTTAGGTGTATTTTCTATTTCTACCCAGCTGGCCAACTGATCTTCAACTTGTGCTATTTTACTTTCAACCTCTTGTGAATACTTTTTCTGCGATTTAAGCACGACACATGAAAACATAAAGAGGGTCAGTAAAAAGAATGCTTTACTAAATTTAAGGTTCATCTTATATTTGATTGCTATTAATTAAATTAGTTCTACTTTTTGGAAATGAATCTAATTTCCTGTGCTACTTGCATGGCTACTATTCCTCATCTGAACACCGTATTTATAAAGCTCATTGTAAATACCAAAGAATTTGGCCTCCTCTGTTTCCAGCAGTGAGGTATTGATGAACATAATCACCGCAACTTCCTTTTTAAGATCAGAAAGCATGAAAGTCCTTACACCAAAGTCGGAGCCATTGTGCCCGATCCTTTTTCCACCCATCTTGGTAGACCAGAAAATGCCGGAATTCAGCTGAGCTGGCACCACATTTTCAGGTTTATGCGCATCATCGAACTGAAACCGGAGCATCTCCTGCACCGTTTTCTCCCTGAGAACCTGTCTGTTTTGAAATTTACCGTCGTTCAGTAAACAGATGAAGAAGTGGGATAGGTCACTAACCGACGTACGTACGCCACCATCGGGATAAGTGGTAATTCCATATATCGGAATCAATTTAATACTGCTATCCGCCTGTTTCTGGTAAAGCCTGGTGTGTTTTTTCAGATTGATCTCTGACAGGAACCAGCCTGTGTCATCCATTTTTAATGGCTTGAATAGATATTCCCGGCTGTAGTCGTTCAGCTTTTTACCTGTCCGTACTTCAACGATGTAGCCGGCCAGCGCCGTGCCGAGATTTGAATACTCACGAAACGTACCCGGCTTATGATCGAGAAAATTTTCTTTTGAATAATATTTGCCACCAGTTGTAAAATAGTTTTTCAGAAAACCGCCCAGTGCTTCCTCTGAATCTTTCCCGTTAACATATAAGCTGTCGGAGGTATAAAAAGGGAACCTGTCATTCAGGCCGGAGGTATGGGTAGCCAGGTTACGCAAGGTGATTTTCTCTTTCGGAAAGAATGGGTTATGAATCTTAAAGGGTAGATAGGTATTGATATCTTCATCAAGGGAAAGTTTTCCCTGCTCCACGGCTTTCATTAGGCAGGCCCCGGTAATGGTTTTAGAAATCGATGCAATGTTCATCACTGTTGATGTAGTGAATGGCACCTTGTTCTCCCGGTCAGCGTAACCATACCCTTTTGACCAAACCAATTTCTTGTCGACGATAATGGCTGCACCTAAGCCTACCAGTTGTGCATCATCCATTTTTTTCTGTATAATGCTGTCAATTGAGCTTATATATTTTACTGGTGATTGTCCAATCTGTTGCCCGTAGGCCGTTGCACCTATGGTAATGCATAAAAGCAAAGTAATGATGTTAATTTGTGATCTCATCTTGATAATTTCTTTGAAAACTTCGATGAAAATCGAGTAAAATAATTTATCTGCAACACAACTCTGCCAGAAAAGCCAAAAGGATGTACAGAAACTGCTATACGACCACATATTTCATTTCATCTTTGAATTTGCCCTTTTCAGGAGGGTTTTCCGCTATTCTGTCGTGTTTGGTGAGGGTAATTCTTCTATGTGCTATATTTGATCATGCCATTGATCGAAAGAATCGTTAAGTTCAGCCTGACTCACCGTTTTCAAACGCACGTCATCTTTTGGCTGATAGTTGCATTGCTTTTCATGAACCGGTACGATATTGAAGAATATAAACAATTCGACAGTATTATATACCGTCAAATTTATTATATATCGGTTACGATGCTAGCGTCGTATTTTCTTGCCTACCTCATTATTCCTAAATTAATGCGCTCGAAGAACTATTTTGAGGTAGTTGTCTATTTTATTGCAGGTTCTTACCTTATCTCTGCTTGCTCCCGTATCGCTGTTATATACCTTTTGGAACCGCTGATCAGAACACCTCCTTTCGCGCAGGAATCGCTATGGCAGATACTATCTGATCTTCCAAAATTAGTTACACATTATTTTGCCCTATCATTTTCTGCGGCCTGGGTATTCGCTTTTGTTAAACTGATCCGTGATCAGTACGTGGTTCAGCAACGTTCGCTGATGCTGGAGAAAGAAAAGGCAGAAACGGAACTCAAAGCTTTACGAAGCCAGCTCAACCCGCATTTTTTATTCAATACCCTGAACAACATTTATTCGCTGTCGCTGATGAACTCTCCTGTTACCTCAAGATCGATAGCCGGCTTGTCTGAGATACTCGATCATGTGCTTTACCGGTGTAACACTGCTTATGTCTCTATTTCATCGGAAATCAAACTGATCGAGAACTATCTTGCATTGGAAAAGCTTAGGTATGACGAACGGCTACAGGTAAATTTTGATTATATAATTGACAGGGAGGCAAGCATCGCACCATTGATTTTATTATCTTTCGTGGAAAATGCATTTAAACATGGCGCGGGCATGGATGCCGGCTACCCCTTTATCGCAATCAATCTCCATCTGCAAAATGGTCACCTTAGCTTCAAGGTCACAAATAGTATTCTGGATGATGAACCTGAAACTGGGGACAATCGCATAGGCTTAAACAATGTTACGCGGCAGCTTGATCTGGTCTATCCGTTGCGGTATAATTTAAATATAAAGAGGATCAACCATATATACGAGGTAGAATTGGGAATTGATCTGGAAGAAGTATAACAAAATCGTTTTGGGTATATGAAAATAAAATGCCTTCTGGTTGATGACGAACCGCTTGCCATAAAACTAGTGCAGAACCACCTTGCTCAACTGGATGCTTTCGAGGTCGTTGCCACCTGTTCCACTGCTATAAAGGCACTGGAAATCTTAAGAACTATTCCAGTCGACCTGATGTTTTTGGATATCAAAATGCCCCAAATGAAGGGTATTGACTTTTTGAAAGGCCTAAAGGATCCACCAGCGGTGATCGTGACAACAGCTTATCGGGAATATGCCATTGATGGTTATGACCTTGATATCGTCGACTATCTCCTTAAACCGATAACCTTTGAACGATTTTTCAAAGCGGTAGACCGGTATTTGCGAGAGCGTAAAGCTGGAAACTCTATTGCTGCAGTAAGAACGCCGAATCCTTATTTATTTTTGAAGTCCGGATTACGAAATCACCGGTTAAATACCGAGGATATCTTATATATAGAAAGCCTTAAAGATAATATATTAATTGTTTGCACAAATAGTTCACTCACTATAAGATATAAGATCGGTGATCTCGAACCTGATATCATGTCGTTCCCCCTAATCCGCATCCACCGCTCCTTTATTGTTAATTTAGATAAAGTTACTTCCTTTAGCGGGAGCGAAATATCTATTGGGAATAAAAATCTTCCTATTGGTCTAAGTTATAAAGAATACGTGCTAAAGAAATTAAAAATTTAGCATTGGCTGAGCAAGTATGCCTCAGCGAGATATATAGTGCGTATTTCAACGAAAGTAACCCGCCTAATCCGGACCAAAGTGGCTGCGAGATTGACTCCCGGGTGCAGTAATAATTAGGCTTTAACTCGATTCAAGTTTTTAGTCATTAATTAACAATACATTATACTTCTTTCCCAGGAGGTTTTTCGATTTTGTTAATATAATATTTTTTGAACCAAAATGATGCATTTTCGGGCAGTGTATCGTCCCACACTTTTACTCCGGATACAACTTTAAAGTGTCCGGCAACCTTGTATGGCGCATCGTTGACTGAGTTATCAAAGAAGTAAGCCTGATAGGCAATCTCGGCTGCATCGTATAGAAACTCCAGAGACCTGTAGTATCGTTGTTCTATTCTTTCAGCAGGAACGTTATGTCCACCCTCCCTGACACGCAGCGTGACCCGGTATTTGTTGATTTCAGGCGATTCTGTACCTACAAAATACAGATATACCTTATAGCCTGCAGCAGCAGCAAGACGCATGTCTTCTAGATTGGATTCATGGGAAAATACGGTTTCGAAAGAAAATCTTTTTTTTGCCTTGATTAATGCGTGTCTGAGGAACCTGGCTACAATCTGCGCAACCCTGTCTAAATCGTCCATATTAATTACTTTCAGCTTATTTCCTTCTAAGGAAAAAGCTTTCTCAAATTTAACTTTGGAAAAACCGCCAAAAAGCAGTCCCTGAGACCCCGCAAAATCGATCAGTTCATCTTTGGCCGCGCCAACCTGATAAGGGGTAAAAGTAAAGCGTCCAGTTTTTAGGTTCTGTGCAATATCATCAGCATTAATATAAATACCAACGTCGAGCTTTTGGTTCTCGTTTACCTGAGTACTGCGGATTGTTTTGATGATTGTGCTCTTTCCCGATCCGTTTGGTCCGGCGAATACACGTAGTCGTAACTGAGAGGATTTTTTTTCAGCCAAAGCTATAGAATTAGGCCGTCTGCAACTCTTCTATCTTTTCCACACGGCCATCACTGTGCGCACGGACAACCCATCCATCCTTAACTGTAACTACATAGCCCATAACTTCCATCGCATTCTTGGCCGCTATTTTACCTGCGCTTTGAGCTTTACCTACAAGCAGTCTTTTAGTCAGATAAGCAAACCCGTCTTTGGTTCCCCATCTGCTTTTCCTTTTATGTACTGTTTTTGATCTTGTTGCCATAATACTTAAAGATACAAAAATAACATATTGTTTTACAACAATAATATTAATATCTACAAAGTTAGCAGCGGTATGATAAAGATACCATCTATAAGAAATAAGCCGAGAAGCTTTACCTTAACGATAAGTAGAATGAATATTTTTGAATAATTGTGTTAAGCCTAGATACTACTGCGTTATTTTCTGGAAGAAAAGAGTGGCTTGCTTTTATTGGTGATGGGTGCATGCCCACTGTGGATTTACCGTCAGTATAAATCGCAGCATAATATGGGCTAAGTCTATTTATCAGAAAGTACGTTGTATAGGCTATATGATTGTTTCTTTATAGGTGGTCAAAAAATGAGGGAATTTTGATAAAATCAATGTGGCCTCGACTGGTACGTGGTTTAATCATGCTGCGAACCAAGAGTATCGATTCCTAAAGCCCAGTCGCCATAAATACCTATTTTACGGCTGTCTTTTCCTCCTTTTGGCACAAAGTTCAGCAAAAACAATACAAATTTCCTGAATTCGTCTTACCTGCCATCAATTCGTTAATTCGACCTTTATATCATAATTAAAATCAAAGAAATGAGAAAGACAATTTTAATAACTGGAACAAGCAGTGGGTTAGGAAAAGAAACAGCAAAACTATTTCAGCGGGAAGGTTGGAACGTTATTGCCACCATGCGTAAACCTGAAAGTGAAACTGAATTAAATCTATTAGAAAATGTTCTGGTAACCAGGCTGGACGTTTTGGATTTAGATTCTATTGAAACCGCGGTAAATAAGGGGATCGAAACATTTGGAAGGATTGATGTATTACTTAATAATGCGGGTTATGGTGCCTATGGTCCTTTAGAATCTTTTTCAAGGGAGAAAATCATCCGTCAGTTTAATACAAATGTGATTGGTCTTTTAGATGTTACCAAAGCATTGCTACCACATTTCCGTGGAAATAGCAGCGGCATAATTATTAACATTTCTTCTATTGGAGGCAAAATGGCGTTTCCATTAGGAGCGCTGTACCACGGAACTAAATTTGCTGTGGAAGGTATTTCTGAATCCTTGAAATACGAAGTTTCAGAATTTGGAGGTAAAGTAAAGATTATTGAGCCAGGTGCTATCACTACTGACTTTACGGGGCGTTCCCTTGATTTTAGCAACAATGAAACTTACGCAGAATACCAACCCTTTATTGGAAAAATCATGTCAGCTATGCAGTCCTTATTTCAAAATGCTTCACCGGCAAGTGTTATTGCTAATGTTATTTACCAGGCAGCCACAGATGATACCACGCAATTGAGATACATAGCAGGCGAAGATGCGGAATTTATGATCGCAAATCACAAGCAGCATGATGATGAATCTTTTGAGTCAGGAATAAAGGCCCAATTCGGAATTTAGTTCCTTTAACTAGATTATTGGAACCATTGCATTGGTAATGGCTTCAATAATTATCATATTTACGAAAACCCCTATGACATGATGAGTAAAATTATTCATTTACAAACGATCTCGGAGATATTTTTACTATTCGGACTGGCTAACGATATCCACCATCCTCTGGTTGGTGTGGTAGACTTTAGCAAAGTGAATCAGCAAATAGACTGTGAAATAAAAATGTCTGCAGATTACTACTCCATCATGTTTAAAAACTATCCTGATAATAAAATCAAGTATGGTCGCAAGATCATTGATTTTCAGGATGGTAGTTTAATCTGCATGGCACCCAATCAGGTCATCGAAATTGACAATAATGAGCAAGCGTCTGAAAACATAATGGGTTGGGGATTATTCTTTCATCCTGATCTAATCCGGGCAACTTCCTTAAATGACAAAATGAAGGACTACAGCTTTTTTTCTTATGAAACTTCGGAAGCGCTTCATTTGTCTGAAAAGGAAAAGCATGTTTTATATAATTGCGTATCCAAAATTAACACTGAACTTGAAGAGAATATAGACGTACATAGCCAGAACATTATCGTCTCCACGATTGAGTTGCTGCTCAATTATTGCAGCCGTTTTTACGGACGGCAATTTATAACAAGGAAGAGTTCCAATAATTCAGTGCTCGTTCAGTTTGAGAAAGTTCTCACCGAGTATTACAACCAGGACAATAAGCAAGAAAAGGGCTTGCCTACAGTAAAATACCTATCCGAAAAGGTGCATTTATCACCTGGATATTTAAGCGATTTACTCAAAAAAGAAACTGGTAAAAATACTCAGGACCATATTCATTTTTATTTAATTGAGGAAGCTAAAAGCAAGCTGATCAGTACAAATAAATCTGTTAGTGAGATTGCATATGAATTAGGCTTTGATTATCCTCAATATTTTAATAAACTGTTCAAGCAAAAAACAGGGAAAACTCCTATCAAATTCAGGAATATGAATTGATGCCAGCAATGAAAAAAGAATAATGAAAATCAAGAGGACGTTATGCAGATTAGGATATATACTTGATCTATTCTTAGAAGCTGTCTAAGAATTATGATTTATCAACTTACAAATTTCAAAAGCCTATGCGTTAAAGAATTTCGCAAGTTTTGATGAGAGTACTATAAAACTTTCGAAGTATTTCCCCCAACAAAGGCCACCAAAACTTCGCAAGTTGATCTTCGTTCATGAAATTTAAAAAGCCTATGCTTAAAGAATTTCGCAAGTTTTGATGACGGTACGCTAAAACTTTCGAAGTATTTCCCCCAACAAAGGCCACCAAAACTTCGCAAGTTGATCTTCGTTCATGAAATTTCAAAAGCCTATGCGCTAAAGAATTTCACAAGTTTTGATGACGGTACGCTAAAACTTGCGAAGTATTTTCCTCAACAAAGGCCACCAAAACTTCGCAAGTTGATCTTCGTTCATGAAATTTCAAAAGCCTATGCTTAAAGAATTTCACAAGTTTTGATGACGGTACGCTAAAACTTGCGAAGTATTTTCCCCAACAAAGGCCACCAAAACTTCGCAAGTTGATCTTCGTTCATGAAATTTCAAAGCCTATGCGCTAAAGAATTTCTCAAGTTTTGATGAGAGTACTATAAAACTTTCGAAGTATTTCCCCCAACAAAGGCCACCAAAACTTCGCAAGTTGATCTTCTTTTATGAAATTTAAAACAGCTCAGCAATGAAATCGAAAATAGCACCGGTATTTTATAAGCGTTACCACCCTTAAGCGTATTTTGGGGAAGGTAAGGTATACCAGTTTACCAGCTACTGCCACATTGAACACGCTGGCAAGATTTACTGGTAGCAGCGATTAGAAAAGCGAATTTGCTTTAATAGCAAGGCCAATAATAAATGTGAAACACTTTTTCTCGAAACAAAAAAATGTTTCGGATAATTTTGTTTCTAAAATAACGTAAATTGGATTAAAATTTCGCAGCATGAAAAAATTAAGAGATCAAATCGGGTTAACACAAACCGATATGGCTAAACTGATTGGGAGTAATAAAACCACAGGCAGTTTATATGAAAAGGGTTTACGCGAGCTTAATCCTAAAGCATTAACCATGTTAAGCACCATTGAACGCTTAATGGAAAATATGGACGAGATCCAATTGACAGAAAAAATCAGTTTAAATGATCAGAAAGCTTTAGTGGCCATGCTCAAAAAGCTAACCTACGATCAGAAACTTGCGGAGCAGAAGTATGAAATGCTACAAGAAAAACTTTTGAGAATGGAAGAGGCTTATGCCAGCAACCGTAAGCTGTGGCGTTTGCTTAACAAACTGAAAAAAAAGTTACTGGGTAAAGCTGTTAATCCTTATGTGGGTGTGCTCGAAATCAGGTGTTTAGATAAATTAAAAGCCTGCGGCCTTCATCAACAAGTTTTGCTGCGCCATCAACTTTCTATACTGGAAAGTGAAATTACCTCTGCACAACAAATTATTAAGGAATATGAGGGGGTTGGTGTGCCGGTGATGAAGTGATTTATTAATTTAAAATCCACATGCTACACGACTGCAAGCCGGGATCAAGATAAAATCAGGGATGGCACATTTTAATCTCGATCAATAAATTTCTGTTGGGTGGTAGCCACTTTTTATTAGGATCCTTACGATCTGCAGTTTGGATAAGCGTTCCTGTAGTTTTGATAAGATTTCCACTTTTTACATTTTTAATTTGTCTCGGTTACATAATTGATTTTACCAAAAATAGCGTCAGATGCGAAGATCTGTTTGTTGCAAATGTTTGTCAATTTTGCGGAAAGGGTCTTTTTGATTATTATTGCCATACGTTTCAATTATAATCGGAAGTACAAATGCAGAATAGCACCACAAAATCCCGGATGTTCGAATTAGAAGAAGAATTGGACAAATCTGGCGGCATGGTTGTGAATTCTCAGGTTGAGTTACTTCCCGTTTTTGCGCTTAACGAACCATTTAGATCAAATTCCTTTGCTGTAGTGGTGACGAAGAAGGGGAGTATGAGTTTAAATTATGACTTCGTATCCTATGATTTGACAGAAAAAGAGGTGTTTTTTGTGGTTCCGGATGCGATGTTTGAGATCATAACAATGTCTGCTGATGTAGAATTTTTATGTTTGAGTTTTCAGCGAGATTATCTTAAAAAACAAGGTATTTTCATGAACAGTGGTGAAATCATGCAAGTGTTTTCAGAATCTGCAATACGTAAAGTGGCATTATCTCCGGAAGAATACCAGGAGATGACTTTTCACATTACTGCCTTAGGTAGAAAGCTGGCACTGCCAGATCACACACCTCATATCAAAGAAATAATCAGGCATACCTTTTTGTCTGTATTTTACGAAGTGGTACTGGTGAATGGTAAATACTGGTCAGGAAATCCTGTTCAGCAAAATCGAAAGGAAGAGCTTACCAGCGACTTTTTGTTGATTCTTGCAGAAAATTTCAAAACAGAAAGAAGAATTGAGTTTTATTCGAAAGCTCTCTATGTAACGCCCAGGCATCTTTCTCAGGTGGTAAAGCAGGTTACCGGTAAAACCGCGGGGGAGTTTATCGATGAAATGGTTATTAGGGAGGCGAAGGTATTACTCTCTGCTCATGTCCTGAACGTTGGCCAGGTAGCCTTTGAATTGTGTTTTAGTGACCAATCTTTCTTTGGAAAATATTTTAAAAAATATACTGGAATTTCTCCCTCTCAATATAGAGCCATCAGCTCAATAGCTCAAAATCCACCATTTTGACCAATTAAGCATACAACTTAACCTTTTTCATCGCTTTATTATGTTTCATATTTGTCCGTCAATACCAATTGACCGGTACTAAAAAATATAGAAGCATAATATGAAATTAAATCTTAACTCCTCGGCATTCGCTATTCTTACGCTTAGTTGTCCTTCCTCAAGTGAAATGGTATTCAGTTTCGCTTTAGGTGATTCCAGTTTCTCCCTCTTTTCATTTTCATACATCCATTTTCAAACAGCTTAAGCTCAACATCTATCATGTCGTCAATCATTAAACAAAACACAAGGTTATTTTTTCTGGCCATAGCGCTCGTATATGGATGTGGAAATGAAAAGAAAGCGGAAAAGGGTTCAATGGATGCTCCTGTAAAGGTCACCGTCCATAAAGTTAATGCCGCTGAACTTCCGGAGGAGTTTTTTTACAGTGGAAGTATCGAAGCAGATATTAGCGTAGCTATGGGTTTTTCTGTTCCGGGTAGGGTTATCTCCGTAAATGTTCAGGAAGGACAGAGGGTTTCTGCGGGTCAGTTGCTGGCTTCCATAGAAACTGTAGATTATAATAATGCCTTCCAGATTGCAAAGGCTTCTGAAGAGCAGGCCCAGGATAATTTCAACCGGTTAAATGAACTCCATAGCAAGGGGAGTCTTCCTGAACGTGATTTCATCACTGTAAAAACTGCCCTCGTACAGGCAAAAGCAAATACTAGTCTTGCTAAAAAGAAGCTTACTGATACCAGGTTATATGCGCCCTATGCAGGAATCGTATCTGCAAAGATGGTAGAACGGGGAGCGATGGTGGCACCTGGTCAGCCTGCTTTTACCTTATTGAAAACCGATCAGGTATATGCAACCGTTTCAGTAGCCGAAAGTGAGATCAGCCACCTCTCCATTGGAAAAACGGCTATGGTAGAGATTCCTGCACTTAAAACCACTGTTCAGGGAAGTATCGATATTATTAACCCACAGGCAGACAATACATCAAAAACATACGCTGTAAAAATAAGACTGAAGAATAATGCGGGCAAATTGCTTCCCGGAATGATTGCCAATTTAAATATTAAAACAGGAATTAATAAACAGGGTATTTCAGTTCCGGCAAGTTCGATCGTTAGAGACCAGGATGAATTAAATTATGTATTTGTTTTAGACAAGGAACAAAAAACAGCCATTAAAAGGCGTATTTCTCCAGCTGGCGTTACCGGAGATAACCAAGTCATAATCAAATCTGGAATCAATCCCGGAGATCACCTGGTGGTTAGTGGTCAGACCAATTTAAAAGACGGAAGCAAAGTTCAATTTTAAGGTTAAATATAGCTATAGACAATGAGTAATCACAAAAAACTGCATTTTCTGGAAGCCGCGATGAAGCATAAACAAGTGGTGCTGCTGGTTACCGGATTATTGCTTGTAATGGGGATGTATGCCCTTAAAAATATGCCTCGTAGTGAAAATCCGAGGATTGATATGCCTACCGCTTTGGTTTTTGCATTCTATCCCGGTGCAGATGAGAAACAGGTAGAACAAGAAGTAACTAAAAAGGTAGAACAATACCTTTTCTCTTTTGAGGAGATTAAAAAACGGAAGACAAAATCCGAAACAAAAGAGGGGCAAACCTTTCTTACCGTGGAGATGAATACCGAGGTGAAAGACAGGAAGAAATTCTGGCATACCATGCAGCTGGATATGGATGCCAATCTTCGTAGTAAGCTACCCAGTGGTGTCATTGGGCCATTCGTAAACAGCAGCTTCAGCGATGTTACTGCTATGATTATTGGCGTATCATCTAACGGAAGAAGTTATGCCGAAATAGAAAAATACCTGGATAAACTGGAGGATGGGCTAAAGACCATTCCAACAGTATCAAAAATTAATCGAACTGGTGGACAGCGGCAACAGCTTTATGTCAACGTTAATGACAAGAAATTGGAGCAGTATGGATTCGACATTTCAACGTTAATGAGAACTCTTCAACAACAAAATGTAACCTTCTATTCTGGCGAGCTCAATAGCAGTTCAAATAATGTTGTGCCTATTTATACCAATAGCCGTTTCAAAACAGAAGCAGACCTGGCCAGTCAAATCGTTTATACCCAGCCTAATGGTTCGCTTGTCAGGTTAAAGGATGTAGCGGTATTGGAGAGACGGTTCGAAGAAAAATCCTCCTATGTGAGAATGGGTGAGATGACAACCATGGTACTGTCCATCGATATGCAGCCTGGAAATAACATTGTGCAGTTTGGTACCGATGTAGAGCAGCGCATCAGCGAAATTCAAAAGTCATTTCCACAGGATATCAAAATTAATACCATTGTAAACCAGCCAGAAGCGGTGGGACACAGCATCAGCGACTTTATGAAAGAATTTGCCCTGGCAATTGTTTCCGTAATTATTGTGGTTATGCTTCTTTTGCCAATCAGGGTGGCAGCAGTTTCTTCTGTGGCCGCACCGATATCTATATTAATCACTTTTGGAATCATGAAAATGGTTGGATTGGAGCTTCATCAGGTTACACTGGCTGCACTGATCATTGTGCTGGGAATGGTAGTGGATAATGCAATTGTGGTGGTAGATAATTATATTGAGAAACTTGATGAGGGAATAACGCCCTGGACAGCGGCATGGACATCTGCGAAACAGCTTTCTCTACCTATATTCACGGCAACCCTTGCCATTATATTCGCCTTTGCTCCGCTGGCTATTTTTATGGATGGTATTGCAAAGGATTTCATGCTGTCACTGCCAATAACTGTTGCTATTGCTTTGATCACATCCATGCTTGTCGCTTTACTCTTAACGCCATACATGTGTTATGTATTTATCAAAAAAGGGCTTAAGCATAAAATGTCTGATCGTCCGTTAAAGAAAAGTCTGCTGGATAGAATTCAAAATATTTTTGATGTGGGTGTGGAGTTCTGCTTCAGGTGGCCGAGGATGACCATGGTCTCTGCTGTTGCAGCGGTATTACTGGCTGTATTGATCGCTGGTAAGGTTGATCCTCAGTTTTTCCCGATCAGTGAGCGAAATCAGTTCAATATGGAGCTTTGGATGCCTTCAGGTAGTTCTCTCTCTCAAACCGAAGAGCAGGTTAAAAGACTAGAGAAAATTCTGAATAACGATAAAAGGGTAGAAAGGGTAACCAGTTTTGTAGGCATGAGTTCCCCGCGTTTTCACACCTCATACGCACCAGAATCACCGAGAAGGAACTTTGCCCAGGTGTTTATCACCACCAAAGGTAATGAGGAAACTGAAGAAATGGTGCATGAATATTTACAAAAGCTAAAGGGTTTTCTTCCTGATGGACAGATTAAGATTAAGCAGCTTAGTTTTCAGGAAGGTGCACCCATCGAAATCAGGGTGATTAGTGATGATTTTATCGCACAGAAGCGGGTTGCTGTACAGATAAAAGAGATTTTAGAGAAAGCAGAGGGTACCAACTATGTGAGGCTCGACAATGGAGAAGATTATTTCGGGATAAAGCTTAAGGTAGACCAGGATAAGGCAAACAGATTGGGTATATCCAATATGGCGCTTACGCAAACCCTTGGTGCCGGGCTTAGGGGCTATGCTATCTCTACACTTTGGGAAGGCGACAAGCCTGTTGATATCTTCCTTCGTTATGATTCCTTGAGCAGAAGCAATATCAGCTCCCTGGAAAATATTCACCTCACCTCGGCCTATGGTAATAAGGTGGCCATAAAGGAAGTTGCTGAGCTTACTCCTGAATGGCATACCGGTATGATTGCCCACAGAAACGGGCTGCGTACCTTAAACGTGCTGTCTGAATGTCAACTCGGGCTTAAGCCATCAAGAATCATCAAAAACATAAGACCTGAAATAGATAAGATAGCACTTCCAGACGGGGTAAGGATTGCCTATGGTGGTGATGAGGAATCCAGTGCAGACAATACGCCTCCAATGATGATCTCTCTTGGTGTAAGCTTGATATTGATCTTTTTAACGCTGCTGTTTCAGTTTAAGAATGTAGGAAAATCTTTGATTATCCTGGCTACCTTCCCATTAAGCCTATTAGGTGCCTTTTCGGGATTGTATCTTACAGGTAACCCTTTGGGTATGACTGCTTTTATGGGGATCGTTAGTTTGATTGGAATTGTAGTAAGAAATGGGATTATTTTGGTGGATTATGCAGATGAGCTTATTCACGAACATGGGTATAAGATCAAAGCGGCGGCACTTGCTGCTGCTAAAAGAAGAATGCGTCCGATTTTTCTGACTTCAGCCGCTGCTGCGGTAGGGGTGGTGCCAATGATTATCAGCAAGTCGCCGATGTGGGCGCCACTGGGGAGTGTTCTGGCATTTGGACTTATTGTTTCTATGATTCTCACGCTGTTTGTGGTTCCGGTACTGTATTATAAGTTTATCAAACCAGAACCGGATAATTTGGAAGCGGAAGATGCTGAAACAGAAATTCTTTATAAACCAACGCATCACTAATCATTACAATTATTTTTAAAATATAAGAAATGACTCTAAAAATTTCAGTGACTGCATTTTTTGTGTTTGCAGTTCAATATCTATATGCCCAGCAGACGCTAGTTTATAGCCTCGATGATTGCAGGAACAAGGCCCTGGAGCATAACAAAAAAATGAAGATTGCCCAAAGTGGGATTGATGCCGCAAAAGCATCTTATCAATCTGTGGTGGCTTCTTCTAAACCTGCCCTTGATGCATCGGTGATAGGCCTGCATTTGGGAAAGCCTCTTGGTGGTGCATTGGATGGCATGATACCTGAATTTGTTGGAAATGGTAGCTTAACTGCTTCAGTACCAATTTACGCGGGCGGAAAAATTAAAAATGGCAAATCTGCTGCCGGGAAAGGAATAGAGATCTCTGAAGTGAACAAAGTATTAACTGCTGCAGAGGTATTACTGAATGTGGAAAAAGCCTATTGGCAAGTGGTACAGGTTAATGAAAAAATTGTTCTTGCTACCAAATTTAAGGCGATGTTGCAATCTCTGGAAAAAGACCTGAGGAACTCACATGATGCCGGACTGATTTATAAAAATGATCTTTTAGAGGTTCAGGTTAGTTTGAACGAAGCCGAATTAAACCTGGGTAAGGCTGAGGATGGCTTGGTCATGGCTAAACTGAGCCTGGCGCAAGTGATCGGAAATGCCGGGGAAACTGATTTCAAGCTTAGCGACACCGTCTCTGGCAATTTCATGGAATTAACCAGGCCTAACATCAACCTGAATTCGGAACGCAGGCCGGAAATCGCAATTCTGAAAAAGTCCATTGAAGTTCAGGAGCTTCAGAAGAAAATTCTTATGGGGGATAGGTTGCCAACTTTTGCGCTTGCCGCAAGTGGCTTCGGAACAGCGGGTAAGCGCGTGAATATAAAAGATGGCTCAAATTTCATGGCCAGCTATTATGGATTAGCTACCATCAGTATTCCTATTTTTGATTGGGGCAAAAAATCCAACAAGGTTAGAGAACAGTCTTTTAAAATTGCAATGCAGCAGCAACAGTTGGCCGAGTCAAAAGAATTTGTGGATTTGGAGGTTCAGAATGCCTACTTGCAATTGAATCAATCTTCCAGAAAGATCAAGCTTTCGGATCTTTCTCTGGTGCAGTCTTCGGAGAATTTAAGGATCACTGAAGACAGGCTGAAGGCGGGTACAATTGTTGGTAAGGATGTGTTGGAAGCACAGGCGATATGGCAGAATGCTTACAACAGTACCATTGATGCGCGTATAGAATATAAAATTAATGAAGTGATACTCAGGAAAGCCCTTGGAGAATTAAATTAAAGAAATACGATAGTCAAACTTGCTTTGGCTATTGTATTTAATTATCGACTTAGAGTTGAACCAATGATAGACAGTAGACTTGTTGTAAAAGTTGCCATGAGACGGTATACTTACTTTGGAATTCTTAAAACTACTTTTCAGGAGATTGCAAAAGTACTGGATGTGCTCCCGGGCCAGGTGTATCAATGTTATCCATTTAAGGATCTTCTGACTATCGCAGTCATGGAGCGGCTCTTACAAAAATATTACAGGCAAGTTGTGAATGCATTTGACACCTCGAAAAATTTTCGTGAAAATCTTCTTCTCGTTCTAAAAGCCCGTTATTCTTTTGTAAAGACACATTACAGGATTTACCTGACGCTAGAAAGTTCTATGGAGCAGGAAAATTATCATAAACTTGAGGAGGTTTACAGCCTGGTCAGAAATCGTATTTTAGATCATCCCAAATGTTATCTCTTAGTTAGTAAAACTGATGATGTGGTTACACCAGCTGTATTAAATGAATTTATTACTGTGCTTGATGAGGAGTTATTTAACTGCTTTCGGGTTTTTCAGCGCAAGTTGTTGCTGAACCAAAGGCAACTCAACAGTATTTTTGATCAGCAATATAAAATCAGCGAGGAATTTCTGGCTAAGATGAACCAGTAACTTTTATTCGGGTACCCTGATCGGTAGAATAGTCGAGTACTTAATCTCATCGAGTACGAATGAACTTTGAATCTTACCTACATTTGGAATGGTTGCCAATTTTTTTGATGCAAAATTATTGTACTCCTCCAAATCCTTCACGATCACTTTTAGGATAAAGTCGAAAACGCCTCCTGTCAGGTAGCACTCTACTATCTCCTCTATTGCCCTGACCTTCTGATTGAATTGTTCAATAAACTCCGCATTCTGGATATTCAATGATACTGCACAAAAAACCATCAATGGCAGGCCTACCAGTTTTCGATCTACCAGGGCAACGTATCCTGTAATATACCCGGCATCTTCCAAAGAAACGATTCTTTTGTAGATAGGTGTCTTTGTCATATTTAATGTATTCGACAGGACTTGAATATCGAATTTAGCATTTTTTTGAAGGTGTTGTAGAATCAGTTTGTCAACCCTGTCGAGAGGGGGCAGAAGATTTTTTCCTTTAATTTTTTCCATCGATGGTGTTATTGCTATTTATTCCTGTTTTTATCTGTAAATCAGTTTAAAGTCGCAATTTAAATTAATATTGGAACTTAATAATGCAAACTACATAATTTTGTTGAAACATATTATCATTATGGATATTGATCAAAAAAAGTGTGTCATCATTATAGACAGTTCATTGCCAAAGGGTGTAGCAGCTAATGTGGCAAGTATACTCTCCATTTCAATTGGCCATAAAGTGCAGGGCATTGTTGGACATGATATCGTGGATAAAGATGGTATTACGCATCAGGGGTTAACCCGGCTACCTATACCTATCCTGGGTGCTACCCCTGAGGAAATTATTTCCATCAGGGAAAAATTCCTGAACCTGGATGCTGAAGACAAATACATTTTCGATTTTTCGACCCTGGCGCAGCAAGCACGAACCTATGAAGAGTATCAGGAAAGTATTGCTATAGCGGGAGGCAAGGAAATTATTTACCTCGGTATTGCATTAATAGCGGGTAAAAATGCAATCAATAAAACTACAAAAGGTCTGTCATTAATCTAATTATTCAAATTCATTTGTATGAAAATAGTCGTTCTTGATAAGCAAAACTTTCTGTCTGACTTTCCGGAAATGCCATTTGAATGCAGCTGGAAGGAATATGAAGATACCAATCCTGAAGAACTTATTGAAAGATTAAAGGATGCTGAAGTTGTCCTCACACATAAGGTGGCCTTAAACGAGCATCATTTTGCACTTTTGCCAAAGCTCAAAATGATCAGCACAAACAGCACTGGTTACAATACAATAGATGTATCGGCAGCATCGAGATATGGCATTGTGGTCTGCAATATTCAGAACTGGTGCACAAATTCGGTAAGTGAGCACATACTTTCCTTTATTTTTAGTTTGAGACGGAATTTGATACCTTACCATAATGCAGTAAGAAACGGCGCGTGGGAGAAACAGGCGAAAGGAAGTTACCTCATCATGTATCCGCCAAATAAAGAAATATTTGGTAGTACCATCGGGATTGTGGGATACGGCACATTGGGAAGGCATTTAGAAACAAAGGCGATGGCACTCGGCATGAATGTTTTACTTGCTGAGCGAAAGGGTAGTGAGCAAACCCGGCCAGGCTATACACCCTTTTCCAGTGTTTTAAAAGAGAGTGACATTATCGTGCTGCTGGCGCCACTGAATGAACAGACTTATAAAATGATTTCCGCGTTCGAAATTAACCAAATGAAAGGGGAGGCTTTGCTTATTAATTGCGGCCGCGGAGGGTTAGTTGATGAACATGACCTGGCTAATGCACTTCAAAATGGTATTATTGCGGGAGCTGCGTGCGATGTATTGGAAAATGAGCCACCTGAGGCAAGCGATCCCTTATTAAGTTATACTGGAGAAAACCTCATTTTATCATCGCATATAGCTTTCGTTAGCCGTGACTCTATCTCCAGAAATACCGAGCAGATTGTCGATAATATTTTGAGTTATTATTCGGGAAGGCCAAAGAATGTTGTGAATGGGATTGAAGCTGCTCCATAGTAAAAAACACCTTGCTTTAGTGCTCAAATTATGGTCTAGATAATATTAACTCAGGAATTGTGATTGGTCTTTCAGCTGGCTTTTTGCCTGTTCAGCATGTTTTTTGCAAAATCACAACACCAATTTCTATAAATTTTTTACCTATCTTAGTATATGAGAATATCTGATGATACATCTTCTATTGCCCCCTCAAGACCCGCTGCGGTATCAGAAACCATTCAAAATGACGCAGATATTTTTCACATACTGGATCTGGGCATAGCCGATAACCCATTTCTTTCATTTGAATATAGCAGGAAAATATTTTACACGGCCACTTTATTGCAAGGGGAATATCAACTTGAATTCGAGGATAGAAAAATTGATATTTCGGGCAATTCACTACTTTTTACCACTACCAAAATTCCTTTTGGGGTGCATGCGAATGATTCGGGATATGCCGGGATCAGCTGCGTGTTTAAAGAGGAGTTTATTACCAAAGCTAACAGTGGTTACCGTTTACTAGAATTCCCGATCTATAAACCGGGCAGGCAGAACATCTATTCGCTCACAGATGAGCAAACAAAAGATTTTATTGATATCTACGCTAAAATTTTCAATGAAAAACACGAAAATAGTGCCTTTAAAAGTAATCTGCAACGTACTTACCTGCTCGAAATCATTTTTAATGCACAAAAGCTCGCTCCGGTTAGCTCATTCGTAAAAACAAATAATACGACCGAGGTGATTGCCTGTTCCTTCATCAGATTATTGGAATCACAGTTTCCCATAGAATCTCCGCAGAATGAGATCAAATTAAAACTCCAAAAGATTTCGCAGACAACCTGTCGCTTCATCCAAATTATTTGAACCGCCAGGTAAAATTATCCAAAGGAAGAACGGTAAGTGAGATCATCGCAGCAAGAATTGTTCAAGAGGCTAAGATCTTATTAAAATTAACCAACTGGCACATTGCTGAGATCTCTTTTGCACTCGGTTTTGTGGAGCCGTCACATTTCAATCTGTTTTTTAAAAAACATGCAAACACTTCTCCTACAGATTACAGAAAGGTCATATAAGGAACAAATAGGTCTTTTATAGATCTTAGAATTGGCTAAGTTTCATGAATAAAGATCAGCTTGCGAAGTTTTGGTGGCCTTTGTTGTGGGAAATAATCGAAAGTTTTATGTTACTGTCATTAAAACTTGTGAAATTCTGTAGTGCGCAGCCTTTTGAAATTTCGTAAGTTGATAAATTATAATTTTAGACTGCTTCTTAAACGAGTTAAGTTTGATTATAGTAAGGATTGGTTTTATTTACGCTAACACCGGCTATGCTATCCGTTTTATCTTTGTATTAAAATTATAAAAATTACAATTATGACAAAGATAGCATTAGTAACCGGCGCCAATAAAGGCATTGGTTTTGAAACAGCGAAACAACTTGCACAACAGAATATCAAGGTTTTATTAGGTGCGAGAAATGAAACAGAAGGTAAAAAGGCAGAAGGAATTTTAAGAGACTTGTCGTTAGATGTTACCTACATCAAACTGGACATCAGTGATTCTACAGATATAGAAAACGTTAAAAACTACATTGAGGGCGAGCATGGCGCATTGGACATCCTGATCAACAACGCAGCAGTATTTTTAGACGGTGAATGGTTCGGAAATAATACTGAAACTGTTACATTAAAAACCCTTCGTGATACTTTTGATATTAATTATTTTGGAACTGTTGAACTGACCCAAGCGCTATTGCCTGCAATTAGAAAAAGTGATGCCGGACGCATTGTTAATGTCAGCAGCGTTTCAGGTTCCTTCGGTGTTCATTTAGATGAAACACATTGGCTATACGCTTTAAAACCATATGCTTACAGTGCCTCTAAAACAGCCTTAAACCAGTTTACCGTTTTTCTGGCGAATGCATTGAGTGATTCTAAAATTAAAGTAAATGCAGTAAATCCAGGTTGGGTGCAAACCTCCATCGGTTCAGATCAGGCTCCATTAACTCCAGCAGAAGGCGCTAAATCAGGCGTAGAGATGGCATTAATTGATGAAAATGGTCCGACAGGAACTTTTTCTCAATCTGGTGAAATTTTACCTTGGTAAATATTGATTCTTATTTTGTATAAAATATAAGAGTTATAATTAATTTTCAAGCAATTATCATCTAAACCAACTACCAGCCCTTCCTTTACCAGGAAGGGCTGGTAGTATATCGCATATTATTATTGTAAGCTTACGCCCACAGATGCCCTTGTTTCGTCGTAAAACAGGTTCAGGGCCTTAGGTTTGGTGCCGGCAGGAATACGGAACGTAATCAGCTCCGATTCTTTAGTCGATTCCGCTTCAACGCTAACTCCGCCTCCTTCTGATCGTGAAATAGCTGTGTTATTATCCAACGTTAATCTAAAATCTGCAGGGCCTACAAAAACAGAAGAACCTCCTATTTTATTTTTATTGGTAACACTTATTTTAAAGGTAAACTCGATACCCTCTGATTTTCTGTCGGGGTCGCTCAAATCTGTCGCACTTACTGGTATCACTTTTACAAAGGCTTCTTTTTGCTTACCCAGTAAGGCGCTATCGGGTGTAAAAGTGGCCGTGTAAGTTTTGGGAGCGTTTCCCTGCGCTACAGGTGCAGCAGTATCGGTTACAGGCTGTTCAGTTGCTGCGTTGGTATCGCTGCCTCCGGCTGTGTTGTTTGCCGTTTTTTGCTTGCAGGAAAATGATATGGCTGATAGGCCAAAAATTGCAATTAATGTGACTTTTTTCATGGTTTTTGATTCTTAAATTATTAAAATTTTAGTTATTAAATGTCCGTATCCTATTGGCCATCTTAAAAAAAACGCACAATTTATATCCGTCCGTAGTAGGTACTACTTCTTTTATTTTTTATGTACACTAATGACTTAAACTCCTGAATAACAATGATATATTTAGTGAGTTTGACTTCTCATTTGACGTATATAATTAAATAGAGCGTTGTGTTATTTAACTAGGGATATTCACCAGAGGCTTTCTGTCTTTCAGCGGAATGACCAATTTTAATCCCGACCATATTTCATCTATTGCGCAGACCTTAATGTCCACAAGCCCGTTGTGGAGTGCAAGCCCCCGTACCACATCTTCGGTCATGTCTGTCATTACCTTTGATGCTTTTTTTGGCCATGAGATCCATATTATTCCGTTGGGGAAGATTTCATTTTTTAACAAAGGGATATCGCGGCGCAGGTCATCCGCAGATTTCGTAAAATAATGGATCAGGTTTTTCTTGGGTTCTTTATCATCCAGTAAGTGAACGTTAGCTGGCATATCCTCAAAAAGGCCAAAATAATAATAAGGCTGACCAATCAGCCTTATTTTAAAACCCTCTTTGATGCCTAATTTTTTCGCCAGGGGCGTTCCGGAGTATCCTGAAGTTTTCATCAATTTCTTTTAGCACTATTTGTTATTCATAGGAACATTAATCCGCTGTATTGCCATTCGTAATAAAATTCGCCTGTTTTATTGAAGCGCCTTATCGACGAGTTTCCTGAGTTGATTATACTTTTCCTGTCTTCCATCTGATCTCAGGTAGAAAGCCATCAAAAAGGCGCAATACTTTTTCTCCTTATCTATCCAAGGGAAAGCTCCGAACAGGCCAGGGCTGCTCAGCACACCACTACCTGTTATCCATTCTCCGTAGCCATAGCCCATACCTGCGGCCTCTGCAGGTGTATAAGCTATTTTAACATCGGCTGTGATCCTGTTGACCTGCATTTGTGCAATGCTGTTTTCTGACAACACCCGCTTGCCATGAAACTCTCCCTTGTTAAGGATCATGTTCAGGAAGTTCATATAATCATTGACTGTACTGACGGCACCACCCGCTGGCAAGGCCACTTTACCCTTGCCGAAATCGGTATGTTTCATTTCCAGCGGTATTGCTATGCGCTCGGCAAACAGTGTTTCAAAGCTCTTGCCGCTGATCTTTTCGATCACCGCACCGGCTATCTGCAGACCGGTATTGCTGTAACGAAAAACCTTGCCGGGCTGTCCTTCCATTGGGTAATCTGCGATCTTGCCAATCTCTTCTTCCATACTGTTAACCTGTCTCATTTCCGCCAGGTTTTCGCGCAGATCGGGGGATCGTATTCCGGTCATATGTGACAAGCATTCGCTGATGGTGATCGATCCTTTTTTATTTTGAGACAATATGGGAAAGAATTGGCCAACGGTATCCGTCAGCTTTAATTTGCCCTCATCTACAAAGGTCATCACTAGGGCTGCACTCAGCCATTTGCTGCAACTGGCAATTGGTTGCCGGGTGCTTGAGGTATAATCGCTGAGATCCGCTGGTTTCCCCTGCTTTTTGGCGACCAGCCTGACCAGCATCTTATCTCTTCCGCTCATTTTGTTTACCGCATGGCTGTAAACTATCTTTCCATCCTTGCTAACCACCATCATGAGGCGGCCGCCCATACCGGAAACCTGTTCGGCAAGCCATTGATCTACCTGGTTAAATGGCTGTTGGGCTCTGGTATTTCCAAACACTGTCAGGACAATTAGTAAGACTATTATTTTCTTCATCGTATTGGGATTGATTAATTGCAATTAGAGATTCTGGGATTGTCCGGGCTGTTGCATGGAAACAGGTATTTGCCTGGATCGTATTTAGGGCTAGGGTTATCGGTAACCTCTAGTGGAGCCATAGACTGCCCATTGTAACCAGGCATACTCACTTGTTCCGTAGAGCCATTGCCCAGTGCAACGTTCTTCCCGGCCGGGCTACCATTAAAGCTGTAGTCTATCAGCGCATCCAGTAAACGGTAAACCCCGTAATAATCGTAGGCATCGTAAGCAGAGCGGCTATTGGGCAGGTTATGCTCCGTTGAGTATTTATAACCTGCCACCGTTGAGGGCTTCAGGTAATAGTAGTCTTTTTCCGAATCAGAGATATTGATATTCTTAAAGATGTCAATGGCCAGGCGGTGGTCATTATAGACATCCTCGTCATAGACCTGCGTGATCATTCTGGTGTTTGCCGGGAAGCTCCCAAGTTGCGCCGGCGTGATCTGGTAACTGTACCAGGGTGCCATCGTGAAAAGGAAACGCCCGTCCTGCCCCCATCCTTTTTCAGTAAAGGCCTTGTAGGACAATCCTATAGATGCGCCACCGCCAAAGGAATGGCCCATAAAGCCCACTTTTTTGGTATCGATGATGTTCGGGTAATCAGCTGCGGCTTTGGTAAAACCTGTCCATAAGGTCAAATAACGGTGATCAATGCTGATGTCAGTTGTAGGGTAAGGTACAAAAACAACAACGTAACCCTTTTTAGCGATGAACTCAAACAGTCCCCGGTTATATTCCTTATCCTCCCCGCCATAAGGGTGCGAATAAAAGATCGTTGGCCTGGCTACGGCGGTGCCTTCGGGATAAAAGATGGTTACCTGAGTGCCTGGATATTCGGTGTTAGGAAAGCTAATCTCTGCGACCTTATAGGTCCCGTCAGCACCATAGCCGGACGAAGGACGGGAGATCGGACCGGCTAGGTCATCATCCAAGGGAACAGGATCAGTGCTACTGTCGCTATTTTTGGAACATCCGGATAGCAACAGTAATAAAAAGCTCATTTTAAAAAAAATAGATTTCATTGGATCTTTTTAAGTATTTAATTAAGAGTACTGCTATTATTGTTGACCCATCTTTGATTTCATTTTTTCTTTCATCTCCTCCTCAAATGCCTGGTACTGCTTATACTGTTCGGCTGTGAATACCTTTTTCAGTTCCCCGTCCTTTTCCTTTTGGAGGGTCTTGAGCTGTTTGAACTTAGAGAGTTTGCTAGCGTCGCTTTTGATGATTGGGTCGTTTTTTAAAGCATACTTCAGGTTGATTGCCTGTACATGGTTAAGCTGCCCTGAATCCAGGCTAAGTTTGGTTTTCATCAGACTGGTCTGGAATTGTGCCCTTTCTTCCGGTGTCTTGTCCTTCATCCCGGTTGTATTTTGTGCCGTGGCCAATTGGGTGGACAGCATCATCAACAGGCTTAGCGCTAGGGCAAGTCTAAAGTTGTTTTTTTGATTTTTAATGTTTTTTTGATTAATGTTTTACGTGGTTAAACTATTTAATAATGGACAGAGGGTTAATGAACAACGACTACGCGCCGGCGTACAACAGGGCGCATAACAACAGCCCTGGCGGGTGCGACCACAACGGGTCTGATGACTGGTCTTTGAACGACTACAATTTTTCGGGCAGATGTTCTTCTTACAACAACATGCGTTTGGGCATTCACTGATGAGGCACTTATAAATGCCAGGGCTGTAATTAAAAGGATTTTCTTCATGATATTGAAATTAAATGAGTTGCTTTTAAGTAAGACTTTAAAATAAGATGCCGATTATTATTTTTCCTTTGAAGCTTCTAAAACAGGGCTTGAATTTACTATGGATGTGGTTGAGATGACTGGTTTAAACCAACCCAGAAATCCATGCATGACCAAGCGGAATGGGTTATAGCTTAGAAAGCCTGTAGTTAATCCATAGTTCACCCGCTCGGTTTCCGGCTGGTAAGTACCAAACAGCCTGTCCCAGATAATCAGCACACCGCCAAAATTCTTATCTATGTAAATGGGATTGCTGCCATGGTGAACACGGTGCGATGATGGTGTGTCCATCACTTTTTCTACCAGGCCCAGTTTGCCAATGGCTTCGGTATGCAGGAAGAACTGGTAGACCAGGTTGAGTGCATAGGAAATCACGATAAAGTCAAATGGCATTCCAAGCAGGGCTGCCGGTATAAAGAACAGCGGGCTAAGGAGTGCTGAAAACCAGTTGAGCCGGTAAGCAGCAGTCAGGTTCATGTGCATAGCCGAATGATGGATCAGATGGAAAGCCCAAAGCGGTTTCCACCTATGCGATGCGCGGTGGAACCAGTAATAGATAAAATCCGCAGTTACGAACGTCAGTAAAAATATCCAAACATTATGCGGCAGTTTGAAAGGGGAAAGATGGGCAAAGAATCCCAATACAGTCAATTGGTAGCCAGCAAACAAGTATTTAGATAATTGAAAGCCTGCAAATACCAAAAGGTTAGAAAAGGTTTCCTTCACTTCATAAGCATTGCGGCCTTTTTTCCAGCTCCAGATAATCTCCGCAGTGATTAAGAGTAGCAGGAACAATAAAATGTAAACGTGATACGGCCCGGTTTGATGTTTCATTACTTCGTTTTTTAATGTACGATGTAATTTGGTGAAGAATACATTAAGGGAAAAGGCCGGATCGGCTGAGACTGAAAAATCAGGGGGTGAAGTGTTTAGCTGTTCATCCAGTCTTTAAACTCCGGCACACGCGCCTTACTGATCAGGATGTGTTCTGATGGCTCCGGTTTTACTTTTACGGACAAGCGGCCATTGAAATAAAAATCAACTTCAGAGATGGCCATCCGGTTAACGATAAATTGCCGGTTGGCACGAAAGAATAATTGCGGATCCAATTGCTCTTCCAGGTGCTCCATCGTATGATCCAGAAAATATTGCTTTCCGTCGGATGTATGACCATACACAACCTCATTTTTGGTGTAAAACCAGGCCATTTTTGCCGTTTCTACCGGTACCAGTTTGTCACGGTAATGCACCAGAAAGGATCTCCTATAAGACTTGACACTGGACTGGAACTGCTCCATGAGCCGATCAAATTTTGACCCGTCAGGTGCCTGTCCGTATGGCATTACCAAAGTTTCAAACTTTTGCAGGGCACGCATGATGTCCTGCTCATCAAATGGCTTCAGAATATAGTCGATACCATTATTTTTAAAAGCTTCAATGGCGTAATCGTTGTAAGCGGTCACAAATATTACTGCCCGGTTAATCTGTGCCTGTTTGAAGATCTCAAAGGATAATCCATCTGTGAGCCGGATGTCCATAAAAACCAGGTCATAACCATGCTCATGCGTATTGAACCAGGACACTGCCTCGTCTACACCAGTAAGCATGGAGATCACCCTGATGTTTCGGTCAAGATGTTCCAATATATGTGCCAGGTTACGCGCCGTAACCGGTTCGTCTTCGATCAATACAATGCGTAGTGCTTTCATCAGCTCAAAGGTAGTTTAACAATAAACATCTCATTTGTTCTTTCGATCTCAATTTCTTGGTTCACCAGCAAGCGAAAACGTTCGTTCAAGTTAACCAGCCCAATTCCAGTGCTGCTTTCTGGCAGGGTCATTTCCTGAAGGTTATTGCTGATGATCAAACACTTATCTTCTCTATAGATACGTACAACCAAAGGATGATCAGCGGTAGCGGAGTTGTGCTTGGCGGCATTTTCTAATAGGGGTTGTAAGGAAAGGTGCGGGATTCGGGCATTGAGATCAAACTGTCCGATCTCAATTTCAAGGCGGAAAGCCTTTTCAAAGCGCATGTTCAACAGTTGCGCATAAGATCTGAGCGTTTCCAGCTCCTCGGCAACGCTCACCAGCGCTGTGCCGGATCGCTGGAGCGCATTCCTGAATACTTTCGACAGGTGAAAAATATAGAACTGCGCCAGCTTCGGGTCTTCCCGGACAATACCGGAGAGACTACTGAGGGAATTGAAAAGCAAATGCGGGTTTAGCTGTTCTTCCAGCAGCTTTAGTTGCGCTTCCAGGTACGCGCTTTTTAACTGTTCATGGTCTTTGTCCTTTTGTTTGGCTTCCCTGAGTAGCAGGATAATCCTGATGATAATGCCGATAAGGATGGCACTCAGACCGAAACGGGCAAAATACCCCATTCGGTGCAAGCCCGTTAAGTGGTTACCCGCAAAAAGGGCATATTGGAGGAAATTGCCAGCAACTATAAGCAAAAAGATTAAAAAAACGTTGGCACCGAAATAAATACCATAGCGCTTTTGTTCCCGATAACTGGCGAAACCCGTGCCCTTTTCCAGGTTCAGGTAAAATAGTAAGCCACAAAAGATCAGGTTTAAAAAGAACTGGAAAGTCAGTTCACCCAGGTCGAACTGCCAGTAGTGCGCCATGACCCCACTAGTCCGTAAAGCCAGTAAACGGGCAGAATTCACCATCAGGGCAATCAATAAGGAGCTGTAACCGCAAATACGGAGTTCGTTCTTATCCATAGACGAAAGTAGCCATTATATTTCCGTTGCCGATATGTTGAGCAGGTGAAACTGATAAAACAAATAGGTGAAGTGTTCAAATGAAGAGTTGAAAATAAAACAACTGCATTTATGGTGTTTGATCATTTTGTTTACATTTTGAAATTAGGTTCGTAGTCCCTTACCTTTACTCTTTACCGTCAACAGGGCGTTCCATTACTTTCAGCGAAATCCCAATTTATTGTCGACAAGCTTTTTCACAAGACCGACAAATATATGATATGAATGTAGAAGAGTTTAGAGATTTCTGTCTGTCATTTCCTGATACACGAGAGGGTATGCCTTTCGAGGGTTTCTTTAAAAATTCGCAGTCTATCCTCGTATTTTACGTGGGTAAGAAGATGTTCTGTTTGTTCGACCTCGATAAATTTGATCGTTGTACATTAAAATGTGACCCTAACCTTGTTGATGAACTTAGGGGGCATGAGGGCATTGACAAACCGTTTAACCTGAGCCAAAAACACTGGATAAGTGTTGCTTTGAATGGGGATGTATCGCAGGAATTGATCAAAGATCTGGTTACTAAATCTTACCAACTAGTTGCAGATGGTGTATCGAAGGGAAATAAATAAGGTCTTTATAAATTCTGTTAGATGAAATTTAAATTGATCAGTATATCAAGATGGTAGTGGATAGATTTTAGAAGTCATTAGACTAGGTAATTATTTTAGAAATTTATATTATCTGGAAAGGTTGCGTAATGGCTACTGCTGTTGTATGCCTTTTTTAGCCTGTTAAATATTATAGCGAACAATTTTAAACTGTTCGCTATAAAGTTCTGATTTCGAAGATGTTAGTTAGAGGTGTAAACTTCTTTTAAAAACGCTTTTGCAGTCATTGGCTTTCTGCCCAAAAGATTTTCTAAATCTGTTTTTTCAGTTGAAAATTCTCCTTGCTTAATGGCCTCGGCAAAACCTGCAAACATTCCAACATATTCAGTTGGAACGCCTGCTCCTGTTAATGTTTCCATGTAAATATCTTTTGGAGGACTTACATAATTGATTTGTCTACCTACTATTTCACTTAAATCCTGAGCCATTTCTTGAATCGATATATTTTCGGTGTTGCTCATTGAATATTCTTTGTTTTCGTGTCCTTCGCTCGTCAATACATTGGCAGTAGCTTCAGCCATATCATTCCGCAAAGCAAATGCCGATTTTGTGTCACCTGCAGGCAAAAATATTCCACTTGTTAAAACTTGTTCTCCGAAAAACATTGGTAACGCATCGAGATAAAGATTATTTCTAAAAATGGTGTAAGTCAATCCACTTGCCTTAATCAGATTTTCTGTGTCAATATGCGATTTTGCAACAAAGGAAATAGGTGAAGTTTCGGTGTCATTTTTTCGCTCAAAACTGGTATATAATATATGTTTTACCCCTGCTTCTATAGCTGCCTTCACTGCATTCTCGTGTTGTTGTCCACGTTTCACGACATCAGAACTTGATACCAATAACAACTTGTCAACGCCCTTGAAGGCTTCTACCAATGCTGTATAGTTGTCGTAATCGCCAATTTTTAAGGTAATTCCTTTTGTTTTCAAGTCTTCCGCTTTCTCCACATCTCTTACCAAAGCCGAAATACTGTTTGCCGAAATGCCTTTTTTTAATAGGAAGTCGATGGTTGCTTTTCCATAATTTCCTGTTGCTCCTGTTACTAAAATCATATTTTATAATTCTTTAAATATTGTGAAGCAAAGATATATTACCTTTGCTTCTTAAAGTATAGTAGTATACTAAAGTATAGCGATAAATTTCATAATTGAGGAAAAAATGGAAAGTATAAAGAACTTCAAATCTTGTCCAGGGCAATATGTGTTACATATAAATGACACTATGAACGTAATTAGCGGAAAATGGAGGTTAGCAATTATTGCTTCCGTCCTTTTTGGCAAAAAGCGTTTTACCGAAATACAGCGGAATATTCCGAAGATAACACCAAGGATGTTAAGTAAAGAACTGAAAGAACTGGAACTGAATGGAATGATTGTTCGAAATGTTTACGACTCAATACCTGTAACTGTGGAGTATGAATTATCCGAATCAGGAAAATCAATTACAGAAGTTATGGATAAAATGATTGAATGGGGTATAAAACATAGAATATCTGTGCTTGCAAAGCCAAGTGCTCAGGCTTTAATTGCAGTAGTTGAATAACGATTTTTAATTTGTTTACTCTATAGTAAGTGAGCAAGTTTCTTAACTGGTCAGTATCTTGGGAAGATTACTGATAAAACTATAGAAAGAAAGTCGGTAAAACACCTTCCATAAATCGGGTGAATCGACTTGAAAAAAACTTAAAATTTTCCGAATTAATTTTCAACTTATACTGTGCTTTAATATTTAAACTTCTATTTCTTTTATGTTGCCCAATTAACAGTGAATTTATGATTCCCTGTTTGAATGACCTGAAATAATTAGCTTTTAATAATCCAATCTTCAGTCATTGATACCGAAGCCACCGTAGAAATGAACTTTCTAGCCCAAACTACATTTGTTTTGAATTTCATAACTTGCAAAATGAAACGTAAAGAGACGATCAACGAATTTTATACCAATCACGGACAGGAATACCCGAAAACAGGGAAATTCAACGTGTATCGTAGGGAAGAGTTTGCGTGCGACTCTACTTCTTTACCGCCTAATCGCAGGGATTTCTACAAAATATCATTGATACTAAATGGAGAAGGCATTATTTCATCGGCAGATAAAGCCATTAAAATCAATGGGAATACCATTACGTTTATGAATCCGCTTATTCCCTATTCCTGGGAACCGACAACAGAAAATCAGACAGGTTATTTTTGCCTTTTCACAGAGGATTTTGTGAATCAAAACCTTAAGGCAGAAAGCCTATCGCAATCTCCATTGTTTAAAATTGGTGGTAATCATATCTTTTTGCTGACAGATGAAAGCGCAAGATTGTTAAGCGGTATTTTTGAGAATATGTTTCGTGAAATACAATCAGACTATGCGAATAAATATGATTTACTGAGAAGTTACGTGCAGATTGTGATGCACGAGGCCATGAAGATACAACCGCCAGAAACGTTTTATCAACCCACAAACGCTTCCGAACGCACAGTTACGTTATTTCTGGAATTGTTGGAGAGGCAATTCCCGATAGACTCACCAAGTCAAATCATCAAACTCAAAAACGCCAACGAATTTGCGGCACAACTAAACGTGCATACCAATACGTTGAACCGTGGCTTAAAAGAAACAACTGGCAAAACCACCACGGATTGGATTGCCGAACGTATTACAAAAGAAGCAAAAGCATTATTGCAGTTCAGCAGTTGGGATATTGCTGAAATTGGTTATAGTTTAGGCTTTGAACATTCATCGAACTTTATCATTTTTTTCAAAAAGCAATCAGGTATTACACCTTTGCAATTCAGGAAAGAAATCGGAGTAAGTATGGTTTAAATAACAGCATTTAAACCCTGTTACAGGTTCTGTTCGGCAGGAATAAACTCGCCTTTTTCGCTTACGACCTGATTGCCCCATTGCGTAATCGCTTCTAAAACTGGTGCAAAAGTTTTGCCGAAATCAGTCAGGCTATAAATCACTTTTACGGGTGGTTTTTTGCCATAGACTTTTCTTGATACCAAACCATCTTTTTCCAGTTGTTTTAACTGCAAACTCAATGTCATCTCGGTGACAGACGGCATTTCCTTGCGGAGTTCATTATACCTTTTTGGTTCGTCCTTTAAGTGGTAAAGGATAACAGCTTTCCATTTTCCACCCACCAAATCCATTGTCAGGCTTACTGTACAGGGATAAATTTTTCCATTCAGCTTTACGTAATCGCCAATACATTCTGTTTTCATACTGCCCTTTTTTTAACCTATCGATTTGGATAGTTATTGCAAATGTATTCTACTAAAATTAGTTTTGCAACTATAATTATGATAGTTCAAATTAAGTATAAATCAACCAAAATTAAAGACAATGAAAATTCTAATCGTATTGGCACACCCAGAACCCCAAAGTTTTAATGCCGCAATGTATTATTCAGCAATAAAAACATTACTAGAAAACGGTCACGAAGTAAGAACATCGGATTTGTACCAAATGAATTTCAATCCTGTTTCGGGCAGGCAAAATTTCACAAGTGCAAAAAATGAAGCCTATTTCAGTCAGCAAAGCGAAGAGCTTTTCGCGTATGGGAACAATGCTTTTGCAGATGATATAGTTGCAGAACAAGATAAAGTGTTCTGGTGCGATTTGATGATTTGGCAGTTTCCGCTCTGGTGGTTTTCTGTCCCTGCGATATTGAAAGGCTGGGTGGATAAAGTTTTTGCAATGGGAAGCTTTTATGATAATGGACGAATTTATGATAACGGTATGCTGAAAAGCAAGAAAGCCTTGTTATCTGTAACGACAGGTGGCCCTGAAAAGAATTACGTGACAACGAAATACGGCAGCACTAATCAAATATTGCATCCTATCCAAACAGGTATTCTTGAATTTGTCGGTTTTTCTGTCCTGCAATCCGAAATACATTTTTCTATCGAACGCATTACCGACGAAGAACGGAAAGCCGTGCTGGAAAAGTGGGAAAAACGTTTGAAAAACATTTTTATATAAACGCTCATCCATTCTGTTTTCATTCGGCACACTTCTTTGTTTCCATATCATAACAACCCGTTTGATTAGCATAATTTTTAAAAAACAACTGTATCTAATTTCGCTTCATTAAATTTTGATTTATGAAAGCAATACAATTAGAAAATTACGGCATAGAATATTTAAAGATAGCCGAAATACCGACACCCGAAATTGTCGAAAATGAAATATTAGTTAGAACCACAGCAGTTTCTCTGCAATACCTTGATTTGCTTACCGTAGAAAATACAGCAGGCTTCAATATCCCGCTTCCGTTTGTTCCAGTTTCTGAGGGTGTGGGCATAGTTGAAGCCATTGGGAAAAACGTAACCCGCTGGAAGAAAGGTGATCGTGTGCTTATTCCATTTATTCCACGTTGGGAAGCAGGCAAAATTACAACTTACCACAATACGCTGAGAACAGGCTTGCAAACTTCGGGAACGTTGGCAGAATTTACCGTACAGCCTGAAAATACACTGGTACGTACGCCTGAAAACCTGACCGATGAAGAAGCAACATCTCTTTCGGTTGCAGGCTTAACCGCTTGGGCAATGCTCATCACACAAGCCAACATCAAAGCAGGGCAAACCATTCTGATACAGGGAAGCGGAGGCGTTTCTTTGGCTGCCTTGCAAATCGCAAAGATGTCGGGCCTAAAAGTCATTGCAACCACAGGAAGCAAGGAAAAGGAGCAAAAGCTCAAAGATTTAGGAGCTGATGAAGTCATCAATTACAAAGATTTTCCCGAATGGAGCAAGGAAGCAAAACGGCTGAACAACGGCGTAGGTGTAGATGTAACGCTTGATGTAGCTGGAAGTGAAACGATTGAGCAAAGTATTCTTTCCGTTAGAGAACACGGTTTTGTGGGCTTGGTAGGTTTTATGTCGGGGAGCAAATTAGCCTTTGATGTATTCCAGCTCATTATGAACTATATCCGCCTGCAAGGCTATTCCGTAGGCAATGCACAGGAATTGGGAGATTTGGTGAATGCCATTGAAAAGAACAATCTTAAACCTGTTTTAGATAGCATTTACCCCATAGCACAAACACAGGAAGCATTTCAGAGATTAAAATCGGGTAGTGTTTTCGGAAAAGTAGTCATCAAATTTTAAAACAATCAAAGCAATGAAAGTAAGAAATATAATAACCGTAATACTCATCTGCCTTGTTTTAAAAGGTTTTTCTCAACAAACCATCAGCGGGTTTGCAATGCCCGAAAGCATAACATCGGACGGCAAACGCTTTTTTGTATCCAATCAGGGACAAGACTTTTTGAATAAAGATGGCGATGGTTATATCAGTGAAATCTCGGCAGACGGAAAATTAATCAACCAAAAATTTCTTCCTCAGAATGGTATATTGAATGCTCCGAAAGGAATGGCGGTTGCCAACGGTATTTTGTATGTGGCAGATTTAGACAGAATAGTAGGTTTTGACATCAATACAAAGAAAACGGTATTTGAACTTATTATACCACAAGCTGTTGTTTTAAATGATGTTTGCCATCTGGAAAATGGCTTTATCGGTGTTACAGAAACAGTTTCAGGCAATATTTATAAAGTAAATACCAAAAATAAAACCTTTGAAATAATCGGCAATCTACCCACTGCAAACGGCATTAATTATGATGAGAACACAAAACGGTTGGTAGTTTGTACCAACGGAAAAATTTTAGGTGAGGGTGCTGTTTACACCAAAACAGGTAATGGAAATTTTCAAGCACTTCCCAATATTGCCAATGGCTTTTTTGATGGAGTGGAATGGATAAATGATAGCCATTTATTGATTTCTGATTGGGTCACATTTCCCACCAAAGGTTTTGGTAAACTTTGGATTTATGATTTGAAAACTCAGCAAGCCAAAATGCTATTAACCGAAGAAAGTATTGCGGATATCTATTACAACCCAACCACTCAAAAAATCTATATGCCTCAAATGCTGAAAAATAAGGTCATCATTACAGACAAAAAGGAATTGGAAACGAACCAAAAACATCAATACAACAAATTATATCAATATGGTGTGGCCGACGCTTTTGTGGGCGGTTTATACAAAGGCACTTTGCCACTGAAAGAACTGAAACTAAAAGGCGATTTTGGCTTAGGTGCACCCGATATGCTGGACGGAGAATTGACGATGCTTGACGGCAAAGTATATCAGACCAAAGCCACAGGCGAAACCATTGAACCAGACAACGATTTTAAAACTTCGATGTTGTTTACAACGTTCTTTAAAGCCGATACGGTTTTTAACGTACAAGATACAATTGGAGAAAAAGCCCTTTTGGAACTGATAGGCAAGAAGATGAAAAATAAAAATTCAATGTATGCCATTAAAATATCAGGGCATTTCGACCACATAAAAACAAGGGCATTTCCACCTGTACAAGATGAACCATTACCTGTGATTACGGCTATTTTGGATACCCAAAAGTTTTTTGAGTTTTCAGATACTCACGGTACTCTGGTCGGTTATCATCTGCCCGAATACCTCAACGGTATTAATGTCAAAGGATTTCATTTTCATTTTCTTTCTACGGAAAAGACACAGGGCGGACACGTTTTGGACTTCAGGGCAGGAAACTTAACAATAGAAATTGCCGAACTGAAAAGTTTTGAGCTGAATATACCAATAGACAAAGACTTTCAGACTTTCAAATTTAACACTAAAGACAATGAAGCTTTAAAGCGTGTAGAACAAGGGAGATAAAGTTCAAAGACTTGATGTTATTGAATCACTCAATTAAATGACTGTTTAAATTGAAGTGGTGTCATTAATGTTTTCTTTTTGAATAGCTTGTTGAAAGACTGCGGATATTCGAAACCCAATTGGTAGGCAATTTCATTTACCGATAATTTGGTTGTAGTAAGCAGTTCTTTTGCCTGCTCGATAAAATAATTGTGCAGGTGTTGCTGTGTGGTCTGCCCGGTAAGATTTTTGAGCATATCATTCAGGTAATTGGCAGATACAAAAAGATGGAATCAACTGTTCATTAAGAAAAGGACCATATATATCTGCCGTGTCCAAAAAACTACCGCCCAATTCCAATGAACGATGGATGGTAGCGATCGCTTCTTTCTCATCTGCTTTTCCATAGATATCTCCCCCGAAGCCTGTTGTCATACCCATACAGCCAAGACCTAATGCAGGAACAACTAATCCTTGACTGCCTAATTTCACTTCTTTAATGTTGCTCATAGATTTGTTATTTTAATTTATAACGAAGTTATGTTGGGCAAGCCGATTAAAAGTGTCCAAATCACTTGGGATTGTATCCAAAAAATCTCTTGAAATAAACGCTTTGCTTTTTTAGCAGCGATCTTATGCTATTAAGCAAAACGGCAGGAATATTTTTTGACAGGTATTTTTATGTAAAAAAATGCCCCAATCAACTGGAACATTCTTTTACATAAATGTAATACAACCAAATTCGTTACCAAACTTTTGAAATTAGAGATTAATCAGCTTTTCAAAAATATCCGTAGAATCGCCTTTCAGATTTATCTGGTCAAAGTAGTTAAACCAGTCCGAATTTGCCATAAGGTCTTGAACCCCATTTGCAAGCTCATCAGTTGGTACAGTCCAAACGACAAAGAAATTGTAGTCAGCACGATGAAGGGTATCCTGGTCATTTTCGTTCATGCTGATGATTGCTACTCCCTGGTCCATTAGGCCCTTTGCAGACTCATTAATGTGAGCAAGGTAAGCGGCTCTCTCTTCTTTGTTTAGATCAAGCCAGGCTTGTGTTGGTGTAAAAAGTTCGATAAAATACTTCATTGTGCTTTTGTTTAATGATTTTTTAAATGATACTTATAAATATTTTTTTGTAATAAGCAACTGCTCACAAAGATATTAGCTCTGAAAATAGTAGGGAATAGACAAATCGTGCTAATGATGTCACTATTGGTGCTTTTAAGCTGGTCTATTGATTTGATCGCATCATATCGTATCAATGCTGCTGATGATATCTGTTGCAATTTTGAAAGACAATCGTCAAAATTATTTACCTTAAGTAACTGCTTGTTTTTTTATGCTTTTCAGACGTTTAATGAAAAATTAATCCTGAATTAGTCTTTTATAGTTTAAGGTGTAGATAAAATAAGATATAAAAAAAATGTACCTAAGATGGATGGTTATTATTCTTCTGAAATTTTAGAAAACCGCCTATTTCAATCAATTCGTCAATAAAATGGTTCTAATTTCGCACAGCAACAGACGACGAATTTTTAGAGCAGTTCTGAGAAAAACTGCTTAGTTATTTATAAGAAAGATGGCTATAAGAAATGTGGTTCTATGTTTTGATGTCACAAATGTAGATATATTCAAAAACGCATTTTTGGACCTACACCGCTGGTTTTTTTGGTTCGGGCCCTATCATTGAATTTGGCTAATAACTGATTTTTTTTAGATATTCAAGGACCTTTTAGGTGGTTATTATCTGAAGAGTAATATGCTGTAAAACTATAGATTAACACTTTTAGAATGTCCTTACATTAAGTAATACTAATTTATCTTTTAGCAGTTTTGCAACAATAATATTATACTTTTTTTCCTTATTCAATCTGGATGTTTTCTTACAAATCCGGAATTGAATTCCTGTTATTCCGGAATTGGATTCCGGATTTGTAAGAAAATTAATTATTGTTGGCTATATTTGTATATGATTACTCGTACTGCAGAAGAAGAAGTTAAACTTTTGGCAAGCCAATTTAAAGCTATAGCCATTGTAGGCCCTAGACAGTCTGGGAAAACAACCCTAGCCAGAACTGTATTTCCTAATAAGCAATATGTTTCACTTGAAAATTTGGATAATAGATTATTTGCAACAGAAGATACGAGAGGCTTTTTAGCACAGTATTCCGATGGGGCTATTTTTGATGAAGCACAGCGTGTACCTGAACTATTTTCTTATTTACAACAGGTATTAGATGAAGATATAGAAAAAGGAAAATTTATATTAACTGGATCTAACAATTTTTTGCTACAGGAGAATATCTCTCAAAGCCTGGCTGGTAGGATAGGTTATTTATATCTTTTACCATTTTCTACGGAAGAAATCGGAACAATCACTAATAAGCAACAAAGCATTGAAGAGGCTATATACAACGGAGGATATCCTCCTATATATGACAATCAAATTTCCCCAAATAGATGGCTGTCAAATTATATTCGAACTTATGTTGAACGCGATGTACGACAAATTAAAAATGTAAATAATTTAGGGGCTTTTGAAAGGTTTATAAAACTTTGTGCCGGACGAATTGGGCAATTGTTAAATGTGACTAGTTTGGCCAATGAAACAGGCGTAGATGCAAAAACAATAAGTTCGTGGATTAGTGTGCTGGAGAGTAGTTTTATTATTTACCTGCTTAAGCCACATCACCAGAACTTTAACAAACGTTTGGTAAAAATGCCAAAATTGTATTTTTATGATACTGGTTTGGCCTGCTCACTATTGGGGATTCAACATGCTGATCAGCTAAAAACACACTCGGCGCTAGGCAATTTATTTGAAAATCATGTAATTACAGATATGATTAAAACCAGATATAATAAAAATGAACCAATGAACTTGTATTTTTGGCGAGACAGTTCTGGTAATGAAATGGATGTGATTATAGATAATGGAGGGACGCTGCATCCGGTAGAAATTAAATCAGGAAAAACTATTACTCCAGAATTTTTTAAGAATTTTAAGTTCTGGCAAAAGATATCTGGTACAGAAGGAGGAGTAGTCATTTATAATGGCGAGCAAGTTCAAAATAGAAGCAATGGATTGAAAATTGTACCTTGGAATAGTTCAGAAGCACGAATTTAATGTGTTTATTATTGCTTTAACTATAATAAGCAATATAAACATTTGTATTTAGAGCTTTCTCTTGATATTGATGAGGTCATATATATTTGGCATACATTAAAAGAAATTTCAGAACTTAAATATATACTTCATAGTATTAATAAGATTTACAGCACTGACTCTTCCATACAAAAATGTATTCAAGTACTGCGTAAAACATGTAACTATTTCTTCCTGAATGGGTTACTGAATTCTTCTTTTTTACAAAGAGGCTTTAATTTTCAATTCCCTCGATTCCTCAATTCCAGGCATATTGTCTTCTGCCCACTGGGTCAGGCTTTTTAGGTGAGGTATCAAGGAGCGGCCTCTTTCCGTAAGGTTATATTCTACTCTGGGTGGTATTTCAGGAAACGCTGTTCGCTTTACCAGCCCATCAGCCTCCAATGTTTTTAAAGTTACGGTCAGCATCTTTTGCGAAATATCCCCTACGCCCTTGTGCAGTTCATTAAAACGCATTTTATTTGTGCTCCCTAAAATAAGCAAGACAAGCATCGACCATTTGTCGCCGATACGGTCAAGCACATTCCTGATCGGGCATTGTCCCGTGCATTCTTCAAAATTTTTTTCGCTATTGTTCATTTTAAACTGCTGATTTTCAACACTACATACTTCAAGGTAAGTATAAAACCTTTCTGTGCCTTCTTGCTTAGCCTCCAGTAACTAATTATCTTTGACTTACCAAAAGTAATTAAATATTCTTTGGTACGCAATTTAGACATTTAATCAATTTACTATGAGCAAAATTTAGTAACAGGCGTTACAGGCCATTTAGGAAAAATTGTTGCCGGGCAATTATTGAAAGAAACAGCTGCTGAAAACATCGTAGCATTGGTAAGAAACAAAGAGAAAGCTGGGGATATAATATACAAAGGTATAGAAATCCGCATTGGTGATTTTGACGATATAGAAGCATTGGAGAAAGCCATGCAGGGAATTGAAAAGGTATTGCTGATTTCAGGTTCAGACCCTGTAAACCGTTTGGGGCAGCATAAAAACATGGTAGATACTGCTGTGAAAAAAGGCGTAAAACACATTGTTTACACCAGTGTTTCTTTAAAGGATTTCGACAGTTCTGCCAACCAGTTCCTGATGCAGAGCCATTTCCAGACGGAAGATTATATTAAGCAAAGTGGGCTGACTTATACATTTTTCAGGAATAACCTTTATACAGATGTAGTTCCAATGTACGGTGGCGAACAGGTTTTTGAAAACGGCATTACGGCACCTGCTGGCGATGGAAAAACAGCTTTTGCTTTGCGGAGCGATATTGGTAAAGCACTTGCAAAAGTATTGGTACAAGATGGCCATGAGAACAAAATCTATGACATTACAGGAAGCCAGGCTTACTCGTTCACTGATGTAGCCCAAACTTTGAGTGATCTTTCTGGTAAAAATGTAGTGTACAACGATTTGCCTGTAGAAGTTTATACAGCACAGCTTAAAACATTCGGTGTTCCGGAGGAATTTATCGGTTTAATGGCGGCTTTTGCTACGGATATTAAAAACGGACAACACGAAACAGTGAGCAGCGATTTAGCACAATTGCTGGGACACAAGCCTGCCGATTTGAAACAAAGCTTAAAAGAGATTTACGGATTATAATTTTTATAAATTATGAACCTTCCATGATTAAAATAATGATTAAACACATATGAGAATGATATTTTAATCATGGCAAGCTCCATCTGACCATTAAGAAAATAAAAATAAACAGATGAAATACAAACAATTGGGCAACACTGGGCTTAAGGTATCCGAACTTTGCCTGGGAACCATGACATTTGGTGGCGGCGGTTTCTGGACAGCCATTGGAACTTTGCCACAGGAGCAGGTAAACGGACTAGTAAAACAAGCCGTAGATGGAGGCATCAACTTTATTGATACTGCCAATGTTTATAGCGAAGGATTGAGCGAGCAGATGACCGGAAAGGCCATCAAAGACCTCGGATTGAACCGCTACGATTTGGTTTTAGCTACCAAAGTGTGCGGTAAAATGGGCGAAGGCATCAACAATATCGGTCTCAGCAGAAAGCAAATTCTGCAACAGGCCGACGAAAGCCTGCAACGTCTCGAAACAGACTATGTCGACCTGTACCAAATACACGCTTTTGACCCTTTAACACCGTTGGAAGAGACATTGGAAGCCCTGGATATTCTGGTGAAAAACGGGAAAGTCCGTTACATTGGATGCAGCAACCTCGCCGCTTGGCAGATTATGAAGGCCCTGGGTATTTCGGCACAAAACCATCTGAGCAAATTCGTATCGCTGCAAGCTTATTATACCGTTGCCGCAAGAGATTTAGAACGTGAAATTGTCCCGCTTTTGTTAGACCAAAAACTGGGACTGATGGTTTGGAGTCCCTTGGCAGGCGGATTATTGAGTGGAAAATATAACCGCAACACCGAGTTTACTGAAGGTCGAAGGGCACAGTTCGATTTCCCACCGATAAAGCTTGATAAAGCTTTCGATATTATTGATGTGATGGAAGTAATTGCCAACGAAAAGCAGGTAACTGTGGCGCAGATTGCATTGGCGTGGCTGTTGCACCAACCGGCGGTAACATCTGTAATTGTGGGAGCAAACAAGCCCGAACAACTGGCCGATAATATGAATGCCGTTAACGTACAACTTACTTCAGATGAACTCCAAAAACTGGATGAAGTTAGCGAATTGACACCCGAATATCCACATTGGATGATTGATATGCAAACTGCGAACAGGCTTTAAAATGAAATAAACCACAATAGACTGGAGGTCTGCAAGGTTAAATTGGAAAAATTAATCTGAGAAATTTTGCCGCAGATTCACAGATTTTAAATCGTTTTTAATCTGTGGCAAATAGTAGAATTAATAATAAAGCCTTTGTGAGTCTTAATAGTGAAAAATACTAATCCATTATGTCCAGAAGAAAATTCATCTCAGATTCCGTAAAAGCAGCCGCCTTTTTGGCTGCGGCTCCGTTAGCATCGCTTTCCGCAATGCCTCTTACAGAAAAAATTGAAACTGCCCGAAAAGATTTCCCCGATAACCTGAAGCAATTAGGCAAATTTGTTTTCCCGGAAAAATTCGGAATAGGCGGAACCGCTGCAGGAAATATTTTTAAGGAAAACAGCCACTTACAAATCGAAGCCGCTTTTGAAGCCGCCTGGAATACTGGATTACGGTATTACGATACCTCTCCTTTTTATGGAATGGGATTGAGCGAAAGACGTTTGGGGCATTTTCTCTACGGTAAAGACCGCAAAGAATATATCCTTTCTACCAAAGTAGGACGTATTATGGACCCTGACCCTGACTACAAACTCAGTCCGCTTTGGTGTGGCCCCCTAAATTTTAAATTCCATTATGATTATACCGCTGCGGGAGCAAGAAGGTCGGTAGAAGACAGTTTGCAAAGATTGGGCGTACCTTATCTGGATGTCGCTTTCATCCACGACCTTTCGCCAGATACACTGGGCAACCAATATGAAGAATATTTGAAAATTGCGCTTAAGGGTGCGATGCCAGAACTCATCAAAATGCGTCAGGAAGGCATCATCAAAGGTTGGGGATTGGGAGTGAACCTGCCCAATGCCATTGTTCCGACCATACAACAATCGGACCCCGATTTTATGCTTATTGCCACGAAATACAGTATGGTGGACCACGCTGAGGTAGTTAATGAAGTATTCCCCGAAATGAAAAAAACAGGCGTGAAGGGTATTATCGGAGCTCCGCTAAATTATGGTTTTCTGGCAGGTCGCGGACGTTTCAACTATGGTAACGATATTCCGGCAGAGATGGCTGCAAAACTGAAAGTAATAGAAGAAGTGGCTGCAAAATTCCGTATAGATGTTCGTACCGCAGCGTTGCAGTTTTCTGCCGCTCCCGACGAAGTGGCTGCCGTAATCCCCGGGACCAGCAATGCCATACATGCAATTGAAAACATTCAGTCGATGTCCGTAAAAATTCCCAACGAATTCTGGGCAGAACTCAAAAAAAGAAAAATAATCGAGCAGCAGGCTGCTGTTCCTAAAATTTAAAAAACATTTAATTACTCAAAAATGAAAAAAATACTTATCACCAATCTTTTGTTCGCTCTATGCGCTTTCGGCAGTCTTCACGCACAGGATGCGGTAACAGCGGCAAAAAATCCCGATGCACTTTTCACCAGCAAAAATCCGGTTTTGCACAAAAACAAACAGGCAGCATATCACATTGTAAAAGATCTTTTGGAAGCCAATCATTGGGAAATGGCCGATAAATACCTGACAGAAAGATATATCCAGCACAACCCTAATGCCGGAAACGGACGAGCGGCAGTAATACATTTTTTTACCCAGATATTGAAAGTAAAACCAACACCGATTCCTAAAAAAATGAAAACCCAGGTAGTATCGGTTGTAGCTGAAGGAGATTTGGTAACTGTTGCCTTCGTAAAAGAGGAAAAACATCCAACTGACCCTTCAAAAACCTATACCACCACTTGGTTTGACCAATGGCGTTTTGTGAATGGGAAAGCGGATGAGCATTGGGATGGGGCTTTATTAATGAAATAGATCGGAAAAACTATCTAACTTTTTTTTCCAAATGACTGGTTGGATGTTTTTATTCATTTGAAAAGAAAGAAACCTCTTATCTTAAGGCGAACGACGACATTGGATAGGAGCAGACTGGTTAATAGTATATAGAAATTCTAGTAAACTATTAATGTTGATCAAGATTACTTTAAATTTAAGTAAAAAAGGTACAGTGATGCTTACTGAATACAGTTATTTGTATTTCTGGGAAGTATACTGAACCTTTTTTGACCAGTCTTATTTGGGTGCCTGATCGGCAGAATAGTAGCGTGCTTAATTTCATCGATTACGAAGGAACTTTGTATCTTACCAACATTTAGAATGGTTGCCAATTTTTCGGATACAAAATTATTGTATTCCTCCAAATCCTGCAAGATCACTTTTGAGATAAAGAACAGTTTCCGAAAATTTATTTATCTTAATCGTTATGAAATCAATAGTTCAGTATCATTTTATCAATGAAAAATATGGGAAAACTTTACTGATAGATATTGTTCCGATTGCTGAAATCAATAAGTATATAGAAAAAGAACCCATCCACAGGCTTACTTTTTATGATATCACTTTTATAACCAATGGAAGTGAAAACGTTTTTATCAATCAAACTGAATTGCATGTTAGCGCAGGGGATGTGATCTGTTCTATTCCTGGTGAAATCTGGAGCTGGCCAAAACAGACCGCAATGCAAGGCTATGTATTGCTATTTGAAGAAGAATTTCTGTTTTCCTTCTTCAACGATAAACAGTTTTTAAACAAATTCAGGTATCTGAAACATGGTCGCTCTTCTCCGTTGATCCGGCTTAAGAAAAAGCTGTTTAAAGAAGTTGTAGCCTATCTGGAGCAAATAAAAGGTGAAATTCAATTGGGCGTTACCAGTAGTGAACATGTTCTGCGGGCATTGTTGTATCTAATCCTGGCACTTCTTGAACGGGCAGAGGCCGTAGCGGTCAAAACCATATATACAAATACGAAGGAAGAACAGGCAAACAGGCATATCCAGGCCTTCGTAAAACTGGTGGATGAACATTATCTACAATCACATGATGTTCAGTTCTTTGCTGATAAACTTTTTATAACGGCCAATTATCTAAACAGGATGGCGAAAGAGTATTTAGGATCTACTTCCAAATCGTATATACTAAATCGGGTTATTCAGGAAGCAAAAAACCTACTCAACTACACCAGCTTATCCGTTGCAGAGATCAGCAATCAATTAAAATTTGAAACGCCGAATTACTTTGTCCGTCTTTTCAGAAAGTATGTGGGGATAACACCAAAGCAATACCGAGATGAAAAATCTTGACCTCTGGATTTCAATTTTTCATTAACGCTTCAGGAAGATTCCTGCTGAAGTTTTGCTTTGTTCTTCTGCAACTTTGCCAAAGCGCTGTTGTTGCAATCTGTCGTATTCTTTTACATAATCGGGATGTTCTGTACCCATCATACGATCCCAGAAGCGAAAGTATAGTCCATAATTTCCTTTGAATTTACTGTGGTGCAGGTTGTGGTGCACCGAAGTATTCAGCACTTCAAATGCCCTGGTGTAGCGGAACGATTTCGGCATAATTTCATACCCGAGGTGGCCGTAAACATTAATCATAAAGCCTGTTACTGTAAACAGGAGGATGGTGAGCGGATGCATAGGCAACAGAATTACAATTGGTACCAATACCAATCCTTCGGTAATGGCTTCCAGTACATGAAAACTGTATGCGGTCCAAGGGGATGGGTTGGTGCTTTTATGGTGTACCAAATGGGTAAGTTTAAATAATTTTTTATGGTGTAATAAACGGTGCATCCAATAAAAATAAGTATCATGAATAATCAGGCTCAGCAATAAGGCAACACCAATGTACCAGATGGGAAAGTCGGTAATGTTTTCGTAAATTCTGGTATACTGACGTAAAGGCGTAAACACCAAACCAACGGCAATTAGCGTAAATACCAGCGTACTCTGCAGGGAATGCCATACCTCGTACATAAAATCTTTTTTAGATGCGATTTTTTGCTGAATCTTAAATTTACTCAGCTTTGCAGGCATGAGCAGGTAAAACAGCGCAAAGGGGATACCCGCCAGTATAAAATACCTGATGGCCGAAGCACTAAAAATACTGAGCGTTACTTCTATTATCTTTTCCATATTCATATCATTTTTCTACTCCAAAAGTAAAAAGCAGATCGCCTATGGCCAGTTAACAAAGGATAATTTAGGTGCTTAACAAAAGATAATTTAAGTGGATGTTTTTCCTCTGGTGTGCATCCTTTTGCGGATGCGGCTTAACGATACCGGAGTAATGCCGAGCATAGAGGCGATATATTTATCCGGAACCCGGTTTACCAGATCAAAGCGTTCTGCAAGCAGTTCGCGATAACGTTCTTCGGGCGATTGTGTTACAAAAGATTCCAGCATTTTTAAAGATTCTGCCAGCATTTTCATCAGAAAGAAGTTTCGAAGCGGTTCATATTCCGGATGGGTTTTCAGTATTTCTTCTAAAACATCATAATCTATTTGTAACAGTTTTACCGGCTCCAGCGCCCGGTAAATAAAGCGGGAAGGCTGGCGGTTAATAATGGTATCGTGCGAAGCAATAAATTGGCCTTCCCAACGCAAAAGCAGTGTAGCCTCATCGCCATTCTCTTTTATCGTATAGGTACGCATTACTCCTTGTTCAATAAAGGCAAGTCGTCTTGTGTTTTCTCCCTCCCGAATGTAGGCTTCATTCGCTTCCAGCAGTACCTGGGTAGTCATTGCAAACAAAGGCTGTGTATCGGCCGGCAGCACACCAGCCAGATCAAACAATAATTCCTGCAATGTATCTATAGAAGTTCCCATACGTAAATACCAACAGCCGGCATAACGGCATATGGCTAAATTAGAGATTCCGGGGCAAGCTTGCAAAGTATTATTTATTGCAGCTCATTTTTTGCCAAATGGCAAGGGGTTCAAAGTGTACTTTGACTAACTTACATGCATGAAAGAATTATTTGCATTTATCCTGAGGTTCGGAAATCTCAATCAACAACAGATCGACTTTATATCCAGCAAGGCTGTTAAAATGCAACTAACCAACAATGCATATTTTTCTGAAGCTGGAAAAATTGCCCGGGAAGTAGGTTTTGTGGTAGAAGGCATAGTTAGGGTGTGCTATTATAACAACAAGGGTGAAGAAATTACCAAGTATTTTATTGAGGAAAATAACCTGGTTGTAGACTTGGAAAGTTTTGATCTGGAGATTTATTCGGGTGCCTATGTGCAGGCCGTTACCGATTGTACCTTAATCGTTTTTCAGAAAAAAGACTGGCAGGAGCTGTTGCAAACCATTGTAGGTTTTGAAACCATCGTTCATAAAATCATTTCCCGGGCACTGATTCAAAAGGTAGAGCGAAGGAGTCCACTAGTATCAGAAGATGCCACCACACGCTATCTTAAATTCCTCGAAATTTACCCAACCGTAGCTAACCGCATTCCACTTTCCTATATTGCTTCTTATCTGGGGGTTACGCAATCTTCACTGAGCAGAATCAGAAAAAATATCCGGTAAATCGCTTTTTGCCTTATGGCAAATGATTCCAGAATCAATTGATGCAACTTTACCGCATCAAATTAAAGAAATAGAAAATGAAATCAGTATTAATAACAGGAGCCAACAGAAGCATTGGTCTAGAAACCGCCAAACAGCTTTCAGCAAAAGGATTATTCGTTTATCTGGGAAGCCGTAATCTCGAAAAAGGAGAAGCGATTGTAAATGGTCTCCACCTGCAGGGGTATGAAAATATTAAAGCAATCGCAATTGATGTCACCAATCCCGAATCCATATTGGTAGCCAAAAACAGCATAGAAAAGGAGCAGGGAAAACTGGATATCCTGATCAACAATGCAGGGATTCTCGGCGATAATCCACAAACCGCTGCCGAAACACCTGTCGAAAACATTCAGGACGTTTTTAATACCAATTTTTTCGGCGTAATTAGTGTAACACAGGCATTTCTGGATTTACTTAAAAATTCTGACAGTCCGAGAATTAGTAATATCACCTCCGGACTTGGATCATTAACCCTTCATAATGACCCTTCCTGGGATTATTATCACGTTAAAACTGCAGCTTACGGACCGTCAAAAGCTGCGTTAAATGCCTATACTATTGTGCTGGCTTATGAATTAAAAGATCTTCCTTTTAAGGTGAATGTAATTGATCCGGGCTATACCGCTACAGATTTTAACCAGCATAGTGGATCAGGCTCTGTGGAAAGTGCAGCCTCTTTTATTGTAAAACATACCCTTACTAATGAATCTGGTGCAACCGGAAAGTTTTTTAGCAATGATATAAAAGATGAAAGCGGCATCAGCCCCTGGTAGTTTTTTCTTAAAAGATGCCGGAAGCGGTGTTAATCATCATTTCAATGGCCCGTAAATTGCTGGCCATTGAAATATAAATTAATTTATTGCAAAACTTAAAAATAACACTTCGGTCTCCGGCTCTTTTTAGTTTCGATATAATAGCCTACCGAAATTTCATGCGAGCCGTAATCGTAATTACTCAGTTTATTCAGGCTATAATCATAACCATAACCAATGCGCAGGTTAGACCGAATAAAAAATTCGCTGATGAAACCAACCGCCGCCTTACTGTTCAAGCCGCGCTGCAGGTTTTCTTTAGGGTAAAGTTTTACCGAGGTTCGGTAAACTGCACCAAGCCAGAAACGCTCTTTAATCAATAAAAACGCATTTAAATCTAATGAGGTTGGGCCATGTAAATCATCTTTAATTAAAAATGTGGGTTTAAAAACAAAATCCACATTTACAGGAAATGCCATGCCTGCAGTGAGGTAGAAATGGGGTTGAACTTTTACGTTAAGCGCATTATAATCGCTAAATACGGATAATGATTTAGTCAGGAGGTTGTTGGCAGAAAAACCGATAAAAAACTTTTCGTTAGAATAATGTACACCGGCCCGTACATCGGGCATGGTTTGATTTACCACTCCTGTAATGATGCGGTTATCGCCCTCTTCGATAGGGTCTAACAAATTGCCGTTTAAGGAAGATTGGATTACGCCCACGCCTAAACCAAAGGCAAGGATATTGGTTTCAGTACGATCGAGTTTTATCCGGTAGGCAAAGTTTGCCGATGCATTTAAACTATTTTGTGCGCCAATTTTATCTTTGGTGATGATCATGCCAATGCCTAAACTTTCATCTTTAATTGCCTCATCTGCTGATAGGGAAAGGGTTTGTGGCGCTCCCCGAACGCCTGTCCATTGTGCTCTTGCAAAAGCCTGGAGATAAAGTTCTTCCTTATAACCCGCATAGGCAGGGTTAATGTATAGGCCATTAAATACATATTGCCCAAACTGGGCATCCTGCTGCGCCAAAAGCTTAGCAGCTGATGTAATCATAATTAAAACAAAAAATATTCCTCTCCAAATGCTCATGTTTATATATTTTATCATATTTACCGTATTACGGTTACATAACCTTTGTAATCTTGCCAGCCTGAAGTTCCGTTCTTTACTTTAACTATGTAGAAATAGGTTCCGTCTGCCAGTCCCGGGGCAGTCCAATCGTTCTGGTAGTGATTGGATTGGTAAACTGTACTTCCCCATCGGTTAATAATGGTCACTTCATTTGATTCAAAGGATTCCAGGTGTTGGATATAAAAAGTGTCATTCTTCCCGTCCCCATTAGGCGTAAAAACATTTGGTATTCTTAAACCTGAAATTTCTTTTTGATCGGTTGATTTATTATTGGCGAGGTTCGGATCAAATTCTGTTGCCGTAACCACTGCCGTATTGCTCACCATACCTGGCTGTTTAGACCTTACTTTAATTACCAGTTCAGCAAACTTACCATTGGCCAGCAAAGGGATGTTCCAGGTGATGGACTGTTTAAGCTGATCGAAGGTGGCCAAGCCATCTGTGGGTTGCCCCAGTTGTTCAAATGATAGGTTTTTTGGAAGTGCATCTTCAATCACCAGATGGGTGGCATCATTAGTACCATTATTTCTAACATTTAGATAATAATCAAAAACCTGGTCAATGACTACAATCTTTGATTCAGATCGCTTTGTTATGGCTACATCAGCAACAGGTCGACGTGGCACAATCACTTCTATTTCATTAGAAATATCAGAGATACAACCGAGCGTATTCCATGTGGCTACTCTATAAATCCCTGCAGTTGCGGTAATCAGTGTCTGGGTATTTTGCCCATTAACCAATACATCATCCTTATACCAGATATACGAAGCTGCCCCTGCCGAATTTGCACGCAAAACCACTGACGATCCTGGTGCGATCGCAATCGTTTGCCGCCCTTCGGGAGCAGTCTGGCTCATTGCTGTTTGTATAAAAAACAACATCATAGCCAATAACAGAAAGGAGAATTCCCTTCGCTTCATTTTACCTTATATTTCAGAAAATGTAACCTTCTACCTAGAAAGTAACTGCTGTGGCAGTACCTGTAAGGGTTCCTGGCGTAATGGTTGGTTTTGTTGGTTTAGCCGTAACTGTAATGTCATGATCGGCAGTTTGCGGGCAATAGTTTTTGCCGCCAATTACATAACCTACTTTTAACCTGTGTTTCTTTGTCCCAACTGTAGCTGGCGCTGATGGGGTATAATCTTTTGCCGTTGCACCAGATATTGCCGTTTCTGCATTTGCTCCATCAAGAGTATACCATTGATAGGCAAAGGCCTGAGTATTAGCATCCGGACTTGATACTTTGCCTTTTTGAGCAAGCGGACTTTCCAGACAGAAATCAGCTGGTGTAAAATCAACCACCAAAGGCTCAAGCACGTACACCGGTATTTCTTGCAATTCAGATTCACAGGCACCTGCTATGGTTGATTTAGAACTTAAATAATAGTAGCCGGTATTTAAATTCGCTGCTGGGATTTTTCCCGAAACCAGCGTAATGCCTGTACTTGGCGTAGTGGTTTGAGTTGCACTGTACTTTACAATCCACTCTCCTCCGGAAGGGGCGGGCGGCAGGGTCAGGTCTGATCCTTTACAGAATAGACTCACATCAGGAGTGGTTGGGAGTACCTGGGCAGATACTTTTGAGAATGCGCAGATGATTACGACGATAACTGCGAAGATTGTTTTTGTAGTTGAATTGTTCATGGGGACTGATTTTTTTGTTTGATTAATATTGTGATGAAGTCTGTACCAGCACATGTGGTGCTGATGGTTTTGGATTTATTTTAATGTTAAAATTTAGCTGAGTACTGCAACCTGTTGCGTTCTTAAGGGTTAATACACCCGAATGGACACCCACCGTGGCATTAACAGGGATATTAAATGGGATGTTCCCCGCTGGTAAAGGCTGGTTGGTAATGGGGTCAAAACCTGCTGTATTCCAGGTAATGCTATAAGTTATAGGATTATTTACCGGGTTGGTATAACTTAATGATGATGCTGTAAAGCCCTGGCAAATTTCGGGTTCAGCACCGAGCGTTAAATCTGGCAGGGCACTTACCGATACGATAAAATCTGTTTTTTTCTCTTCGCAACCTCTGGCAGTAGCGGTTATGGTTGCGGTACCTGTAAATGTGTTATTCCAGCTTACCTTGCCGCTGGCGGCATCAATAACACCAGCGGCTAACGGCAATAGGGAGTATACCATTTCTGTGGTATTGCTCGCCGTTGCCACATAAGTGTCTGTGCCGGCACCAATGCAGCGTTTATCGGTTAACCCGCTATTAAAAACGGGCGTGCTCACCTTTCCGTTTACCGTAATATTTCCGGTTATGGTTAATGCATTTCCGGCAGTACCCGTTACGGTGTAAGTTTTTGATGGCCCTGCGTTGGTTGGTGTGCCGCTAACGGTTAATTTCTTAGTTCCATTGCTATAAGAGTAGGTTATACCAGTTGGTAATCCAGTAACAATAACATTGTTAGTACCTGATGGAATATCGAAAATAATATTATCCATCACTATACCTACACAAACCACTCTATCGCCAGACCCCGTATTGGTCGTAACCGAACTCTGGTCATTATTGGTTACCTGATCAGGTTGAGAACCCGTAATGGTAGCGGTATTTATATTCTGGCCTGTTTTGACCACCTTTGCCGTAATCGTTAAACTCATACTGGCATTATTGGCTAGGTCGCCGATGGTCCATATCCCTGAGGCCGGATCATAAATTGTACCCTGCGGTGCCACGCTCGATACGTAGGTAAACCCGTTAGGCAGCAGATCTGTAACTGATACCCCTACGGCATTGCCATCACCTAAATTTTCGGCTTTAAGGGTAAATATTACATTGCTGTTTAGTTCTGGATAGGCTACATTAACCGTTTTAGTGATGGAGCGGTCGATATTACAAAGCGAGATGTTCACGGGTAGAGATGGTGCGCTGATCCCACATTCTAATTGCGTAGTTACACTGTAATTTCCAGATGATGTGGCCACGTAGGTATTATTAGTCGCCCCGTTTATCAGCACACCATTTAGGTACCACTGGTACGGACCTGCATTTGCTTTAGCGGTTAATGTTGCAGTAGTACAATCGGTTTGACTGTAAGTAGGCTGTTCTGCTTTTTCAGGGAAACGCGAAATAAAGTTCGACATGGAGAATCCATCACCTTGTTGTACCATCGAAACCGTAAGCCGATCGGCGCTGGTTATGGTGATTACCTTTGGCGAGCCAATATCTGCTTTCGTAAAACTTATTAAATACAAGCCAGAAGTTCCGAGAGGTTTCCGGGTGCCAACACTTGCTATCGCTTCAATATCACTATTGGTATAATTGGTTGTACCAAATTGCGTTGTTAGATAGATTTTAGCAGTGCTTCTTGTAATGATATAGCCAAAATAAGATAAATCACTATTGTTATAAGCGGTGAACTTATTGGTTTCTACCGTTTTAGATCCCGAACAGCTGGATATCGGAACCAGTGTGGCCACATCAACTTCGCAACCACCGCCGCTTGAAATACCAGCCGTTCCTGAAAATACGCCTACGTTTTTGGTGGCTTCAATTCTTGAGGATGAATACCTTCCTGTATTAATGCCTGGCGGATTTGCCGCGCTATAGTCTCCGGAAACAAAACCATGTTCGAAAGTTTTAAAATCACCGGCTTGAGCCAATGTAAAGGTAGTTGTGGTTTTCTGGGCACCGTTCAGGTCAAAGCTAGTAACGGTAACCACGGTGTTACCCTCTGTTGCAATCACTGTAGTTTGCTCGGCGATTGAATTACCTTCGCCTCTAACTACCATATACTCCTGCCCCAACGAAGCTATTGGAGGAATTGGATTATAAGCACCATCTCCACAGCCCCCGGGAGCATCCAGATTTGCTGCGGTATTCATTACAGCCGATCCTGACGATTCTACCAGTGTTCCCATTGCTGCAGTAAACAAATAACTCTGTCCGGCATTTAATGTTGCTGTAGCCACTCCCCCTATTTTAATAATAGTGTTATTTTGAGTGGCCATGATGCTATAGACTGGCGGCTGTACATTAGTTGTAAGATTCCCATCCCGATAATACCCTACCCGAAAAGATGTTCCAATCGCCGCATCACCAAAACTAAAGAGCGAAGCATTCCCTTTAATATTTGCATCAGAACCATCAGTCCCTAAATTATCAGAGGCTACGTTTCTTAAATTCACCGAAATAGATCCGGTAGCTTTTACAATTAAACCCGCTGCATTAAGTACGGTATTTAGCTGGTGTGCAGGCACATCTTTAGGTAATCCAGTAAAGCGCTGCACATAAGGAGTACCCTGTGTGCAGGTAAAATTGAATAATACTGTACCATCGCTTTTAGATATGGTGCCGGTAACAGTTCCGCTCTCTGATGCAATTACAATTTCGTTGGCCTTACTCCAGTATTGCCAGGGTGCGGGGGCAATATAATGTAGAGAATAACTGGGTGGAAATAAAAGTTTTCTAATATTTATGGTTTCTGAATGGGAAAAAGCAGATAAACTATTTAAGCTGAAAACTGTTTTGGTTTTACATTGCACAGCAGTAATATTTACTGCACCAAGCAATATTAATCCAATTAACCAGTTAAATATAAATAGTAGTAACCCTTTTATCATACAAAAACCATTAGAAAGCCCATTATGCTCCTAACATGGTTCTGAAATTTATTAAAGTGTGGGGCACATCTTAATAAAGATTACACAATCAGGTCAATAACTTTTAAGCAGTATCAATCTATTTACGTAAACGAAAAATGTATGGTTTTTGGGGATCTTACACGCTAATGTAAAGAAAAATTTTGCAGTAAAATATACCATCAATATTAATTTTAAAGCATCTGGAGGCAGTTTAAAATCAATTTTACGCAAAACAAAATCGACTGTATTTCTACTGATACGTGAATTAAAGACAAATGATTTTAATTTGTCCGTTTATTAATTTTTTTTAACCGTAAGTGTCTTTTAGTCAGCGTTTTAAGTTATTTAATTATTTTGAGTTTACAACAGAAAAGGTTGGTCGGTTTTTTTGTAAAAAAAGATTTTTAAATCATTGTCAAGATAAATTTATGGTAGCAAAATCAATGATTTTTGGGTAAGAGGCATTGTATACTTCATCGGTCTTAATTTTCTGAAAGCGAGTGGTGAGGATAATCGCCTCAATTGTAGTATAATGTAATGAGAATTTCTTGAAAAGGATCCATCTTAATTTTCAAAAACAGGAATTAAAATCGTAAAATTATTTTGCCACGGAAACACAGAATACACGGAAGATTGGTCCATAGTCATGTAAAATGCTACACCCTGCCAGGAACTTTTCGTTTGATTGATCAGCGGAAAAGATTTAGCTTCGCTGAGCTCTGCGATATTCTCCACTGCGGTCGAAATTTTGTAACACTTCCTGATTCCCGTAAAACTACTACGCTTTGCAGTCGTATTTTTCTTATTTTCGGTATTACAGCCTTGTCTCAATTATATCCAAATGGCAGAGCCTCGTTGGGTAATGGCTGTTGGGGCTTGTGCCAGTAGCGGTGGTATTTTTGATACTTATTCTGTACTGCAAGGTATTGATGAGCCAATTGTTAGTAAGGTACTATATGATAATTTTGCGTCACCTTCGAAAGTTGATTTAGGGATTAATATCATGATCATAAAATCAGGGTCCAAAAGGATCATGATCGACTCAGGCTGCGGATCCAATTTTGGAAAAGATTCAGGCTGGCTGATTGAAAATCTGGGTCGAATGAAATTACCGATATTGTAATAAGCCACGCACATCCAGATCATATTGGTGGGCTCACCGACAAAAGTGGACAGATCATATTTCAAAATGCATCCATTTATCTTTCCAGACTCGAACATGATTTCTGGATGTCGGCCGAACCAAACTTTTCTAAAAGTAAAATTAAGGATGAGGGATTAAAAAAGTTGGTTGTAGAGGTAGCAAAGAAAAATATTGCAGCGCTAAAGCCACGCCTGCATCTACTGGAAGATGGTGATGAGATCCTGGATTGTATTAAGGTACAGCTAGCACCTGGCCACACGCCTGGTCACTTTGTTTCTCAAGTATTTTCCGGTCAAGAGAAACTCTTTCACATTGCAGATCTCGTTCATTCCGCAATACTGGTCATTGCACATCCAGAATGGGGATTTGAAGGGGACACTGATTTTGAACTCGCAGTAAAATCAAGGGTCAGAGTGCTAAAAGAACTTGCTGATTCAAGATCTATGGTGTTTTCCTACCATCTTCCCTGGCCGGGACTTGGCCATATCAGACAAAATAGAAAGGGTTTCGAATGGGGTCAAGAACTTTCTTCGCTCCCTGACTAAGCAGAAAAATAGACTGGTTATTTAATATTACCAGTCTGTTAGTATTCTATTTTAGATATTCAAGAACTAAGTTAAGTAGAATCTACCTGGCTCGAATTTTAGCTAATAATTTGCCTTCTCATGTATTTCGGGAGCGATGTATAAACCTCAAGTCTTTAGCTTTTAATTCCGTGAAAACTTAAAAAATTGCATATAAATTCAACGAATGATTATCTTCGTTTGCATATGGGTAAATTATCTCGTCAAGTGAAGTTATGTGCAAATTATTATTTGTTAGGCCTATTGTTATCCATTTGTTCCTGTAAGAGCTTACATGTTATTGACCAGATCCCTAATGATACATATCACATCTCGAAAGTACAATATTCACAATTAGATACTTCTGCAAAAGCCCTGATTAAAAGAAAAATAATGGTTGATTTAGAACAATCTGATAGCAACTTTATCCTAAAGCCAGCATTAGGAAATCTAAAACAGGTTGAAATTAATTTAGAGAAAATTGAAATCCTAAAAATGTACAGATATACATTCGATATTGATGTTTTGACCGTTCCCTTTAAAATCAGACCCGGTGTAAATGGTTTTCCTGAACAATTGAATGCTAATTTTGATGCAGCCCTGTATCTTGGGAGACGCCGGGATAGTTATACTATTCAAAAGACCCGGAAAGGGCGTTCGCTAAAAACAAAAATGACCGGAGTAGGCTACGGATACGGCGGGTTTATAGGAATAGGCTCGGTTACCATGAATCCATTTGTCACCAATCAATATATTGACTATGAATATGATGGATTTGTGATCAACGGTGGTATTGCAGGTATCTATGATGCCAAAAAATTCAATTTGGGTATTGCTATCGGTGCTGATTTTCTTGTAGATAAAAACCGCAAAAGCTGGATATATCAGGGTAAGCCATGGATAGGAGTATTGTTCGGTATCAACCTTAATTGATTACAACCACTTTTTTTTAAAACAAATGTAGATTAATAATGTTGCGACAGCCATCAGAGTCAATATACCAGGGTAACCCATCTTGCATATAAGCTCCGGCATAAACTCGAATTCATAACATATATTTCAACAATAAATGGTATTAATGCACCTAGGTTAAAAAATCAAAACTGGCTTGAAATTTTTTACGGATCCGGCTTAAAGACTGGTGTTTTCCTACCATCTTCCCTGGCCGGGACTTGGCCATGTCAGACAAAATGGAAAGGGTTTCGAATGGGTTCAAGAATTTTCTTCGCTCCCTGACTAAGCAGAAAAACAGACTGGTTATCTAATATAAAAGTACCAGTCTGTTAATATTCTAGCTAGAATTAGAATCGGTCGTTTTGGTTCAATCTCCGGCGGGGAGACCCAGGCGTAAAAATGTCGAACCTTGTGTTGGTTTCATTCCAATTTACGCCAATAATGGCTAGGAGCAGATCAATTATAGTTTAGGCCAAGCCAGGCAATATTGGTTATTCCATACTTTTAAAACCTCAATAACAGGTAGTATACTAAGGCCTAATTGGGTTAGTGAGTATTCTACCCTGGGCGGTGACTCAGCAAATGCAGTGCGGCAAATAATACCGTCGCGTTCAAGTTCCCTGAGCTGCATCGTAAGTGTTGCCTGAGCCACATTATCGAGCTTTCGGCGGAGTTCTCCAAAACGCCCGACCTCGTTATTTTTGACCAGTTCTACAATCGGTAGTTTATATTTCCCGCTAAGGATACGAAGTGTATTGGTCACAGGACAGTTATTTTTCTCTTGCTCATCAATTTCCAAATTTGTAAGTAACTGGTGTTCACCAATAGTTTGTTTTTTCATACTAAGTATCATATTTATTCCTACTTGACAACAAACTGTTATAAAGCAATCTTTGACTTCAAAATAAGCTAAAAAAAAAGCTTTTTAAGATAATATATATGACATTTTTTACAATTGGAGATTTTAAAAAGATAACAGTTTTACTCCTCCTTTCAGCGACTGTATTCCTATCGGTACTCGATATTTTTATTGTCAACGTGGCGCTGCCAAGTATACAGAAGGGGCTCAGAGCAACAGATGGAGATTTGCAGCTGGTGGTCGCGGCCTACCTGATGGCCTATGCTGCATTGATGATCTTTGCAAGTAAGTTAGGGGATCGGCTGGGAAGAAAAAAAATATTACTAGTAGGTTTAGTTGGCTTTGGTATCACTTCCCTGTTATGTGGATTGGTAGAAACACCTTTTCAACTGAATATAGTAAGAGCCCTGCAGGGAGCCTGTGGCGCCTTGATGGTTCCCCAGGGACTGGCCTTGCTGCAACAGCTATTTCCTGAAGAAAAAGAACGGTCTTGGGCGCTGGGAATATATGGGAGCATCGCTGGAATAGCCTCTGTTTTGGGACAATTACTTGGAGGGTTGCTGCCAGCATGGTCTCCTAATGTTAGCTTGTTTGGTGATGTAGTAGGCTGGAGGCTGATCTTTCTGATCAACGTTCCCATAACAATCCTGGTAACGTTTCTTACAATACTATATATTCCTAAAGTGGATAAGCTAAAATCAGGACGGTTTGATTATGTAGGTTTGTTCTTGCTGACCATCTTTTTACTCTTCCTGATATATCCGCTGATCAGAGGCCGGGAAATGGGATGGCCGCTGTGGAGTATAATGATGTTAGGTTTGTCCTTTCCGATATGGAAGCTCTTAAAGGTTCAGCAACGCAAGGTAAAGGATAAAGGATTTGATCCCTTAATGAATTTTGATCTTTTTAAGAATATCACTTTTAAATTTGGTGTTGTACTTTCGCTATTTTACTTTATTGCACAAGACTCTTACTTTTTAATTACAGGTTTTTTTTTGCAGAACGGATTAGGCGTGTCATTTGTAAACGTAGGTGTTCTATTTGTATTCCAGGGTTTAGGTTATGTTATAGGTTCGTTCTTATCAGCCAGGCTGATTAAATTTAACAAAGACAGAATCATTAGCCTAGGCCTAATAATCATGATTTTTTCATTAATCGGGCATATGTTTGCTTTTGGTAGCGGAAAAATAGGGTTGCAGCACTTCATGTTGCTAGCGCTTTATGGTTTTGGATGTGGTAGTGTACTACCTTCTCTGTTAACAATGTCGCTAAAAAATATTGGCAGTAAGCATGCTGGCAGTGCATCAGGAATTTATTCTACAGTGCAGCAGACTGCAATAGCACTTGGGGTAGCGCTCGTAGGAGGGCTTTTCTTTTATATGTTGCAAGGAAGGATTTCTTCAGGTGCATTTCTGGAAGCTTACAGGGCGGCAAGCTTTATGAACATCATTTTTCTAACGATAGTTCTTGGGATTTTGCAATGGTTTCCAAAAAATCAATTGTAATAGTGCCGGCTAATATAGAAAAGGAAACAATAAGGTACTTACTAAATCTGCTTTCAGGGATAATAAATAAAACGTGTCAATATCGTCTAAGGTAATTATAAGTTCTTTGATATTTTGCGGAATGGCTTTTTGCTTGTAGTCTTTGAGAAAATCATTTCCAACCTTTCTTACTGCTTCAATTATGATTGGGATGCTAGAAAATCATATAGGATTGAAAACAGTGGTTCGCCTGAGCGAAGGCCGGAAGTTTTTATTAAAACTGAGCAGGATGGGGGATATATGGTTGTTAGTGTAGCTGATAATGGGACGGGAATCGCTGAAGCAAATCTGGATTCTATCTTTACCTAATACCACCGTCTTATCGATTCGGTGGAGGGTTCTGGTGTTAGGTTGTACCTGGTCAATGAGATCGTCAATAATTCCGGGGGTAAAATTACTGTGGAAAGTGAACCTGGCAAAGGAATTACGTTTAAGATATTCTTGAAACTTGATCTGCAGACCTGATTTATCGTTTAGATCATGCCTTCTTAAATAATTTTTATGATCGCTAAGAAACTGTCTGAATTTCATGAATGAAGATCAACTTGCGAAGTTTAGGTGGCCTTTGGTGGGGGGAATACTTCGAAAGTTTGTGGGTATTATCATCAAAACTGACGAAATTCTTCAGCGCACAGCCTTTTGAAATTTCGTAAGTTGATAAATTATAATTTTTAGACAGCTTCTAAGTTTTAGTTTTTTCTCTGTCCGGGGGCATAGGGCTTGGCAGACTTTGAACCGTTGGCTTTTTTCGCCTGGCCTGGAGGCACTTTGCCGCTATTTCCTGCGGTACGTACTGAATAACAGGCGCTAAAGGATACGATGAGTAGCGTAGCCAATAAGATGTTTATAGTTTTCATAGTCTTTTTTAATAGTGATAGCCAATTTCGTGCCGCATTTTTTTGAACTACCCTTAATTTATTGCTTCGAAATATCATGTAATGGCGATCTTGCTTCAGCTTCCATAGCTTTACTTTATCCAAAAGAGAAAAAATACTGACACAGATCAATCCGAAGCTACAATGCTATCTGTGCATGAACAGGAAATTTAGCGGAATTCGGCAATTTTGGTTCGATCTCCGGTGGGGAGATCCGAACGTATGAAGGTCGAACCATTACCGATGCGTAAACCAGCTATTACAAGGAGTGGATAAGATCGCATGTTAATTCAAAATCTAACCGTTTTCTTTTATATTTAGCACTTACTTTAGTATAGGCCATGCTACATGTTATAGGAGTTGTTATTTCTTTATTTCTTTCCACACTACTTTTTACAAAGCGAGGTAAATCCAATGCAGACCTGGTATTGGCTTTTTGGCTCTTCTTGATTTGTCTTCACTTGTTTTGCTATTATTTACTTGCGTCAGCTAAATTTCTGGAATTTCCATACTTATTGGGCCTCGAAATTGCCATGCCACTGCTTCATGGGCCATTTTTCTTTTTGTATACAACTTTGTTAACTGGAAAGAGGATCAGTAAATTATACTGTTTTCTTCATCTTCTTCCTGCAGTTTTGGTATATATTGCTTTGTCAAAGTTCTTTTTATTATCAGCAACCGAAAAGATATTTATTTATGAAAATAATGGCGTTGGTTATCTAGGATTATTAAAAATCATCCATTTTGCAATTTTACCTTCTGGTATTGCCTATATTATCATGTCGCTTTATCTGATCGAAGAACATCGCAAAAATATTTCAAACTTAGTTTCTTATCTGGAAAATATCAATTTGAATTGGTTAAGAAATCTGATGATCGGTATGTGTATAATCTGGTTATCTATTCTGTTAGGCAATGATATCTCTACTTTTACATTAGTAGATTTGTATATCTTGTTTATTGGCTATTCTGGTATCAAACAAGTTGGGATGTTTAGCAACAACGTCATTCCTTTGCCTGCTAACAATTTAGAGATGGGACTATTAGGAACCATTGAAGATAAACCTTTAATCACTACTAGGGTAAAATATCAAAAATCGACAATAGGGGATAGGTTCTTGTCAGAAATACATTTGCAAGTTAAGCAGTTAATGCAGCGAGAAAAGTTGTTTAAAGATCCTGAACTTGGCTTGAATGAACTTGCAGAACAATTGAACATTCATCCAAATGTTTTATCTCAGGTGATCAATACACTAGAAAATAAGAACTTCTATGATTATATCAATGAACTTAGAATTGAAGAATTTAAGCTCATTTTGATGCGACCAGAAAATCAAAAGTTCACATTACTCGCCCTCGCATACGAAGTTGGCTTCAATTCTAAAACTTCCTTTAATAGAAATTTCAAAAAGAAGATAGGAATGTCGCCGACAGCTTATTTAAAACAGCATAAAATACACCTCCAAGCCACAATTAGACTATAATAGGTGCCACCTTACAAAGTGGAACCATTTTTAGCCCTTTAGTATGCATTTTTGTTGAAATAATGTTCGGGGCATGTTGTATCTGCAATTACCTCATTACTTTTAACCTGGTGCGCTAACATGAAAAAAAAGATCTTTTGGGTTTTATTTAGCTTTTTCTCTATTACTATTGGGCTATATCCACTTAAGTATTTCTTAATAAATGGAAAGGTTGGAATATTGAATGGCAAACCCGAATGGCTTTTAACCAATGTTGTCTGGTATATTGCATTTTATATACATATTGTTTTTGGAGGGGTTGCATTACTTGTGGGATGGCTTCAGTTTAGCTCGAAACTTAGGTCAAGAAATGTTAAAATACACAGGCACATTGGGAAAATTTATGTTGTATCGGCTTTATTCAGTTCCTTTTCTGGTTTTTATATTGCGCTGTTTGCAGATGGAGGTTTCCGGGCATCGCTTGGATTTAGCTGTTTGAGTATTATCTGGTTTTGTACTACCTTAATGGCTTACTTAGCCATTAGGAATCAAAATATCGTAAAACATCAAGTATTGATGGTTTATAGTTATGCAGCTTGTTTTGCTGCTGTTACACTAAGAATCTGGCTGCCTGTTTTAATTTTAATTATTGGTCACTATATCACGGCTTATATTGTTGTGGCGTGGTTGTCGTGGATTCCAAATCTGCTTTTTGCCTATGTGATTACAGAAAAATTAACTGGAAAATTAAGTAGAAGGGATTCCTGAACAAACTATATCTAAAAAAAGTGCAAAATTTCTGAAGGTGAAGTCAAAAATCAGGACTATTTTGCTAACAAATAATCGGTAGGGCTGGAATTGAAACCATCAAAATCAATCCATTATTCCGTATAAATGGAGCAGAAAACTCCGCATCTTTACCCTAGCTGTATCGTTTAAAATACCTAAGCCTTTCTTTCTATTGCATTATTAATTTTGATGTCATGTTTCTATGTTGCATAATGCTATAAGGGCGATTTTAGCCAAATCTTCCATAAATTGGTTCGATCTTAATATGGTTGGGAGTGCAAAACCCCCTTTGCTTAGCGTAGCGAGAGTTTTTTGGTTATTGAAGGAACATTTATTAAAAACAAAATATGAAGAAAATCGGATTAGTTGGCGGGATAAGTTGGGTTTCCACAATGGATTATTATAAGTTCATTAACGAAGGAATAAATTCGAAATTAGGTGGATTAAATTGCGCAGAATGCATTATTTATTCTTTAAATTTTGGTGAGATCCAGGCAAAAGGCTGGGACAACTCTTTTGAATTATTACTGGAAGCTTGCATGAGCCTGCAAAGAAGTGGTGTGGATAATATTATTTTGTGTGCCAATACTGCACATCTCTTTGCTGACAGACTTCAAGAACTAGTCGGATTGCCAATTATTCATATTGTTGAAGAGACCGCAAAAGCAGTAAATAAGGCAGGTTATGAAAAAGTCGGGTTATTAGGAACAAAATTCACAATGGAAATGGATTTCTACAAAAATAAACTTCAGGAATATGGCTTAGATGTTTTAATACCAGAAAAGCAAGAAACCAGAGATTATCTTCAATACACGGTAAAAGAAGAATTGGGAATCGGTTTTATCAATCCTGAAACAAAAATCAACTATATTTCTATCATAAAAGAATTGGTTGAGCGTGGAGCACAATGTATAATTTTAGGTTGTACAGAAATACCAATGTTGATTAGTCAGGATGATTTTGCCATACCTATTTTTGATACGACAAAAATACATTCAAAAGCAATTGTTGAATACATCATTTCCTAGAAGAACCCATTAAAATATTAGTAATCGATTCTTACTGTTATAAACAATGAGCAATCGATTTCTTTGATTATCATAGCAGAATATGCCCCTTCTTTTTTAACCGTTTTCGTTTTACGGAACCTGCTGTTACAAATGAGTACTTAACTCGATATGCAGGCAGATCAAAATCAGATCTGTTTTTTTAATATATATTGTGTAGAAAAACCCATGCCTGTAAATTCAACAGTATGAACAGATTAACGAAATAAAACTTAGGTAGTTTGGTGAGAAACTAAGAAACTGTCTAAATTTAATGAACGAAGATCAACTTGCGAAGTTTAGGTGGCCTTTGTTGGGGGAATACTTCGAAAGTTTGTGGAATTATCATCAAAACTGACGAAATTCTTCAGCGCACAGCCTTTTGAAATTTCGTAAGTTGATAAATTATAATTTTTAGACAGCTTCTAAGCTATATGTTAAATCTTTGTGTACTCGGGCCTTTTTCTCTTTGACCTCTGTGGTTGAAAAGGGATTAAGTGGTAATTCCGTTTCACCAACAGAAACTCATACCTGTAAATTTAATAGTATGAACAGATTAACAAAATAAAACTTAGGCTGGTTGGTGAGACACCAACCTTTAGCTTAAAGCAATTTTTCATAAATCGACGCCTAAACTTATAATATAAAATGCACCAGTTGGAGTAGGCATGCCTCCAGGTAAATGATTTACTTTCTGATATTTTTAGTAAAATCAAATTAATTGGTATATCCATTTGGCATACTTCCAGGCAGAACTCAGATGGATTTCTCCATATGGATAATTTGAAGATAAGTTCCGTCAGCTAGTGGCACTTTCTCTTCTTCAATACGTTTATAACCCATGGCCGTATACAAAGCTTCACCGGATAGTGTCGATCCGAGTTCGAAAGATTTGAAACCATGTGCTATCGCAGCTTTTTCACAAATGTTGATCATCATGCGCCCGAGGCCTTGTCGTTTCCAATCAGGGTGTACAAAGAAAGCGCGTATCCTGGCCGCATCCATGGACGGATCTAGCAATGGATCTGCCAGTTCTTTATACTGATCTCCGCCGTATAGCGTATTGCGTTTACTCCATCCTCCGCAAGCCACGATGGTGTCACCATTTTCGATCAGGTAATAAGTCTGATCTTCAATCAGCTGGTTATCTATACCGAAAATATACTTCAGTGAACTTTCAATCTGCTGCGGGGTATAATAACCGGCACTCAGCGACCGGACGGATGCATGTAATAGAAGCTCCAGCGTTCCAACATCATTTAAGGTGGCTAAGCGGCTGACAAAAGACATGTTGTAGTTGATTAATGTTTTTTATGCCTAAAATATGTGTTTTCTCATAAAAATCAAGTGCTTCCTCAATTAATCCGTCAAACGGTATTGGTTTTTAAATTAAACTTCTTCCGTTTGACGAATGTGTCATCTGACTGTTATTTATAAAGCAATTTGCAAACCGATTCTGGTATACAATTCTTGGTTAATGACAGATGAATTAATACTAGTTTTTATTTATTAACTAGTTTCAATGCACCTTCACTATACCTTGCTCCCGTATCGGGAAACTGTTTTAAAAGAGTATCAATAGCTTTAAAGTCATCTACCGATAAGGTAACATCTATTGCGCCAACATTCTCTTCCAGGTATTTTCTTTTTTTAGTTCCCGGGATTGGAATAATATCATCACCCTGGCCCAATACCCAGGCAAGTGCAAGTTGAGCAGGGCTAATTTCTTTGCTTTTTGCAATGTCTGCAAAACCATTTACCAATTTTAGGTTGTTTTCAAAATACTTGCCTTCAAAACGGGGTAAAGTCCTTCTGAAATCGGTTTCGGCAAAGCCATCGGTTTGGCTGATTGCTGTTGTAACCAGTCCACGGGCCAACGGGCTGTAGGGAATTAAACTGATCCCCAGTTCTCTAACCGTTGATAATATTTCCCCTTCCACATCTCTCGTTAAAAGAGAATATTCGCTTTGCAGCGCCGCAATAGGATGAACGGCATGTGCTTTTTTGATAGAAGCAGGTGAAGCTTCGGAAAGGCCTAAATAACGAACCTTACCTTCTTTAACCAATTCGGCCATTGCCCCAACCATATCCTCAACAGGTACATTTGGGTCTATTCTATGGGCGTAGTAAAGATCGATAGTTTCTATTTTAAGCCTTTTTAAACTTTTTTCTACTGCTGTTTTGATATAAGCCGGAGAACCGTCAAAATAGGTGTTGACAGAATTACTCGGGCCTGCTTCATCATTTTTAAACCTGAAGCCAAATTTGGTTGCAATAAAAATTTTGTCGCGGTTTGGAGCCAGAACTTTCGATATCAGTGCCTCATTATCGCCATTTGCGTACATGTCTGCCGTGTCCCAAAAGTTTATACCTAAGTCCAATGCTTTATGTAAAGTGGCAATTGATTCTTTATCATCTGTGGGACCATAAGCGAAACTCATGCCCATACAGCCTAAGCCTAATGATGAAAGTTGCTCACCTGTTTTACCTAATTTTCTATATTTCATAATCTTTGAATTTTATTAATCGAAATTTGTTGATAGCGTTATTTCTTTCCATGTATTGATTTCGTCTTTTTCCTTTTCCCGCTGATCGATCACCAATTGATAGGCATCAGGGCCAAGCAATAAATGCAGGGGAGGATTGGGGTTTCTTGATAAATCAAAAAGAATAGCAACCAGTTTCTCCGGATCTCCTTTTTGTTTGCCACTTAATTCAGACAGAGTTTCCGCAACAGCCGTTGAATTATAGGCTGCTAAACTATTCTTTGCAAAGGCAATTGCGCCTTCTTCCCATAAGTTTGTTCTAAATTCTCCAGGGGCGACAACAGTCACCTTCACTCCAAAAGGTTTAATTTCTTCATGCAGGGCTTCGGAAATACCAATTATGGCGAACTTCGCGGCACTATAACTTCCCGCATTTGGATAACCGGCATAACCTGCACTTGAAGATATATTGATGATGTAGCCTGATTGCTGTGCCCTTAAATACGGCATTGCTGCCCGGATCACATTAACTGTTCCGAACAGGTTGACATCTAAAGTTGCCCGAAATTCCTGATCGGTTAACTCCTCAATACTCCCGCCAAGAACGTAACCTGCGTTGTTAACCACTACATCCAACTGCCCGAATTGGTCAATGGCCTGTTTTACCGCCATTTTCACATTTTCATCATCTTTAAGATTGACATTTAGGGGAAGGAAATCACTTTCATATCCGAAGACCTTACTTTTAAGGTCTTCCGTATTTCTGGTGGTTGCGACCACGCGATCACCATTAGACAAAACCAGTTTAACCAGGGCAAGGCCTAAACCATTTGAAGCTCCTGTGATAAACCATACTTTTTTATTGCTCATCATGTATTTCCTTGTTTTGATTAAACAAAGTTACATTGCAACGGTAAGGAAAGAATTAAACTAATCTAACCAAAAGTTATAAAAATCAAACTATTCAGATCTGAAGGAGTTTGGCGTGATCAAAGCATGTTTTTTGAAAAAATTGTTGAAATATGCGGGATATTCAAAGCCCAGGCAATTTGCAATTTCAGCTACATTCCAGTCAGTATGTTTAAGCAAGGCCTTTGCTTCTGCCATAATTCTATCTGCAATGTGTAAACCAGTTGTTTTTCCTGTAATCTGCTTTACAGCACGGTTTAAATAATTTACATGTAACGATAGTTTAAGGGCAAAATCATTTGGTGTTTTCAATGATAAATAATGTTGGGGCGTGTCTATCGGGAACTGGCGTTCTAAAAGTTCAAGAAAAAGGTTTGTAATTCGTGAACTCGCATTAGTATGTTTAAAATAATTTTTTGCAGGCTGCATTTTTAAAGCCTCATGAATTAACAGATGGACGTACGATCTTAAGAGTTCCGTTTTATGCAGATAATCGGTATCAATTTCCTGCATCATCGATTCGAAAATAGAATTTACTTTTTCCTGCTGTTTTTCATCCAGAAAAAATACGGGCTCGCTTCCTACTTTAAATAGGGGAGATTCTAAAACGCTGGTCTGATGACTCTCGGTATGGATAAAGCTATCCGTAAACAAACAAAAATAACCACTTTGATTTTCTGAGGCGGGCTCCCAGGAATAAGGGATCATTGGATTAGAAAACATCAATGCCGGACGATCAACTTTCAAACCTTTGTTGGCATAATAAAGTGTTCCCTCACCAATAACCAGCGAGATTTTGTAGAAATCGCGGCGATTATAAGCGGTTACAGATGTGCCACAGTTATGGTTACGGTGTTGTACATTAAACTGCTTAGGTTTATAGGATGATGCTGATGAATAACCAGGCGCAATACGGGTGTAAAACTCTTCTATGGTTTCTGTTTTCATAACTCAAAGTTATAAAAATCAAACGAGATGTTTTACGGCAAGGGTTTTAAATGAATTTACGATACAGTTTCCTGCTTTTGACAAACCGATGTCAGCTGTTCGTTATTATTCTTATCAATTTTCGTTTAGGAGCAGGTTCCAAAAACTAATTTTCCTTCTCGTCTTAAAACCAAGTTTTGCATACAATGATACAGCTCCAATATTTGTATCCGCAACGTGTAAATATGGAATTTTGTGTTCGTTGAATGTTTTGTTACTTGCATAAGTGATCAACTGTTTTGCATAACCTTTTCCGGTGTGTTCAGGGTGTGTTACAATAGCACTTAGTTCGGTGTATTCATTCATTTTCATGCGTTCTCCTGCAACTGCAACAAGTTTATTGTCCTTGTAAATGCCATAATAGCTCCCCAAGTCGGGCGTCTTATGCTTGAAATAACCTGGTTGAACCAAATTAACTAATGTAAATAAGTCAGCCTTATGGTTTTCTGTGTGAAGTTCAGTTATCTGTTCGTCTATTTTGATCTCAATTCGTTTATCAAGAACCATTTGATTACAAACTAATTCATTATTCAGCCGAACTGTTTCACTGATGTTTGGTTGATTGCCAACTATAAAAAAGTTGCTTGTTAATGAAGCGTATAAATTAATTGCTGTTTCTGTTCCTTCGGAATTTATGAAGCCACCGAAAGGACAATAATCTGGGTGATAAAATTTTACATCCTCATAGTCAACAGCGAAATTTTTATGGGTTTCGTTCAAAGAATGCCAGGTTGGATTGTCTAATTTATTTGTTTCCATTTTAGATATTGCGTTGTTTCAATATAATGATAGCCAAAACTACTATTATTGTAGTCAAATATAAAAGTGGGTCTATAGTAAATCAATTTCAAGTTTCTGATCATTTGGAAATGATTTGTTAATGAATCACATGAATTTTTAAAACTATTTGTTTTTCTTAAATTGGCAGGATGAAATCAAATGTATTAGATACCATCGGCAGTTTTTCTGATTGGGAAAATACACTATTTGAAAAGGAAATTAAGCTCCGCAGGATTGCTAAAAACGAAGTCCTGCTCGAAGAAGGAGAAATTGCATCATCTGTTTTCTTCATCCTGGAGGGCTCACTTTTTCAACATATTAAAACAGGCGAAAACGTTCAGACCATTATAGATCTTCACCTGGAAAACGAATGGGTATTAAATCATAAAAGCTTTGTTACCCAGCAGCCTGCCGATAGTGCTATTTCTTCATTTACCAATGCCTATATTTTAGAGATTAGTCTCGAATCGATCCATCGCCTCATTGGGTACTCCCAATCTTTTCTTAAGCTAAACAAAATCATGGATCATGCCGTTTCCAGAGTTGTATTTTTTGATAAAGCTTCCACACCGATAGATAAATATCTTTATATCTTAAAGAACAGACCAAAGTTGATTCAAAATTTTCCATTAAAAATGATTGCCTCTTATTTGAAAATTACGCCGGAAACACTTAGCAGGGTTAGGGAAAAGATTATTCGGCCATCTGGCATTTCTTGATTGTAATCAACTATGTGTATAAATCAGGTTCAATATCTTTGTTCCATTAATAATATTGAATAAAAATATGGAATACAATGCACTTTCAATCCGGCCATTTATCGGTGCAAAGGATTTTGAACAATCTCGCGGTTTTTATAGAGACCTGGGGTTTACCGAAAAAAACATATCGTTGAAGATGTCACTTTTTCATAAAGAAAAGGTAGGATTTTACCTTCAGGATGCATTTGTGCAGGATTGGATCGACAATACTATGGTGTTTATTGAAGTCGAAAATTTAGATCATTTTTACCGTGATATGTTCGCACTAAACCTGTCGAACAAATATCCAAATGTGAAGCTAATTCCGATCCATGAAGCGCCCTGGGGAAGAGAATGCTTTCTGCATGATCCATCTGGCATTCTTTGGCATTTTGGGGAATTTAAATAACAAGTTATGGATGATAGGGGAGTGGGTGAGTTTTGGAATGAAAACGACGTAGTATGGACTAAGCTGGCAAGGGCAGGCTTTGATATTTACAGAGATCGGTTCAATACTCCAATCTAACGATTAAATAAGCTTAGTTTAGGCATTGGTTTTGATTTCGCAGCCCGCGGAAGTCCTTTAAAATAAATGGGTTAATTAATTAAGACTTATGCTTTCCTTAAGTATATTTGAATATAAGCCGTCGTAGCATGAACCCATCCTTTACAGCCCTACAGAAAATAAGACTGGTTTAAATTGACCACATAAAAATAAAATCATGGCAGTATTTAATCCCTATTTGCACTTCACCGGTAACACCGAAGAAGCTTTTACTTTTTACAAATCTGTACTTGGCGGAGAATTTGTTAAGGTTGCTCGATATAGCGATCTTCCTCAATCTGATGAACATCAAATGCCAGAAGCATATCTTGATAAGATCATGCATATTGCGTTGCCGCTTGGACATGGTAATTTCCTGTTTGGTTCGGATGCTATATTGGAAAGTGCAGATAGAAAGTTTACTGCCGGCGATAATTTTCATATTGCTATTAGCGCTGAAAGCAAAGAGGAGGCTGACAAGTTATTTACCGGACTTTCAACTGGAGGGAAAATAGAAATGCCTATTGCAGATAGTCCCTGGGGTTCTTATTTTGGTATGCTAGCCGATAAGTTTGGTATTCAATGGACAATAGATTTTGATCCTAATGTATAAAAATGGATAATGTAGTCACATTTCAATAGCGACTCAAGCGTTTGATAGGGGAAGTAGAAAAGCTATTTTAAACCTTTGTATGGGTTTAGATGACGCGTGCATGCGCTTCGTGGTTTAAGTTTAGTCAGTTTAAAATTGATATTTCTTTGTCTTAGCCAGACGGGCGTCTTTCTTTTTCTTGGCAAAAAGAAACAAAACCCAAGGCTTGCATCCTTTCTTGAATAGCAGTATCAAAATTCGAAGAGCGGCAATATGAGGCTTAGCCCTTTCTTAAACCCTCCCTCGCTGCATATTTCCTTGGTTATTCGGATTATGAAAGTTTGTGCAAGAATTTCAATGAGCTCTTCGGCGAAATCCTGCTAGGCCGGATGCGTACTTGGGTAAATGAAGTGGTAGTTTTAAAGTTTATTTAGCATGGATACATAGAATGAGCGCTATAACCACCTAACAAAGCCAAACCACTGTTTCTTCGTTCTGCTGTTAGACCGGCATGGTCAATTTTTCGGGGTGGCACTGAACTAGCCTACCCACTGACTTTAACAGAAAAATTGCGAGCCGGCAACTTTGCTTCTTTGGTTGCCCAAAGAAGAGAGCCCGTCCGGCTAGGACTAGATAAAATCTCCTTAATTAGAAATTAATAACATCTTCTTTGTCTTAGCCAGACGGGCGTCTTTCTTTTTCTTGGCAAAAAGAAACAAAACCCAAGGCTTGCATCCTTTCTTGAACAGCAGTATCAAAATTCGAAGAGCGGCAATATGAGGCTTAGCCCTTTCTTAAACCCTCCCTCGCTGCATATTTCCTTGGTTATTCGGATTATGAAAGTTTGTGCAAGAATTTCAATGAGCTCTTCGGCGAAATCCTGCTAGGCCAGATACGTACTTGGGTAAATGAAGTGGTGGTTTTAAAGTTTGTTTAGCGCAATTGCTATAGCGATCGCTATAACTACTTAGCAAGGCCAAACCACTGTTCTTCGTTCTGCTGTTAGACCGGCTACGACTAGATAAATCGAAATTATAGCAACTTTGGATGTGATGTCATTCGGTAATTAATGGTTCAGCCTCTCATCGCTTGCAGATGCTTCGTGCCTCAGCATGGGCAGCAAGTGTTTATAGCGATTGCTACAGTAACCAAGCAAGGCCAATCAATAACATGTTTTGTCATCTCATTGTATAATACCCACAACATTAAGAACCGGATTTAATCGTTTTCCGTTTATTTAAATGTTAGAATTAAATCAATGGGACGATTAAGATTCATCAAGAATGCATAAAACTAATTGCATTTATTTAATTATGAACAGAGGTTCTGGATGGGATCTCTGCAACTAAAGCCCTGCATTTTTGCAGGGCTTTTTGTTTAAGTATTTTGTGAAATAATTGTTTTTTCAGTGATCCCAGGTTTCGATCATTTTGAATTATGGCTGTCCATCATAAACTGGTGTATCCTTTAAAAGTAACAACATACTTTCTGGTAAATAAGGTCTTCCTCCGGTAGCTGGTACGAATGTTCCGGTGAAAACACCTTTAGTCATCACTTTATTATTCAGCAAAATGGATTGCTTAAAATGAACTTTTGGTAAGCCTTTGCCATCCCCATACAATTCGCAGGTTACGGTGAACTCATCGCCTCTTTTTAATGATCTTAAAAATTGGATGCTGTAATTGGAGAGTACCATGTGAATTCCTTTTCTAGCTTCTTCTTCAAAATCAAAACCAAGAACTTCTTTGATAAATGCATGTCTGCAATATTCCATGTAAAACGGATAGTATAATCCATCCATAATGTTTTGAACATCAATGTGCTCATCTTTTACCGTGTAAGTTTTTGTAAATTCCATTTTTTTGAAATATCCGTTTAAGTTGTATTTTTTGTACTGTTTAGCTCTAAAACGTAAAATGCTCTAAAAAAAGTCTTAACATTTAAAATTAAATTACTATGTTTCTTAATGTGTTTCTTGCTGTAAAAAGGATTTTCTCTAAAGATGGAGTGGTTATATTTATCATTTTGCAAATCTCTGCATTTGTATAGCCATCAATGGCATATAAGTTAAATGTAAGGCGTTCTATAACAGGGAGTTTCTGTACGGCTGATAACAGCTGATGGCTGGCTAAATCCCTGTCAGGAGCAAAATCATTAAACGCTTTGTAACGCATAGATTTTTTAATGGTACATGCAACTTCATCTTTATAATAGGTTATTATGCTATGGATCATAATCTTTTGAAGATTTTCAAAAAAAGCCTCATTTTGTTTAGATAATTTTGAATTGGAGAACAGTGTATAAAAACCGTTATTCATTATTTCTAAACTTTCCGTTCGGTTGGTGGCATAACGGATGCAGATGCCCATTGCATAGCTATAATATCGCTTATATATTTCTCTTTGAGCATTTCTGTCGCCTGCTTTACAACTGGTAAGTAACTCTTGCAAATCCCCATCAACTAATACTTTGATCATAATACTTTTGATTTGCTTGTTTTTTTTTAGCGAGATTTTCGTTTTTTCAGGTTAAACAATAGTGTATTTCTGGTTTTTACTTCTTTATCTTAATGCTCTATTTGAAACTGAAAGTTAAAGCGTAAATTTGAAGCGAACAAGAAGGTACTTTTTTGTTATTGAATTAATTCGAGGTAACTAATGTTGATTATTAGGGGGTTATGGAAGAAAATAATTCGAAAAATTTTGGTGGTCAATGTCCCGTTCGCAGTTTGCTCGATAGAATAGGGGATAAATGGCCTATATTAGTTATTTCTCTTTTGGGTGGATTCGGAACACAGCGCTTTAGCGAATTGAGTCAGAAAATCGGTACTATTTCACAAAAAATGTTAACTATTACATTAAAAAACCTGGAAGCCGATGGTTTAGTTACACGAAAAATGTACCCTCAGGTTCCTCCCCGTGTAGAATATACGCTTACAGAACTGGGAGAAAGTCTTTTACCAATAATAAAATCTTTGGTTGATTGGGCAACAATCCACATTCCTGATGTAGAAGAATCACGAGAACGGTATAAAAATAAAGGAGTTCATTAAGTCCTCAATTTGGCTGTTATGCTTGGTTGGTCAAGAAAACCACAATCTTGCAGCACAATTGTTATGATTAAATTCTTTGTGTTTACGATATGTCCTGATAATATTTAATAACACAAATTGTGTTATATTATGGATTCCCGTAAGGTTGATTTGCATTGCCTATGTAGGTTTACACAGCGATAAAGATGCTAATTATCGGTTGTTTTAATACGTATTTATTAGTATTGTGACAATTGAAAATTTCTCTTAATTTATCGCCTAATTAACTCTTTTATAAAATTTATTTACGCGCTACATTGAAAATAATCATCCTGATGGTGTTAACTTTAACACTGTTTCATACCGCACCATCCAGCATTAAAGCTAAAGAAGCTATTTCTACCTGTTATGGCTATAATCCCTGTACAGCCTGTTCCAATTGTAGCAAGTGTAAAAATTGTGGTGCCGGTGGTAGCTGCGGTGTTTGCGCTGGGAAAAGTGTGAGAAAAATTAATTCTTTTTCAGGTAACGGTACAACGAAAACCAAAACGGCTAACTATACAGGCCGATGTAAGGCAATAACAAAAAAAGGAAGCCAATGTAAACGAAGTGGAAGTGGAGAAGGATACTGCTGGCAGCACGGAAAATAATAAATAATGCACGATCATTTATTTCATTAATTGTAAGATAAATGATACTTATTTCATTTCTAAATTTTCTGATAAAGAACTATCTTTAAAAAGTACGCAGGAAAATCATCAGAATAGGCAAGTCTTTATGGCTTGTCTATTTGTTATTAAGGGCTTTGTGATTACTAAATATAGTATTCATCGTTTTATCTTGCAATTCTTATAGCTGATTCATTGCCTTACTATACCGTAAAATCGGGCTCCCTGTTAGACACGTTCAATCTGGGTTTAAGCACTTTCATCCTGGACATGTGCAGCCTCATCTGTATGATTAAAGTAGCTTTTGTATGAGACTCACATTTTACTGTATAGATAAATAGAAGATAAAAAATATTTGATCTTTTCAGCCCGTTTTAAATCACCATTTTTTCGAATTCTTGTCTATCAATTAAGAAAAAACATAAATTTCTATAGCAGATATAGGTTGGAGTCTTTAAATCCAGCCGAAAAGAAAAATTCAACTATTTGTTTTTGGTTGGGATCTCATTCATAATCAGTAAAATGATGTTGCTCTATCACACTACAGTTAAAAATATAACGATTTAACTTTCAATTATAAACAAATTTGGAATATTACAGTTTAAATGTTACATTCGTGTCTTATAATTAGGTATTAATAAGAGTCTTGCGATCACCGTTCTGAAGCCGTTAACGCAAGTCAGCAGATTAATACCCACAGCTTAATTGTATGTGCTATATTTGCGCTTCAAAATAGTTGTGGGCTCTGCTGTAATTCCATGTTAACATAAGGCTTCAGAAACTTTTTAGTGATCATGGTTTGAAGAGCCCACAGTTATTCATTCCCTCAAGACTCATATTCAAACAATATGAGTATGAACCCAAAAGTAAATCAAGTGCATTTAAACCCTTCGCTTAATCCTAAAGCGGCACTTCTTTTTGCGTTCGTATCTCTTTCAAAACATTCTATTTATGCCACCCATCCCAAAAAATGTCCGTTTAATTATTTATTTGCCTTGAAGCCAAAAAATCCTGTTTAGTTTGGAGGGCAATTCCTGTGCTGCTTTTACTTCTAGTTTAGAGGTATAATAGAGGTTTAGGCAGCCAGGTTTTGTTTTTAATTATTAGGCTAATAAATAATTTTAGCGCTAGATGATAGGTTTTATAGTTCTGGTTAACAGATATTTAATCTATTAATTTGAAGCAGTAAGTGCCTTGTAGAAACAAATGGTTTTTATAAGATTGAGCTTACGTACGCAACGAAAAAAATTAAGGCAAACCCTAAATACATTGTTATCCTGTGATTTTAGCAGGATAGCATTTTTTAGGCTTACATATAAATTGTATAAGAGGTTAAGAATAGAATAATGGCACTGAATAAAGAAAGTGCCTGCTATTCTCAACTTCATAAAAAGCAATGCATTAATTAGAATGAACCAAATTAAATAACCAAAAACTTTGCTGCGACATAGGCCTTGATGACATAAGATGCTATTCTTCAAGTTTAGGGCGGCCAACAGCAAAAAATAATGAGCTAACCTTAAATCCCAACTACCATGTTTAAAAAGATAACGACAACAGTCGTAAGGGCTTTCCTATGCCTAAAAAATTTCAAGAAAGATACTATAAAAAGCATAGCGGAAGAAACCATTTCACATCAAATTGCCAGGTACAAAGAACCGACTATTTATCAGAGAAAAATAGGTGAGGGGCAAAAACGGTCGATAAGATCTCGCGAACTGAGCATCCTCTCTGAATTATCATTTGCAGAAATAAAGCTGGAATGGCTAAAGCGTAGCCGTCAGCTCTTAGCTGTTGTATTATTTTTATTTATGAACCATTATACAAATGCTCAGGCGAAAACGCTGATATATGGGTTAAAGTCTTTTAAATCAACGGAATTAACAGATCGACATGGTAAAACTTAGGCTGGTTGGTGAGCCACCAACTAGTAGGAGGTGGGTTAATTGATGCGGGCGTCTTCCTGAACTTGATTCAGGATCTTTCTTCGATAAAGTTACTAACTCTACAAGCAGAATAATCATCAGAGTTAGTAACTTTTAATTTTCCCTTCAAATTCCCTTTACGGTTTCCCGTAAGGAAAGCCTACGGCTACTTTATACTTTTGGCGTATAACCACTGGTTACAAACTGATTTATCCCCCAACAAATGGAATTAAAATTAAAGCTGGAGCAATTACACCAACGCGTGAATGGTTTAAAAGACCAGATCAAAACGGAAGAAGCCACTAAAAATGCATTTGTGATGCCTTTTATCCAGATTTTAGGCTACGATATTTTCAATCCTACGGAAGTAATTCCGGAGCATATCTGCGATATTGGTACCAAGAAAGGGGAGAAGATCGACTATGTCATCAAAAAAAACGGAGAACCCATCCTTATATTTGAATGCAAGCACTGGAAAGAAAAGGCTGATGCCCACAACTCTCAACTTCATCGATACTACCATGTTTCAAAAGCGAGATTCGGAGTGTTAACCAATGGTACGATTTACAATTTCTATATGGATCTGGAGAAACCCAATATTATGGATGAAAAACCTTTTTTTACCATAGATATTGAAGACCTGAAAGACAGCTCCATTAAAATTTTAGAAGGATTTACGAAAACTGACTATAGTCTGGAAAGCATTCTTGATTCTGCTGAAAGCCTGAAATACATCAAAGCCATTAGGAAGGAATTTGAAAACGAGATTGAACATCCTTCTGATGAACTGGTGAAATTGTTGGTGAATAGATTTTTCGATAAGCCACTAACCGCCAATAGAATGGTGGCTTTCAAAGAGTATGCAAAGAAAGCGCTTGTTCTTTCTATCAATGAGTCGATCAGTTCCAGGTTAAAATCTGCATTAAGCATCAACGAAACCATCGAGAAAACTGAAGAAGCCAAAGTAATACCGATTAATGAAACAGCAGACAACAAAATTATTACCACTGAAGAAGAAATAGAGGCATTTCAAATTGTAAAAGCCATTCTTCGGGAGCGAATTCCTTCATCCCGCATTGCAGCCAGAGATACGCAATCTTACTTTGGTGTATTGCTGGATGATAATAACAGACGACCAATCTGCAGGTTTCACTTTAATACTGCCAATAAATATCTGGAAACCTTTGCAAAAGGTAAAGATGCCGGAGAGAAATTTCTGATTGCTTCTCCTGATGATATTTACCAGTACAGGGCACAGCTGCACCAAACATTAGATCAGTATATAGATTTTGGAAAGTCTTAAATAGATTTTCTATCATTAGGCATCACATTGATCACGCTCATCAATTGCTGATTACACCTAAAATGTAATCAGCAATTGCTATTATCTTTTTAAACTTTGCTTCTGATTGAAGTTGATCATCCAGCTAAGGAATTAACTTTACTTCACGAAGCTGATCAAAAAGTTCATAAAAAGTTTCTTCCGTATCCTGAAAAACCGTAAAGCCTAATTTTCTGCTTTTTGCCATATTAGTCATTACCTCAATAGGTCTGCCCAGATCAAGATCGGTATGCCATGCACTGGCCAGTCTGCTCAGCGAAGCTTCCTTAAGTTCGTATTGCTGAGCAATTTCCTGCCATTTTTCGCCATCATTGGCCATTTCTTTTTCCAGCGGATGGATTTCACCATCAAATCCGACAGCTTCTACACCAAAGTAATCTGCAATTTTAAACCATAATCTGCTCCAACGGAAAACATCCCCGTTTACTACATTAAAGGCTTCATTTTTCGCTGCCTCGGTAGTAGAGGCCCAGATTAAGTGTTCGGCAAGTATGCGTGCATCCGTTACATCAGATAATCCGTTCCATTGTGCCGCCGAACCAGGCCAGGTAAATTTGCGACCAGTTTCTTTGCAAATGGTAGCATAAGTGGCCAAGGTGGTACCCATATTCATGGCATTTCCAACGGCTTTACCAATTACCGTATGCGGCCTATGGATGCTCCAGCTAAAACCGTCACGCTCGGCGGCGGCATAAACCTCATCTTCCTGTGCATAATAAAAATTCTCGATATTTAATCGTGGGTGTTCTTCACGCAGGGGTGTTTCTGGTAAAAAACCTGCTGATGCATAAGCTTCAAACGGACCTAAATAATGTTTTAAACCCGTAACCAATGCTACATGTTGCACCGATTTCTTTGCTGATAATACATCCAGAATGTTCCGCACCATTAATCCATTTACCCGAATATTTTCGGCTTCTGTATCATTCCGCATCCAGGTAGTAATGTAAACATGAGTTGGCTCTACATCTGCCAACGCAGTTTTAAGGCTCTCGATATCCAATAAATCTGCAGCGACAGGTTTCAAACCTTCGATATTTGTATTGGGGTTACGGGCTAAACCGAAAGTTTCCCAACCAGTTGAGAGCAGTTTTTCAGCCAGGTTGCTTCCGGTGATACCGCTTGCACCTACTACTAAAGCTATATTTTTCATTTTATGAAATTTTAAAGATTTATTAATTTGATAGATCAATTCATCGTTTGATGAAAGCTCTTCAGTTACCTGCAAATTTAAGTTGATACTCTTTTTTAAGCGTTGACCTGTATCAAATAACAAACTTGATTTGCATCAAGAGTTTTTCAAAAGAAGAGCATAGGATATTCTGCTGATGAAAATTATCTTTGTAATAATTACCAACCACCTATGTTCGATGTACTTTTTAGTCATATTCAGGAAAAAGTTTCGCTTACTGAAGCTGATAAAGCTACCATGCCCAACTTTTTCATTCCCAAAAAATTGAGAAAGCGGCAGTATCTTTTGGAAGAAGGTGAAGTTTGCAAATCTCTTGCTTTTGTAACTAAAGGTTTGTTAAGAACCTATAATGTTGATGGAAAAGGGAATGAGCATATGAATGTTTTTGGCTGGGAAGGATGGTGGATTTCTGATTTTAATAGTTTTTTATCAGAAGAACCCGCATTATTTAATATTGATGCCATTGAGGATTGCGAATTGCTTTTAATCTCGAAAGTAGATTACGAAGCACTTACGATAGCTGTTCCTGTAATGGACCGTTACTTCCGAATTCTTTATCAAAATAGTATCGTTACTAAGGAACGTCGTTTGATGAGTTCCGTGACACACACGGCCGAAGAAAAATATCTGGAGTTGATAGAATCAAATTCGAAAATTGCAGAACGCCTTTCTCAAAACCTAATTGCATCTTATCTGGGTATCGCACCTGAAACACTCAGCCGGATTAAAAAAAACCTCTCCTCAAGAAGGTAATTAGTTACCCTATCGCCAATAAAGGAGCAAAGCGAAAAAAAGCGCCCGTTAATTAAAATCCGATTGACTGTTTCATTAATTTACTCACATGGCTTTCATCGGTAAGACCAAATTCTGCTGCAATTTGCTTTAACCTAAATTTTCCACTGGCCAGGCGCTGTTTAATTAACTGGTTTCGGTAGGTTTTAATGTATTCTCGAAGCGTAGATCCGGTGTTTTTTTTAAAATATGGGCCGATGTAATCTTTTGTAAGTTTAAATTGCTCAGCCATCCTTCCTGCCTTAAGTTTTTCTGGTTGGTAGATATTTTTATGGATATAGCAAAACACAGCCTGAAGGTCGGCAGTTCGGTGTACTGTTGATTTGATTTCAGGCATATTTCGTTGTAAAATATGAGCAATGGAAAGGGCCTGCATCCAGATCAGTTGCTCGTTCCTCAGCAAATCTTCCTTCAATGATAAGATGACATCAAAAAGCATACTGATGCTAAACTGATCTTGCTGGTCAAAAACAAAAGCAGATAAATGTGTCTCCCGGCTTTTTATCAGGTATTCTAAATGACGGATGCCCGGATGATTAAGATTTTCATTCTGATAAAGATATAGATCGATAAATTTCAGGTAGATAAAGCGTGTTTTTTTCTCTACTACAAAGTAATGCGCCTCCTCAGGTCCAATCAGAAAAACTTCACCACCCTTGTAATCTACCTGAACAGAATTGATAAAATGGCAGCCAGATCCATGCTTAATGTAAATTAATTCGTAGTGATTATGCTGATGAGCAGGGTGCACCCATTCGGCTACTTCAAAATCAGAAATTTTAAGGGGTTCGAACTGTTTGTAGCGCTTAATCATAGATAAGTACAAACTTATCATAGATTGATACATAAAACCAAATTATTTTTCAGTGGAACTTTGATTTGTCGCACAAGCCGACCTAATTAAAGTAATTATATATGAAGCAAGAAAACACGGCACTCGTGGTTGGTGCAAATGGCGTTATCGGCAGCAACCTAATTTCGCACCTGGAAAGTTTTGAAAACTGGAAAATTATTGGCCTTTCACGCCGTGGAGGGAAAAGTAACAGTAAGACCACTTATTTATCGGTAGACCTTCTCCAAGCTGATGATTGTGAAAAAAAGTTGAAAAATTTAACCGGTATTACCCATATTTTTTATGCTGCCTACCAACACCAGGATACGTGGGCTGAACTGGTTGCACCTAACCTGGCCATGCTCAAAAATGTGGTAACCGTAATTGAAAAAGTTGCAGATCATTTAGAGCATATTAGTTTAATGCAGGGATATAAAGTTTATGGGGCACATTTAGGTCCTTTTAAAACGCCAGCTAAAGAAACAGATGGTGGCCACATGCCACCCGAATTTAATGTAGATCAGCAACTATTTCTAGAAAGACAGCAAATTGGAAAAAGCTGGTCGTGGTCTGCCTTGCGTCCTTCGGTAGTGGGAGGTACGGCACTTGGCAATCCGATGAATTTAGTATTGGCCATAGCAGTTTATGCAACAATCTCGAAAGCACTGGGGCTTCCGCTTCGCTTTCCAGGAAAACCTGGCGCATATGATAAGCTGATGGATATTACAGATGCCGGACTGCTGGCGAAAGCAACCGTATGGGCGGCAACGAATCCGCAATGTGCTAATCAGGCTTTTAACATTACCAATGGAGATCTTTTTCGATGGAATGATTTATGGCCAAAAATAGCCTGCTATTTTAAAATGGAAGCAGCGCCGCCATTAAACATGCCGCTGCAAACCGTTATGGCAGATAAAGCTGAACTATGGGAAACCATTCAGGAGAAATATGGATTGAAAAAGCATGCTTATGACCAGGTTTCATCATGGGCATTTAGCGATTTTGTATTTTCATGGGATTATGATTTTTTCTCAGACGGGAACAAGGCAAGGCTGCTCGGTTTTCATGAGTTTATGGATACTGAACAAATGTTTTATAAATTATTTGATGAGTTAAGGGCCAAGCAAATAATTCCCTGATCGGTAATAAATCATCATCCTTTCAAAAACAATCCCTTTCCAAAGCAGGTTATTGCCTCTTCCCTGACTTTAATTGCTTTTGTTTAATTAGCAGGGAAATAACCTGCTAATTAAATTCTGATTAAACAAAAAACGGCATTTCGCTTTGAAATGACGTTTTTATTATTTTAATTATGTATTAGTTATTCTGAGGCTGCCTCAGCATTGATAGAACTTACTGCAATTTCAGTTAGCGCTACATCTGTTGCTTTTTCATTTTCCAATGTTTGGCCTAATAAATCTGCCACATCCTGATGGCCCATGTTTTCTGCGAAAACTTTCAGCGTTCCATAGGTAGCGATTTCATAATGTTCTACTTTTTGTGCTGCAAGAATCAAACCTGCATCACGAACCATTGTGCCTTTATCTGTTTCAGAAATAATCCCTTCAGCCTCTTCTAAAAGCCCGGCCATTGCCTCGCATTTTTTAGCTGCTGCTTTCTCTCCCAATAGTTCGAAAACTTGTTCAAGCGTCTGTATATGTTGCTGTGTTTCTTCAGTATGTTTTTCAAATGCGGCAATAAGTTCATCACTGGTTGCTGCCTTTTTCATCTTTGGAAGGGCTTTAACTAAATGTTTTTCTGCCCAATAGATATCTTTTAATTCATCAACAAAAAATTCATGAAATTCTGAATCCTCCATTTTGCCAGTTTTAGCTGTATCTTTTTTACTAGTAGGTGTTTTAGTAGCGGTTGCTGTTTTAGTAGTGGTTGCTTTTTTAGCAGTTGCTTTTGTCGTTGCCATAGTTTTTTATATAGTATGATGTGTAAATAGAACCCTGTCTATTAGAATAAGGTTTTGGCTATTTTAATCTTTCTTTTGTGACTTATGAAGCACCTCGCTTTTTAAAATGTTAAACTTTTAATTCTAAAGGATTGTTTCTGAAGATAACACGTAAAACAATAAAATATGAAAGCAAAAGAGCGCTATGATCACATTCCAGATCAGCAGGAAGGAAGTAAGATTGATGTAGAGGAAAGCCGCAATTTTGAAACGGTTGATGATGCCATTGCATTTTTCACTTTGGCGCGCCGTAGATTATTGAATATTAATGATTGGGGCGAAATATCTGGCCTGTCTACTTTCCAGCTTTTTGATGAATATGGAAAAGAAGTGAACCGTGAAGGACAGCAAGGAGACTACATCAGGATTGATATCCCCGGACCTGGAACACAATCGGGTGATGGTTTTGATTGGGTAAGAATTGAGGAAATAATTAGCCGTAAGGATATTGATGAAGAGCTGCTCACCATTCAGGTTCGCCCAAGTGGAAAGCCGATGTCTGAAGATAATTCACCTGCACATTTCTTAAAAGCAGAGGCTACCTCAACCTTTATTGTTCGCCGGTTACAGATGTTGGTTAGTACTGAAGAACATGGAAGGAATGAAATGGCGAATACCGATACAGAGAATATTTTAGATAATGCCAGAAACTTGTTAGTAGGTGGAGCAGCCAAGTTAGGTTTGTCTTATCCACAATGGAAACTGCTGGTAAAAGGAATAATGGCCCCAGCGTGATTTCGTTACTAACCACAAAGCAAGCAAAGAATTTACGCAAAGATAAATTAGATTACTTGCAAAGTTATTTTCCACGGAAACACGAAGTGCACAGAACGAAATGAATTGATCCGTTGTAAATCTGCGTTTCCCTGGCAAACTTTATGATTAAATATTTAGCACAGAGCGTACAAATTTATTTACCACGGAAGCACAAAATGCACAGATAAAAATGAATTAGATTCCGTGTAAATCTGTGTTTTCGTGGCAAACTTTATAATTAAATATTTAGCATAGAGCATACAAATTTATTTGCCACGGAAGTACGAAATGCACAGAAAGAAATGAATTAGATTCCGTGTAAATCTGTGTTTCCGTGGCAATTTTTACTATTTAATATTTAGTGTTGTGCGAGCAAATTTATTTGTCACGAAAGCATGAAATGCACAGAAAAAATGAATTAGATTCCGTGTAAATCTGTGTTTCCGTGGCAATTTTTACTATTTAATATTTAGTGTTGTGCGAGCAAATTTATTTGCCACGAAAGCATGAAATGCACAGAAAGGAATGAATTAGATTCCGTGTAAATCTGTGTTTCCGTGGCAATTTTTACTATTTAATATTTAGTGTTGTGCGAGCAAATTAATTTGCCACGAAAGCACGAAATGCACAGAAAGAAATGAATTAGATTCCGTGTAAATCTGTGTTTCCGTGGCAATTTTTACTAATTAAATACCTGTTGGCGGAATTAATGTAGTGAAAATATATAATAAAAAGGCCTGCGTCAACTTAAACAGATGCAGGCCTTTTTTATTGTGTATTTAAAGCTGAATATATAACTTAGAGGCTGTTTTATAAACGAACTCGTTCAAGCTACCAAATCGTCGAAAATTTAAAGCAAAGAACGCACGAGTCGAGTTAACGTCTACGCTATAGCGTGGGGTTATGTCGTCCGTGTGTGCGCTTTTCGACGAGCGTGGTAGCAGATGAGGCCCCACGTTTGTATTTGTTGATGATCTATAATGGGGCTATAGGTAACTTAAAATTATATGTCCTCATCTTCACTCAAAATTATTATTTGTGCAGCTGTCATCCTTTTGATGTTTGGCTGCATGGCCGATTACATGCCGTCTCATTATTATTTCTTTACACGATGTATATGCGTTATGGCATTCAGCAGTATAGGAATAATGTCGGTATACGAAAATAAGAACATTCATGTAATAGTCTGTATTCTTTTTGTCGTACTGTTCTTCCCGTATATAGGATTTAGCTTTAATAAGAGCGTATGGCAAATTATTGATGGTATAGTTATCCTTCTCAGTGGATATTATGGGTATAAAAGATTTTTAGAACCAGTTGAATTAGAAAATGAAGACGATTATTAAAAGAATTTTTCAAATCATGATCTTACTATGTGTATTGATGATGATTGGTAGATTGTTTGACATACTTGAACAATGGAAATCAAGGATTCCGTACGATACGTTATTTTCTTGGTTCTGTATGGGTATATTCATATCTCTATCTACAATATATCTTTTTATAGGCCTTATACTATGCATACCAAGAAAGCTTAAGAGGAATAAGAATTATCAGAAAGAGCCGTTTTAATTTTCCCGACTGGAATGCCTCTTAAATAATTTAAATATTGGAGAACTGTCATAGCCGTTATCTTGGAAAGTATTCTTGTTTTGTATCTCGTAAACTGCTTAGCATAGTTAATCTGTATCCTAAATTGCGCACACAATTGCGAAAATATAGTCTCAATTCTTTTTCTAACGATCCTGAATGTTTTAGGGACTTTTACTTTTACATTTTGGTTGGATCTGCCCGGCACCTGTAAGGATATATTACATTTCTCTAATAGAGATTTTTTGATTGATGCACTGATATATCCTCTGTCTCCAGTTATAATACAATTTCTAAATGTGTGGCTAATATCCTTTAAATAATGTACGTCGTGTATTTTTGCATTTGAAAGATCGAATTGTTGTATGACTCCAACAGGAGAGCATATTGCATGTAATTTATACCCATAAAAGTATCTGTTTTGTGATGCACAAAAACCCTTGCCTGGGCTCTCAAAATCATGCCCTTTAGAAAATGTGCTTCTGTGTTCTCTGGATAATTTACATATTTCCATAGGCATTGAATCAATAGCGAAGACATCAGTATGGTGATTCATTATTGATACAATCTTATTTCTTACATGTTCAATGATTTTAAATAAATTCTTAAGTCTATCATTATATTGCCTTCTACTCAAAATGTTTGGAAAATCTAATTTATAATCTGAATTTAAAATATGGAATAAATGATTTTCACTAATAATACCAGTTGCTTCTGCGGTTAAACTAAGAGCTATTATTTCAATGTCTGAGAATTTGGGTTTAGGTCCAGGTCTTAGATAGGTTCCAGTCACAGGCAGATCATTGCCCATAACTTCCGTAAGGACATGCAAGATCTTGTCGAAATTTGACTTAATGCAGTGCATGGAAATTTTGTAAATACCCAAAATTTTCCGTACTTTGCAGTACAGAAAATGAAATGGCGTAACAGCCGGTGTTAAAACCAGCGTTTACATTTTGTTTTTTCGGAAATAGAAAGCCCCGCGGTCGCCAAACTTCAGGGGCTTTTTTATTTATCTATAAAAAGTTTTTTTAATCCGTATTTATAATCTCTGTTATTCCCGCTTCTACCTATCTCTCCTTCATCAAACATTTTAGAAAGAGTGGTTGAAATTTTCAGTCTAATATTTCTATCGGGCTCAATGTTATGCCTAATACAAACACATTCTGATATTTCATTTGAAGATAAAATCGATTTTCTCTTATTGAGGCAATACCTTATTTCTTCCCTCCACTTTAAATTAATAGATAAAGTAGGCTTTTCATTTAGATAGGCCAATATTTTTCTGAAAGACTCAGCCTCAATTTCTGCAAATCTTAACTTATAGTTAAAATGTTCAATCAGCTCCTCTTTGCTTAATTTGCTTTTGACATGGGAAATAGCATCTTCAATATCATTCATATTTACAATGTTTAAACAAAAGTTGTAAATATTTATTTAAAATAAAAACAATATTTAAAAATGTTAATAAATAATAAGGGCATCCAAATTAGATGCCCTTATTATTTATATTTGAAAAATTAATTCCGCCAACAGGTTAATTAAATATTTAGCACAAAGCGTACAAAGTTATTTGCCACGGAAACACGAAACGCACAGAAAAATGAATTTGATTCCGTATAAGTTTCCTTAGCAATTTTTACTGTTAATTATTTATCATCTCCAGCTTTATCATCTGCTTCTGCATCAGCGCCGAGTTGCTGTTTTGCCAGTTCTTCAGGGCTTTCTTCATCGCCTGTATAGGCACTATCAGCATCACTACCTTTAAGATCATCAGCAGGAATTACACCCACTTTTTCTTCCTTCTGTTCTTCTTTTTTATTATTCTCGTTTTCCATAATTTTCTTGTTTTAACATTAATATAAATTTAGTAGCCCTTTATCGTTATCATTTTCTTGCTCGTTTTCTTTTAGGTTCGTATTTATCTTTTCATTTTTAGTTCATTAAAAGAACAAAGTTGATGAAGGAAGGGTTTTGGCTAAAATTAATGGTGTCTCTTAATCATTCTTATTAATACTATAATTTCTTTGAATGCCATAAAATATGATCTTAAATAATTTTTTAAAACAATTAAGGCCAATTATATCTTTATGTTTTCGTGGTATTGTAAAATTGAATTTATATTTTGCGAACCTTAAATAAACAGATAAATATGGCCTCAGGTTTTTTCGCGATTTTAGATGATATTGCTGCTTTAATGGATGATGTAGCGGTTACCGCTAAAATAGCCACCAAAAAAACCGCTGGCATTTTAGGTGATGATTTGGCTGTAAATGCAGAGAAAGCCACTGGTTTCCTGTCTTCCCGTGAGTTGCCTGTGCTCTGGTCTATCACTAAAGGCTCATTGATCAATAAGATTATCATTGTACCCATTGCCCTGCTGCTAAACTTCTTTTTCCCTATAGCCATCAAATTTATTTTAATTCTGGGCGGGTTTTATCTCGCTTATGAAGGCGTGGAAAAAATAATAGAGTTTCTTTTTCATCGCCATGCCAATGCTAAAGCGGCTAAAGATGTTATTCAGGATGATAAAGCAGCAGAAAAGGCTAAAATAAAATCTGCGGTAACAACAGATTTCATCCTATCAGTAGAGATTGTAATTATAGCCCTTGGTACGGTTTTAGAACGAAGTGTAACCGTTCAGATTTTAACGGTTTCTGTAGTTGCAATTTTGGCAACAGTTGGTGTTTATGGTATTGTAGCGCTAATTGTAAGAATGGATGATACAGGCTACAAACTGGTTAAACATTCGGATGATAAAGGCTTTTTATCTGTAATAGGAAATTTACTCATCAAGTCATTACCAATCATTATTAAAGTATTAAGCTTCGCCGGTACGGTAGCATTAATCCTGGTTTCTGGTGGTATTTTTGTTCATAATATTGAATTTTTACACCATTTCTTGCCAAATTTAATGTCTACAATTAAAGAGTTTGCCATTGGTCTGGCAGCGGGATTAGTGGCCGTTGGCTTAGCTGAAGGGGTTAAGAAAGTAATTCCTTTATTCAAAAAATAGATACGTTTTAATTCTATCTGGTTATAGTAAGATGGCACGCAGAAATTTATCCATAGGGAATTATTTCAAATTGGCTTTCAAAAATACCTGTGGATTATAAAAACGGTCATTAAGCTGTGCATTGTTCATCGTTAACCAACTTGCACAACCATAGTCATCGAATTTTTTTCTGATTTCCAGGTGCAGGTGATGGTAATCTCCACCATATTTTTTGCTTTCTTCTTTGGTAAATAAGCGGGCAAGTTTTGTGTTTGGACTGGTAAAATCGCCGGTTTTCACATAAACTTCCTTAAGGTGTTTGTAGCTTGTAAACATCACTGTGCCATTTTTCAGCTTATGCTTTAATACAACTGTTTTTTGGTTTTCTCCTAAGTGTATAGAGCAAACCACGCCATTTGCCATTGCATAAACATCAATTAACTTATTTTTTGGCGTTGCCGGATTAATATCAATAGCGGTATGAATGTGCCCTTTATAATAGCTATCGCGATGATCGCCGAAAATACTGATGATTTTAATCTGGGCTATTTTCTTTCGATCGGCAACATGGAATGGTAAAAACCAATGATCTGCTACCTGATGAGGATTGACATCCGTATAATAAGGTTTCCATCGGTCTTTATCATTGTCGATTGTAGGCGTTTCGAAAAGGAAAAATGCTAATAATAAAAATAGGCTAAGTCTCATCAGGTACGAATAAAAAAGCAAGATAAGATAAAATTTTTGGGTTCCCTATGCTAAGCCTTTTCTTTTCAATTCTATCACCGTGATTTCCGGCCAGATACCAATCCGCCCGGAAAACCCAAGAAAACCAAAGCCTCGGTTCACATTCAGGTACCGGTTATTTTCTGTTTTAATGCCTGCCCAGTGTTTGTAGCGATATTTTACCGGACTCCATTTAATGCCGAAAGCTTCAATGCCAAACTGCATTCCGTGCGTATGACCAGCCAAAGAAAGCTGAATTTTTGAGGGATGGTTTTTAACCTGCGCATCCCAGTGGGATGGATCATGTGAAAGCAGGATCTTAAAATCGTTTACCGAAGTATTTTGTAAGGCCTTATTTAAATCTCCACGTTCACCAAAACCAACGCCCCAGTTTTCGATACCCGCAAGAATTATTTTTTCTCCGTTTTTTTCGAGTACTACATGTTCATCCAAAAGAAGTTTGAAACCCAACTCCTGATGATAGGCCTTCAACTGATTTAAATTTTGCACTTTCTCCGCCTCCGAAGGCCATTTAATATAATCGCCATAATCGTGATTTCCTAAAATAGAAAACTGACCGAATGGCGCTTTGATCTGTGAGAAATGATTGAGGTATGGAACAATCTCTGAGGCTGCATTATTAACCAAATCGCCTGTGAAAACGAATAAATCACTTTTTTGTGCATTAATGAGGTCGATACCTTTTTGCACCAATTTGGGTTTTGTAAAACTTCCGGCATGCACATCAGAAATTTGAGTGAGCGTGAAACCATCAAAACTTTGAGGTAAATCATCAAAATACAAAGTGTGTTTAATTACCCGGTATGCATACTTTCCTCTGGTAATGCCAAAGGCGAAAAGGATTATCGTAAGGCAGAACATGATGAAAGCAAAATCTACCCAATAATGGTTTCTTTCAGCAATTTGATAGCCCTGCGGCTGGAAATTAGTGGCTATTGATATCATTGCCCGGTAAATATCTCCGATTAACAGAAAGAATGCAAAAATCATTTCCGAAACCAGTACGATCAAAAAAGCATGACTAACAATAGTGAAAAACTGATTGATACCTTTACGCATTTGAGTAATTGCGAAAACCAGGGAAACCGTCAGACTGATAATTAAAACCCAAAAAACTGGCGCTAACCATTCTTTGTGATAAATGACGCCAAAGCCAGAAAGGACATAAGCACTAAGGGCAAAAAATAAGAGCGCCACCACTAAAACGGGCAACAAATTAGTTCTTCTTTTCATTTTAAAATTAACAAACGGTGGCAAAGTTAGATTTTAAACCGGCGTTAGCGGATTTGTGTTCAACCAGCGGCACATTTTTACGTAGGTTTGATTAATAGGAACATGCATTTTTTTGCATATTTAGATAAATCCAGATGGTTAGAAATTTAAAGATCTTCCAGTGTACTGTTAGAAGTTTTCTGTGAATACTGCGAATTTCATAATTATACTTAATTTATTAGCTTTGTAGGATATATGCTATCCAAAAAAACTAAATACGCCATAAAAGCACTTGTTGCGCTTGGTAAAAATGTAGAAAAACCACCTATGCAAATCTCTAAGATTGCCGAGGAGGAGCATATTCCGAAAAAATTCCTAGAACAGATTCTATTGGATTTGCGTAATGCCGGCTTTCTGTATAGCAAGAAAGGGGCAGGAGGTGGCTACAGCTTAAATAAAAAGCCTGAAGAAATCCTGTTGGTGCATGTGATGCGGGTTACAGATGGTCCTATCGCGATGGTTCCCTGCGCAAGTTTGAACTTTTACCATAAGTGTGATGAGTGCGAAGATGAGAAAACCTGCGGAATCAGAAGTGCTTTTATAGATGTGAGGGATGCTACGCTTAAGGTTTTGAGCGAAACCAGCATCGCCGATGTAATAGGCCGTGAAGATACTTTGAAGCTTGGAATAGAAAGTTTATAATTCAGATAGAGTCATTCTCTTTTTGCTTATGCCACATAACGAATGAGATTGCTTCAATTGATGAAAAATAACAATGGTAGTTTATTAATTTGCGAAGAATCGTCCTCCTGAACTTGATTCAGGATCTTACCAAGATAGGTATTGAACTAAATTTACTGCGTAGCTTTCCGCTGCGCTACAGGTCAGCATGATGAATCGATTAGTACATCCCCTCGAGAAATCCATCTTGCAACGAATCGTCCTCCTGAACTTGATTCAGGATCTTACCTAGATAGGTATTGAACTAAATACCATTGATGTAATTTGTTAAATACCTAAAAATAAATTAATTATAAAACGTCACTAACATTGATTTCCTAAAACCAATCACCAACACACAAACTTTTTTAAGAAAAATTACTACTATTCCTATATACTTTATATATTTGGAGGATGAACTTCAAATCTATAATTAGAAATACCAGCGCCAAATCGATGTGCTATTGTTGTAAAACAAAGTAGAAGAGGGTATTTGAATAATTTATAGGTATAAAATATTGGATGCTTCTCAGTAAAAAGAGAAGCATTTTTTGAATAAAGCTAACAACATATATGCAAAGTTTCAGAACAGAACTCGAAAACAATATTGTCGAGCAAGACATTATTGATTTAGAGAATAAGATTAAAGCTTTCCGCGATGGCACCATTCACGATGAAAAATTCAGGAGCTTACGTTTAGCTCGCGGAGTTTACGGACAAAGGCAGCCTGGCGTACAAATGATTCGCATTAAGCTCCCATTCGGCAAGGTGACTTTTAAACAGTTGCTCCGTATTGCAGATATTGCCGATGAATACGGAAGTGGAAATTTGCACCTTACTACCCGTCAGGATATTCAGTTGCACTATGTGAGTTTAGACAGAACGCCAGAACTTTGGGCGAAACTGGAGCAAGATGATATTACCCTTCGCGAAGCCTGTGGAAACACTGTTCGTAATGTAACGGCATCGCCCAATTCGGGAATAGATAAAGATGAACCCTTTGATGTTTCGCCTTATGCACATGCGGTTTTTAAATATTTTTTGCGTAATCCGATCTGCCAGGAAATGGGCAGAAAGATTAAAATTTCGTTCTCATCAAGCGATAAGGACACCGCTTTTAGCTACATCCATGATTTAGGATTTATTCCAAAAATCAATGAAAATGGGGAGCGGGGCTTTAAGGTTTTATTTGCAGGTGGCTTAGGCGCACAACCATTTTTAGCCAGCCCGATTGAAGAATTTTTACACGAAGATCAGTTAATTCCTTTTACAGAATCGGTACTTCGGGTTTTCGATCGCTATGGCGAACGTACCAACAGGAATAAAGCACGTTTAAAATATTTAGTGCAAAAACTAGGTTTAGAAGAAGTTTTACGTTTAGTTGCCGAAGAACGCATCGCCAATAAAGTAAAAACCTACACTATAGACAGAGATACGGTGCCTCAGCCTGCAATGCCTTTGGAACAGCACTATGGCGAAGTGGAAATATTAAATGAAGCACATTACAAGCATTGGTCGGCTACAAATATAGTAGAACAAAAGCAGGAAGGTTTTTATTCGGTTTATGTGAAAGTGCAGGTTGGAGATATCAAAACAGATAAAGCAAGAGCATTTGTAAACGCGATTAAACCATATGTTGCAGATGAAATCAGAATTACGCAAAACCAGGGTTTACTGCTAAAATTTGTACGAAAAGAAGCTTTGCCATCATTATATACAGCTTTAAATAAAATCGGTTTCACTACAGCAGGTTTTGATAGCCTGGCAGACATTACCACTTGCCCGGGAACAGATACTTGTAATTTGGGGATCTCCAATTCGATGACTTTAGCTGAGGTTTTGGAAGATGTAATTTACACCGATTTCCCAGAATTTATATACGAAAAAAATATCAAGATCAAAATCAGTGGCTGTATGAATTCTTGCGGTCAGCATGGTTTAGCAGAAATTGGTTTCCATGGAAGTTCAGTAAAAGCAGAAGGCAAAGTGGTTCCGGCGGTTCAGGTAATGCTTGGAGGCGGGACAGTTGGAAATGGTGTTGGTCGCGTTGCAGAACGGGTAATTAAAGTACCTTCAAAAAGAGCAACAAGTGTTTTGCATTTCATTTTAAATGATTTCAAGGCGAATAACGAAGCTGATGAAAACTTCCATCAGTACTATGACCGAAAAGGGAAGGATCATTTTTATCAGCTGTTAAAGCCGTTGGCAGATCTAACGAACCTTCAACAAGAAGAGTTTGTAGATTGGGGACATGTAGAGCAGTTTGTTACCGCGATTGGTGTGGGTGAATGTGCAGGCGTGGTGATCGATTTAGTGGCTACGCTACTTTTAGAAGCCGATGAAAAATTTGGATGGGCGAAACAGAATTTAGAAAAAGGGGCTTATGCAGATGCGATTTACCATACGTATAGCACATTTGTAAGCGCTGCAAAATCTTTGCTTCTGGACAAAGGAATAAATAGCAGCACGCAAGTTGGTGTGATCAGAGAATTTGATAATCACTATGTAGAAACGGGTGAATTTAACTTATCGACTAACTTTTCGGATTTGGTTTTACAAATTAATAAGAATGAACCCACTGCAGCATTTGCCAATAGTTATTTCAGCCAGGCAGATGATTTTTTAAATCAAATTAAGGAGAAAAGGGCAGTAGAAGTGAAGTGAGAAGTGATAGAATGAATGAATTAAGGAATGAGAGAATTAGTGAATATGTAGATAATACAATCGCTAGAAAAACATTCACTAAATCAATCATTCAAAAATTCAATAATTTAAAAAATTATGGTTAATCAAAATAGAGAATCAAGAATTACACTTTTAGGCGCAGGTCCCGGAGATCCGGATTTGTTAACTTTAAAAGGTGTTAAGGCATTACAGGCCGCAGATGTAGTGCTGTATGATGCATTAACCAATGAGGCATTATTAGAACATGCGCCAGCCGAGGCCATTAAAGTATATGTTGGTAAACGTTCTGGTGAACATTCTTATCCACAGGAAACCATTAATAAACTGATGATTGATTATGCCTTGAATTATGGCCATGTGGTACGTTTAAAAGGCGGAGATCCATTTGTGTTCGGCAGAGGGTATGAGGAATTAGATTACGCGGCTTCCTACAGTATTCCGGTTGATGTAATTCCGGGTATTTCGAGTTCAATTGGTGTGCCGGGCTTGCAACAAATTCCGGTAACACACCGTGGCCTGAGCGAAAGCTTTTGGGTAATAACCGGAACAACTACATCGGGTGAGGTTTCTAACGACATTTATCAGGCAGCAGAATCAAATGCTACGGTTTTAGTTTTGATGGGCTTGAAAAAATTAGCTAAAATTGTAGAGATCTTCAAAGCAGCAGGCAGAAGTAATTTGCCCGCAGCAGTGGTTCAAAATGGTTCATCAGCAGACGAAAAATTGGTAGTAGGTACAGTGGATACGATTGAAAATTTAGTTCAGCAGGAAAATGTGAAAGCACCGGCGCTGTTAATTTTTGGAGAAGTGGTTTCCTTACACCCATCATTTAAAAAACTCGTAAAACAATATGCAAGTATTGCCTAACCAACCCGATAATGAAGCATCTTTCTCTGAAGAGGAGAAAGGTAACCAGCTCTTTCCAGTTTTTATAAAGCTGAACAAGTTGCGTACATTATTAATTGGTGCCGGAAATATTGGCCTCGAAAAGTTAACGGCAATTGTTAATAACAGCCATCATGCGAAGATTACAATTGTTGCCGAAATTGTTTCACCAGAGGTTTATGCATTGGTTGCAAATTATCCAAATATTAAGGTAAAACAGAAAAGCTTTGATGTTTCAGATTTGGAAGATATTGATATCGTTTTCGCAGCGACCAATAATTATATCCTGAACGAAGAAATCAGGGTGGTTACGCATGAGAAAGGTCTGCTGATCAATGTAGCAGATAAGCCAGACCTTTGCGATTTTTACCTGGGTTCCATCGTGCAAAAAGGCGATTTAAAAATTGCCATTTCTACCAATGGGAAATCCCCAACCATCGCAAAACGCTTAAAGCAAATTTTAAATGAAGGTTTGCCAGCAGAGCTGGATGAAACTTTACAGAATATGAGTGCTTTACGGCAAACGCTAACCGGCGATTTTTCTGCAAAAGTTAAAAAACTTAATAAGGTTACCAAAAGTTTAATTTACCCGAAAAAGAGTTTCGCAGAACGAAACATCAAATGGTTAATCTGGATTGCTTCGATCTTACTTATCGGCGCCATTGGTATTTCTTTATGGAACACCGAACCAGAATTTCAATCGTTTTTAATTCACATCGATCCGCTATTTTACTGGTTTTTAGGGGCAGGGTTTTTATTTGCTTTGGTAGATGGGGCAATCGGAATGTCGTACGGGGTAACCACTGCATCTTTTTCGCTAGCCATGGGATTACCGCCGGCATCGGCAAGTATGGCCATCCACATTTCAGAAGTAATGAGTAACGGTATTGCAGGCTGGATGCATTACAGAATGGGGAATGTGAACTGGAAATTGTTTAAAATTTTAATTATACCAGCAATTATAGGAGCGGTTTTAGGTGCATATATCTTATCGTCTTTAGAACATTACAGCTCTTACGTGAAGCCGGTTGTAGCGGTTTATACCTTATTTTTAGGAGGTATAATTTTGATGAAAGCATTTAACATCAAAAGAAAAAAAGCTGATGAGAAGATAAAGAAAATCGGTTTGTTGGGTTTCGTTGGTGGTTTTATCGATGCGGCCTTTGGTGGAGGATGGGGGTCTATCGTGTTATCAAGCCTGATTGCAGGAGGCCGTCACCCATTATTCTCTCTCGGAACCGTAAAAATCAGCAGGTTTTTTATTGCCACATTAAGCTCCCTAACATTCTTTACGATGTTGGGCGGTAAACACTGGGAAGCCGTTTTAGGTTTGATTATTGGGAGTGCAGTCGCATCGCCGATTGCAGCGAAAGTATCAAATAAAATTTCGGCGAAGACCATTATGGTTGCCGTTGGAATTATTGTGATGATTGTAAGCTTGCGCAGTGTAATTGTGTTTATTTTAAAATTAATTTAGTGATGGGAAATTTAGCGGAGATTAAAGAAGAATTATCTAATTTCAACACCATAGAAAAATTAAAGTTCCTGGCAAATAAATACCCGGGTAAAGTTATTTTCTCAACAAGTTTTGGCTGGGAAGATCAAGCCATTACGCACCTGATTTTTTCAAATAATATTCCAATAAAGGTATTTACTTTGGAAACAGGTCGGCTTTTTCCAGAAACCTATTACGTTTGGAATCGAACTTTAGAAGTATATAATAAGCCCATTTACGCTTACTATCCGCAAAATGAATTGTTGCAGGATCTGGTAAATACAAAAGGGCCGAATAGTTTTTATGAATCGGTAGAAAATAGAAAAGAGTGCTGTTACATCCGCAAGATCGAACCCTTAAAAAGAGCATTACAAGGCAACGAAATTTGGGTAACGGGAATCAGGGCTGAGCAAAGTGCAAACCGCGAAGATATGCACGATTTAGAATGGGATGAAGGAAATCAGCTGGTGAAATTTCATCCAATATTCCAATGGACATTAGAGGAGGTTAAAACCTATATCAAAGAAAATAATATCGTTTATAATACTTTACACGATAAAGGTTTTCCAAGCATCGGCTGCGCCCCATGTACAAGAGCCGTTCAGCCGGGCGAAGATTTCAGAGCGGGAAGATGGTGGTGGGAAGACCAAAGTAAAAAGGAATGTGGTTTGCATGCTACGGAAGATAGTTTAAAGGTTAAAGCTTAAAGACTAAAGCGAAAAGCATAACAAGGGTGCTTCTGTCGATTAATCGTCATTGCGAGGCAGGACAAGAAGGAGCCGAAGCAATCTGTATGAGAGGAATAAGGATGAAGGTGTAAGACTAAAGCTAAAAGACCAAAGTGAAAAGAATAACAAGAACACTTCCTTCAACTAATCGTCATTGCGAGGCAGGACAAGAGGGAGCCGAAGCAATCCATTAGGAAGAAAATGAGCGCTTATTGAGAAGGCAGGTAGATTGCCGCGTCGGTTGAAAGCAATGATGATATGGTAAAGAAATAGCAACAGCAGTAATAACAACAAATATAAATAGTTGAATAGCGGAACATTCCAACCTTCAACAATCAAACATTACAACATTTTTAAATGAGCACATATAATTTTGATTATTTAGATGAACTAGAGGCCGAAGCAATCCACATTTTACGTGAGGTTGCAGGGCAATTTGAGAAACCAGCCTTGTTATTTTCAGGTGGAAAAGATTCAATCACCTTGGTTCGTTTAGCAGAGAAAGCTTTTCGTCCCGGGAAATTTCCTTTTCCATTGGTTCACATTGATACTGGTCACAATTTCGAAGAAACCATTACTTATCGTGATCAAATGATCGAAAGTATTGGTGAACGATTAATCATAGGTTCTGTTCAGGAATCTATAGACCAGGGGAAAGTGATTGAACAAAACGGTAAGAATGCGAGTAGAAATGCCTTACAAACGGTTACGCTGTTAGATACTATCGCTAAACATCAGTTTGATGCTTGTATAGGCGGCGCCCGGAGAGATGAAGAAAAAGCCCGTGCAAAAGAACGTATTTTCTCCGTTCGGGATGAATTTGGCTCTTGGGATCCTAAACGCCAGCGCCCAGAACTTTGGAACATTTATAATGGTAAAATCCACAAAGGTGAAAACGTTCGTGTTTTTCCTATCAGTAACTGGACGGAACTTGATGTATGGAATTACATCCGCAGGGAAAAAATAGAATTGCCTAGTATTTACTTTGCCCATGAGCGCGAAGTGATTACCAGAAATGGTCAGTTAATGGCCGCCTCTCCATTTTTAAATATGGATGCTGAAGATGTCGTATTCCGCAAACAAGTTCGTTTCCGTACCGTTGGCGATATGTCTTGTACCGCTGCAGTAGAATCAGAAGCAACTTTAATCGACGATATTATCTCCGAAATCAGTGAATCAAAAATTTCTGAACGCGGTGCAAGATTGGATGATAAGGTTTCTGAAGCTGCAATGGAGGATAGGAAAAAGGGTGGGTATTTTTAAGGAAGTATCAAGTAGCGAGTATCAAGTATCAAGACTGGGTGCAAGCTAAGCGCTTAGGGAAATTTTATCAAAAATAAGTGCAGGTATAAAAGTGAGGCAGCAATTTGTCTTGATACTTTTATCTTAATACTAAAACAAACATGCTCCTAGAAACTTTTTATAAAAATGATAGGCTGCAATTTGTCTCGATACTTGATACTTTTATCTTGATACTAAAACAAATATCCTCTTAAAGAATTTTTTATTAAAGCAAAATAGGAAGTGTAAAATTGATAGACTGCAATTTGTCTTGATACCTGATACTTTTATCTTAATACTAAAACAAACATGAACATATTAAAATTTTTCACAGCAGGTAGCGTAGATGACGGTAAGAGTACCTTAATCGGCCGCTTGTTATACGATACAGATTCTATTTTAGCCGATCAGTTAGAAGCCTTACAAAGTTCTAACCGCAAAAACGACGATGGAACAATAGATTTAGCCATTTTAACCGATGGTTTAAGAGCAGAGCGTGAGCAGGGAATTACCATTGATGTGGCTTACAAATATTTCCAGACCGAGAAGCGTAAATTCATCATTGCTGATACGCCAGGACATATCCAGTACACCCGAAACATGGTTACTGGTGCCTCTACGGCAAACTTGGCTATTATTTTAATCGACGCCCGAAATGGGGTAGTGGAGCAAACCATTCGGCATTCTTACCTGGTTTCTTTGTTAGGTATTAAACATATTGTGGTTTGTATCAACAAAATGGATATGGTTGATTATGATGAGGCCGTTTATAATTCGATTATAGAAAAATATAAAGTATTGGCACAACAGCTTAAACTGCAGGATGTGACTTACATTCCGGTGAGTGCGCTGAAGGGAGACAATATTGTTCAGAATTCTTTGCATATGGACTGGTATGAGGGTGAGAGCTTATTGCATTTTTTGGAAAAAGTAGATACCGATAATCTGGACAAATCTCAGTTGGCCAGGATGCCAGTGCAGTGGGTTATTCGTCCTCAAACAGCTGAATTACACGATTATCGCGGTTATGCCGGCAGGGTATTAAGTGGAACTTTCAAGCTGAATGATCGGGTTACGGTATTGCCTTCGGGCGCAAGTTCTACAATTGAAAAGATAGAGTTTTTTGATCAGGCACCAGATGCCGCTCATGCAGGACAGTCAGTGATCATCCATTTAAAAGATGATGTAGATATCAGTCGTGGAGATACCATTGTGAACGCATCGGCTTTGCCACAAGAATCGAAGCTAATTGAGGCTGATTTATGTTGGATGGATGGCCGTGCTTTAGATACTTCAATCATGTATTTAATTCAGCATAACAGTAAGACTACTAAATGTAAAATCAGTGAAATTTTGCATAAAGTTGATATCAATACGCTGGAGAAACATGCTGCGGATGAATTTAAATTGAATGATATTGGCCGGGTAATTTTAAAAACGGCAGATGCTTTGGCTTTCGATTTATATGATGATAACCGGGCAAATGGTTCTGCAATTTTAATCGATAGCCGTACAAACTTAACGGTTGGCGCTTTAATGTTTAGAGCTTCAGTAGAATAAAATGTAAGAGGGTATAGTGGTAGATGTTTTTATCCCGAACCACAAACAAGTATAAAAAAGCTGAATTTCTAATTTAGATAGAATGTAATTTCTTCGGGACACCATCTGGTGCCCCGTTTTTATTTAATGGCTATGGCGTTATAAGTTCTTGATTTCTTATGGAAACGTATGAAACTTATCATCTGATTAGTATATTTAGTAAAGAACCTTTAATTTTAATATTATGAAAAGAAATCTTCTATACATTGCCTTTGCAGCTGTCCCTTTCATTTTTGCTTGTAACCAGTCTGAAAAGAAAGCTGATTCCTCAAAGAAAGACTCTATAATCAATCAAACTTGTTATGCATCATCATTCCAAAAAGATAGTGCTGCAATGATTTTAAATACTATGGCATCGGGCAAGGTTACTGGTTCGTTGTTAATTAAGTATAGCGAAAAGCCAAAAAACAGTGGTGAGATAAATGGGAAGTTTCATGGCGATACCCTATTGGTTGATTATCGTTTTAATACAGGAAGCGATACCACCAGAGCATTCACAAATCCTTTGGCTTTCTTGAAAAAAGATGGCAAACTGATAATGGGCGTTGCTCAAATTGAAACTACGCTGGGCAGATCATATTTTGTTAAAGGAAAACCGATTAATTATGATGCTGGTAAGTTTACTTTTCAGGAAGTTCCTTGTAAATAGGGGGGAAAGACTAAAGCTGAAAGACCAAAGCTGAAGTAATAAAAACGAACCCTTTATCTTATCGTCATTGCTTTCAGAGACGAAACAACCTTGCGTTAGTCCGGAAATCTTTTCCGTACTTCTATAACTGTGGATTTTAATCCACCATAATGATTCAATAGCTTAATTTTTGACAGTTTATATTTGAAATAACCCGCATCGAATTAAATTTGATTTAAGGATTAAAAATCCTTAGTAAGATCAGTCAGGATTATAAATCCTGACCAACGTAAGATTGCCACTAACATTACCGATGAAGGATCGGAAGATGTTCTCGCAAGGACGTTCAATGAGCAGAGAAACTAATGCGCTAAATTAACGCACTCGTCATTGCTTTTTCAGCGACGAAGCAATCTCATCACTGTTGCGTTAGTCCGGAAATCTTTTCCGGACTTCTATAATTGTGGATTTTTAATCCACCATAATGATTCAACAGTTTAATTATTGACAGTTATCAATTTGAATTAACTCGCACCGAATATTAAGTTTGATTTAAGGATTAAAAATCCTTAGTAAGATCAGTCAGGATTATAAATCCTGACCAGCGTAAACGAAAAACAAATAACGAAAAATGCTTATACAAAATACTAAATAAAAATTATTTTAAAATAAATTACTACAATTTCTATAGACTTTATATATTTGTTTAATTAGTAAGATTAAAAACGAGCTAAAATTTTCTGACATGATTTTAAATAAAGTAGAAAAAGCGAACATTGAACCAAAAATTACACTAGTAGGTGCCGGTCCTGGTGATCCGGATTTATTTAGTTTAAAAGGAGTTAAAGCATTAAAAACAGCAGATGTTGTACTATATGATGCAAATGTGAACGAAGCTTTATTGTGTTATGCACCAGAAGGTATTCCGAAAGTGTATGTAGGTAAGCGCACTGATGATGAAGATTTTTCTCAGGATGCCGTAAATAAACTGATCGTCGATTATGCTTTAAACTATGGTCATGTGGTTCGTTTAAAAAGCGGAGATCCGTTTTTCTTTGCAAAAGGTTACGAAGAAATAGATGCAGCCGAATCCTACAGCATTCCAACTGAAATTATTCCAGGGATTTCTAGTGCAACTGGTGCGCCAAGTTTGCAAAAAATCCCAATGATCTATAAAGATTTAAGCGAGAGTTTCTGGGCGGTAACCGGAACAAATTCTAAAGGCGAAATTTCTGAAGATTTATACATCGCTGCAAAAACCAAAGCAACTATAGTAGTTTTAAATGGTATTGAAAAAGTAAAAGAAATTGCCGCGATCTTTCAAAGTGAGAACAAAGGCTTATTGCCAGTAGCAGTGATTCAGAATGGTTCTTCAAAAGATGAAAAAATTGCAATCGGAATCGTAGATACCATTGCAGAAGTGGTAGAAGACAAAAGGATTCAGGCACCAGCACTATTGGTGTTCGGAGATGTGGTTTCATTGCACCCACAATTTCAACCGATCAGAGATTTTTATGAAATTATTGCTGAAGAGTATTAATAATTAACCTAAACCATAATTATTTGTTTTGTTGTAAAACCGCAGGTGAAAGCCTTGCGGTTTTTGTTTGTGATAGTAAGTGGTTAGATTTTTGTGCTGGTTGGTGACTCTCCAATCGAAAATTGAAGAAAACAAAAAAGCCAGTCTGAATGGATCAAACTGGCTGCTATATAATATCAAGTGATCGTATTAAATTACACTTCCACTAGGTAAAACTGCACCTTTTTTTACAACCACAATACCGTCTTTCACTGCGTAAAGTTCATGATCGCCATCTTCTAAGTGCGGTCCGCCATTAATCTTTACATCATTACCAATGCGACAATTTTTGTCAATAATGGCGTTGTTGATGTAACACCTATCGCCGATACCTATTAAAGAATTGCCTTTTTCGGTTTCAGACTGAATTTCTTCAAGAGTTTGATATCGGTCGCTTCCCATCACATAAGCATTGGTTACTACGGTATCTTTACCAATACGAGCTCTGATTCCCAACACGGCATGCTCAATTCTACTGGCCTGCACAATGCAACCTTCAGCAATAATAGCTTTCTCTAATGTTGTACCAGAGATTTTAGAAGGTGGTAGCATCCTTGCTCTCGTAAAGATTGTATGATTGCTATCAAACATGTTGAATTTCGGAATCTCGTCAGTTAAACCTAAGTTAGCTTCAAAGAATGACGAAATATTACCAATATCTGTCCAATAACCTTCATACTGATAACTTAACACCCGACTTTCGTTAATCGCCCTTGGCAAAATTTCTTTACCAAAATCTTTCTCTTCTTCGTTTTCATTCAGGATGTTAATTAAGTATTCACGGTTGAAAACGTAAATCCCCATAGAGGCCAAAAAGTTACGACCTTCAGCCTGCATTTCTTCACCGGTGTCAGATACCCATGCCTCTAAACCTACTTTTGGTTTTTCTGTAAATGAAGTGATCATGTTTTCTTCATCAGCTTTCAAAATACCAAAGTCTGTTGCATCTTTCGCTGTAACCGGGATCGTTGCGATGGTAATTTCTGCTTTGGCTTCGATATGTTTTTCAATCATATCTTTAAAATCCATCTGGTATAATTGATCGCCGGAAAGAATTAAAATATAATCGAATTCATGTGAAACGATGTGGTGCATACATTGGCGCACAGCATCTGCAGTTCCCTGAAACCAGCCAGCATTTTGAACTGTTTGCTCAGCAGCAAGAATATCAACAAAAGCCGTACTAAAATGGCTAAAGTGATACGTGTTTTTAATATGCTTATTTAACGATGCCGAGTTAAATTGCGTCAGTACAAACATGCGGTGAATACCCGAATTTAAGCAATTGGAAATCGGAATATCCACAAGCCTGTATTTACCAGCAATTGGAACTGCAGGTTTAGAACGTGTTTGTGTGAGTGGCGATAATCTAGAGCCCTGGCCACCGCCAAGGATAACGCCTAAAACTTTATCAGTCATGTTTAAGCTTATTTTAATATTTGGTATAATTCTATATAATTTGTAGCCGCCTGATCCCAGGAATGATCAATTTTCATCATTGTTTTCCGAACAGTTTTAAAGGCCTTTTTATCATTGTATAATGCTAATCCACGACTTATGGCATGGGTAACATCCCATACGCTGGTTTGATCGTGACAGATTCCAAATCCACGATCACCAATGTCGATCACCGTATCTCTTAAACCCCCAACCCTGCGTACAATAGGAACGGTTCCATACCGCAATGCATAAAGTTGATTTAAACCACAAGGCTCAACCCTCGATGGCATTAACAGAAAATCTGCACCTGCATACATCTCGTGCGAAACTTGTTCATTGTATCCGATGTAAGCATTGTATTTTCCACTGTAATAATCTTTTATTTGATTCAGTCGCCCTTCTACCGCGCTATCTCCGGATCCTAAAATCAAAATATTAATATCATCTCCATGTTGCTGAAGTGCGGTGTAAAAAATATCTGGCAGTAAATCAGCACCTTTTTCATCAACCAACCTTCCTATAAAAGTGAAGAGTGGTTTTGAAGAATCTAATAAGAAAACATCGCAAAGGGCTTTTTTGTTTGCTGCTTTTCCACATTCTAACGTTTTTAGATTGTAATTTTTACCCAGCATTGGGTCTGTTTCCGGATCCCAAACCTCGGTGTCAATTCCATTTAAGATCCCTACAGATTTCCAGCGTTCCTGTCTTAAAAGGCTTTCGAGTCCACGGGCATTAAACATCATTTCTTCCATATAACTTGGCGAAACTGTAGTTATCCGCCATGCACATTTAATTGCTGCAGCTAAAGGATTAATGGAATCTTTCCACCCTAATAATCCACCTTTCCATAAATCGAAAGCAGGCAAATAATAAAGTTTATCCCAGCCAAACTGACCTTGATATTGTGCGTTATGAATAGTTAAAACGGTAGGGACTTTGCTAATGGCCTGATACTTTAAACAATTGGCCACCATAAAGGGTACTAAACCTGTGTGGTGATCATGGCAGTGAATAATATCAGGGCGGTGTTCCCATTGGGTAATCCAATCTAATGTTGCAATCTGAAAAGCAACAAATCGTTCGGTATCATCATGATAGCCATACACATTTGGCCGATCGGTTAAGCCTTGAATATGAATGAGGTATAAATCGAAGCCTAATTTATTTGTCTTCTCTTTTAAAACACGGTATTGAAAATGATTATTTCCATAATTAGACCAGGCATCATAAACCACCTCAAACTCATTCTCACGGATAAATTTTGTATCGTAAGCCGGTACAACCACTTTGGCAATGTGGCCGATTTTATTTTGGTATTTTGGTAAAGCCCCAACTACATCAGCTAATCCGCCAACTTTTGCAGCAGGGTAACACTCGGCGCTTATATGTATAATTTCCATCAAATATTTGGTGTAGATAACTGTGTTAAGTTAGTAATTGTTTTTCGATTTGAGCATATTCGTAAATTTATTTTTAGGTGAAATTTCGTATGCTGGGTTACCTTTCTATTTAGCTATTGCTGTACAGAAAGTTGCGATAAAAATGTAGCTAAATGGCAGCTTTGTAATTTTTATAACGCTAATCTTATTCTAATATGCTGAGGTTTAAATAGTGGTATTAATGGTTTTTGAAAGTGAGCAGTAAAATGTCAGTGGCGGCCAGCAATCCTGCTTTTTGCTGCAATTTTTTTGTTAATTTTCAGATGGGAAATAAATGAACGTTTAACAAAAAAGATTTCCGCTTCAATCAGGCTTAAATACAAAATTTAGTAATCGGCTTTACGCCAAATCAGTTCATGTTAAAAAGAGCTTTTTTACATTCCTGCCAACATTTTTGGCATAAGCTTGTTAGTTTATAAACACATAAAAATAGTTTATGGCTGAACAGCATCTTTATCAAACTGGAATAATAGGAAATTGTGCGTTTATGGCACATGTAAACAAAAATACCGATATCACCTGGCTTTGCTGGCCTCGTTTTGACAGCCCTTTTGTATTTGGAAGTTTACTGGATAAAAACAAAGGCGGAGAATTCTCCATTCTTCCACAAGGCGAATACAATTCAACGCAATATTATATTGAAAATACGAATGTATTAAGGACAGAAATAACCGCTGAAGACGGAAAATACCGCATTACAGATTTTGCACCGCGCTTTCGGCTTCATGAGCGCTATTTCAAGCCGCTCATGTTTATCAGGAAAATCGAACCTTTAGAAGGAAATCCACGGGTAACCATTAAATGCCAGCCGGTTTACGATTATGGTAAAGGAGAAATGAAGGCCAGTCGCGGCAGTAACCATATTGATTATTTGGGTTGTGATGAAAATATACGCCTGAGTACTAATGTTTCCTTAACTTATATTATTGATGAGAAGGCATTTGTACTTAATGAAACAAAATACCTGATCATGACTTACGGTCAAGATTTGGAAGCGCCTATTGTGAGCACAGCGGAAAACTTTCTTAGGGAAACGATTGGTTACTGGAGATTATGGATTAAGCATTCTACCATTGCTGGTTTTTATCAACCACTCGTGATCCGTTCTGCGCTAGTTTTAAAAATTCATCAATATGAAGATACCGGGGCAATTATTGCTGCAAGCACAACCAGTTTGCCAGAATCTCCGGGAAGTACAAGAAATTGGGATTACCGTTATTGCTGGTTAAGAGATTCTCATTATGTGCTTACCTCTTTAAATCATATCGGTCATTTTGAAGAAATGGAGAAGTATTTTAATTACCTCACTGATATTTCTCATAGTGAAGATGAACGTTATCAGCCTTTATACGGTATAGCAGGAGAACGGGAAATTATTGAAACTACGCTTGATCATTTAGAGGGTTATAAAGGTGAACAACCTATTCGAATTGGAAACCAGGCCTACGAACACATTCAGAACGATATTTACGGACAGGTTTTAACGTCGATGTTGCCGCTTTACACTGACCATCGTTTTGTGTTTTCAGAACGCAGTGATTCGGTTAAATGGATCGAAAGCGTGTTGTCTAAAATTGAAAGAACTATCGATGAAAAGGATGCCGGTATTTGGGAATTCAGAAATATAGCCAACGTGCATTGTTACAGCAATTTGTTTCAGTGGGCTGGCGCACATGCAGCTTTGAAGATGGCCAAAACAATCGGTAATCAGGATTTCGAAGAGCGTGCACAAATCTTAATTGATAAAGCTGCTGCACACATTGAGGCCTGTTATGATCCTGAGCGTAAGGTTTATACTAATGCGGTCGGCAGTCCATATTTAGATGCCAGTACCTTACAGCTGATTATGATGAATTATCTTGATCCAGCTTCTGACCGTGCCAAAGATCATTTAATTGCATTGGAAAAGGAACTTAAAACAGAAGATGGCTTGTTCTATAGGTATTTACATGCTGATGATTTCGGGAAGCCTAAAACTACTTTCCTGATCTGCGCTTTTTGGTATGTAGAAGCCCTGGCTTGTGTAGGTAGGGTTGATGAAGCGATTAAGGAATTTGAAAACATCATTAAGTATTGTAATCATTTATTGCTTTTCAGCGAAGATGTTGATGCTAAAACGGGTAGTCAGTGGGGGAATTTTCCTCAGGCATACAGCCACGTGGGGTTAATGAATGCCGCACATCGCATCGCGATTAAGTTGGACAGACCAGTATTTTTATAAAATTAATCCCAACCGTATTCATAAATTAGATGAATACGGTTGGGATTTTTAGATAGGTGCTGAACTAAATTTACTGCGTAGCTTTCCGCTGCGCTACAGGTCAGCATGACGAATCGGTTAATACATCCATAAGGAAATTCCTTTGTGACGAATCGTCCTCCTGAACTTAATTCAGGATCTTACCTAGATAGGTACTGAATTAAATTTACTGCGTAGCTTTCCCCTGCGCCACAGGTCAGCATGACGAATCGGGTTAGTGCATCCCTCGAGAAATCCATTTTGCAACGAATCGTCCTCCCGAACTTAATTCAGGATCTTACCTAGATAGGTACTGAATTAAATTTACTGCGTAGCTTTCCGCTGCGCCACAGGTCAGCATGACGAATTGGTTAATACATCCATAAGGAAATTCCTTTGCGACGAATCGTCCTCCTGAACTTGATTCAGGATCTTACCTGGATAGGTGCTGAACTAAATTTACTGCGTAGCTTTCCGCTGCGCTACAGGTCAGCATGACGAATTGGTTAGTGCATCCCTCGAGGAAATCTCTTTGCAACGAATCGTCCTCCTGAACCTGATTCACTGTTGTCCGGTAAAACTTTTTGAACAAATTTTTACCGGACAGCCTAATCACAAATGGCTGCAATATTCCTTAACCAAAAGAATATTTTGCAGGATATGGAAGCTATGAGCGGTTTAAAATATTAAAACCTCTGAAAATGATAGTTTTTTACCGGACAGCCGAATTAGTGCAAGATTTTTAGGAAACCTATAAAACAATGGGCTTACCTTTTAAAAATGAGATAAAAACAGCTTTTTTAGCTTGATTTAAAGGATTTAATGGATCGTTTAAACTTTAACCGGACAACAGTGAACCTGATTCAGGATCTTACCGAAGATATGTGCTGAACTAAATTTACTGCGTAGCTTTCCGCTGCGCTACAGGTCAGCATGACGAATTGGTTAGTGCATCCCTCGAGGAAATTCGTTTTGCGACGAATCGTCCTCCTGAACTTGATTCAGGATCTTACTTAGATAGGTGCTGAACTAAATTTACTGCGTAGCTTTCCGCTGCGCTACAGGTCAGCATAACGAATCGGTTAGTGCATCCTTCGAGAAATTCCTTTGCTACGACTCGTCCTCCTGAACTTGATTCAGGATCTTATCTGGATAGGTGCTGAACTAAATTTACTGCGTAGCTTTCCGCTGCGCTACAGGTCAGCATGACGGATCGGGTTAGTGCCTCCTTGCAATAACGAATTTACTTGACAAATCTTAATATAAATTAATGAATTTCTGTAACCTCATCCTTAACCAAACCCCATAGCAACTTTCTCACCTCTTTATAATCATTCAGGTAATACTTCGCTTCAGAAATGTTGTTTCCAACCTTGATTGTAAATGCATCATTAGGTAAGGCCCTGAAAATATCTTCATCGGTATGATCATCACCAAGTGCAAGAATAAAATCTGGTTGCTTGCCATAAAGCCAGTTCAGCGCAGCTTTACCTTTATTCACCTCCATATTTTTAAACTCGATCACTTTATTTCCAGGCATTAGTTGCAAGCCTTTGTCTGCGGCCAGAATTTTTAAATGACTCACAATCTCATTTGCTCTCAAGTCGCCTAATCCTTCTTCCGCCTTGCGGTAATGCCAAACTAAAGAATAACTTTTTTCTTCTATGAAAGATCCTGGTGTTCTATCTGTATAAGTTTCCAGAATTGATTTCATTTCTTGTTTCCATTGATCGGTTAAGAGCGGAAGGCAATTCCATTTGTCGCCATAAGCTTTTTGCCATGCACCATGTTCTGCAATTAGATCAACTTTTAAGTGTCCAAACCATTTCTCCAGCGTCTCATTTCTTCGTCCGCTGATAATAACTACTGTATTTGATGGGTCTGCTGTTAGTTTTGAAATCAAATTATAAAGTTCTTCATCAGGCGATGCATCATCGATGTTTCCGGCAAAATCTACAAGGGTTCCATCATAATCAAGGAACAATACCCTGTTTTGTGTGAGGTCATATTCTGCAGAGATTACTTCTTTAATGGAATGTACTGCGTGTTTCGTTAATAATGAGTTTTGAGAATCTTTCACTTCGTCTAGTCTTAAAATAAAATTATTAACCCAATGTTTAACATTGAATTTTTCTACAATGCCCCTCATGGCTTTCATGCGGGTTTGTTGTTCTGCTAACGGCATTTTGAGGGCCAAAACAATGGCCTCCATAATATCGCCTAAATTATTCGGGTTCACGATTACGGCATCTGTCAGCTCTTTTGATGCGCCGGCCATTTCGCTTAAAATAAGCACGCCATCGTTGCGATTTCTACTGGCCACATATTCCTTGCTTACTAAATTCATACCATCACGCATGGGCGTAACCAGGCAGATATCTGCAGTAGCGTAAAGTGCTGATAAAACTTCAATTGGAAAGGAACGGTAGAAATAGTTAACCGGAATCCAGTTAATGGAACGGTACCGGGCATTTAAATTACCAACAAACTGGTCAATTTGTTCTTTTAAATCCCTGTATTGCGGAACGGTATCTCTGGATGGCACAACAATCATATACAACTCTATTTTGCCGATATATTCTGGATGCGCCTGGAGCAGTAATTCTAATGCTTTTAAACGTTCCAGAATTCCTTTACTATAATCCAGGCGATCGATTGATAGAATTACTTTCATATCTTCTTTGCCTTTACGGAAGTATTCAATTTCCTTTTGAACTTCATCGTAGGCAGTTAGATTAGAAAATTTATCAAAATCAATTCCCATTGGGAAAGCTTCGACAACGATTTGCCTTTCGTTACTATTTAAAATATTGGCTGATGAATTTACAGGAAGTAATCTGGTTGCCGTGCTTAGAAAATGACGAACATCATCATAGGTATGGAAACCAATTAAATCTGCACCCAACATTCCGTTCAGTAATTCTTCCCGCCAAGGGATTAACCTGAATATTTCGTATGAAGGGAAGGGGATATGCTGGAAGAAACCGATGATAGATTGTGGTAATTTTTCACGTAAGATTCCGGATAAAAGTAAAAGTTGATAATCCTGAATCCATATTTTATCTTCTTTAGCAAGTACTTCGAATGCAGCTTTCGCAAATTTATCATTTACAGCTTTGTAGCAATCCCAATAGCTTTGTTCATAATGTGCGTAGGTAACGAGGTAGTGAAAAACGGGCCATAAAACTTCGTTTGAAAACCCTTCATAATATAAGTTAATTTCTTCCTGAGTGAGGAATACGGGGTAGAGATTGAGGGCGGAGAGTTTATCTATTACTTCTTGTTGTCTTTCTTCTGGCACTTCGATTCCGGGCCAGCCGATCCAGATGGAGTTGCCTGTTTTATAAACGTCTCCGAGGCCTGTAGCGAGTCCGCCTTCACTTGGGATGAAGGTATACTCGTTGTTTTCTTCAATGATTTTAACGGGTAGTCTGTTCGATATTATAACTGTTTTCATGCTTGTATTTGATGTATCCACATAAATAAAAGCACATAAAATTGATTTTGTTTGAATTTTAGGGGTAAAAAAACATTCAAATGATATAATAAAAATCCTTCATCGGTATTTTTTTACAACTTACATGTGTCTGAAATTTAATTTTTAAGCTGGTTTTTAGGCTAAAATCAGCGTCTTTTAAACATAGTTGAATAGCAATGAAAATGTTGTTTTTTCGTTTGGAACGGACACGACTTCAATACTTCCCCGATGCATTTTCATAATATTCCGACTGATAGTCAAACCAATGCCTGAACCATTTTTTCTGGTAGTATAAAAGGGTACAAAAATCTTTTCTAAATCTACCACTTCAATGCCTTTGCCGTTATCGGTAACATCGATATAGAGCTTAGTATTTTCCAATCGGTAACTTACGGTGATATGTGGGCTTTCCTTTTTTTCAACGGAATAAATACTGTTGGTAATCAGATTGATAAGTGCTTGTTCGATCAGTTTTAAATCGAGTTGGACGGTGATTTTGGAACTGGTTTGCTCGACCTCTAACACCACATTTTTAACCTTTGCGAAAGGTTGCATCAAAACCTTAATATGCCTCAAAATTTCGCCAATGGTGTGCGATTCGAGATTTGGAGTGGGTAACTCAGCAATAAGCCGGTAATCTTTAACGAAATCTAAAAGCCCCGCCGAACGGCGTTTAATGGTTTGTAAGGCTGTTTTCAAGTCTTCCATTTCATCCAGATCAAGATTTTCCTTGTCAGTTACCATGCTGTTTATCGTATCTGATAGTGAACTAATTGGCGTGATGGAATTTAAAATTTCATGCGAAATCACACCAATCAATCTATTCCAGGCTTCGGTTTCCTTTTGCTCAATTTCATCTTTAATATTTTGAAAACTGATGATGGTGTAGTTTTTTCCGTAGAGATTAAGCGGAATGACTTCGGTAGAAAGCTGGATAAACTTCTCGTGTATTTTCAATTCCAGGAAACGCTTTCCGCCATTCGGAATTTGATCAATCTCGTTAGCGAAAGTCGGCAAATGCTGCTTTAAACGATGCCAGTATTTGTAGGCTGGTACACCTAAAAGGTTGGAAGCCGCCTGATTGAAAAAAGCTATTTCCTGATGGTCGTTATCATTAACCGTCGCATTAATTACGATTACACCAACTGGAACCTGTTCTAGAATGGTTTTAATGAGCTGAAACATCGCTTCCTGCTCCAAACGAATTTGCTTATGCACTTGCAGAATTTCTCCAAACGATTCGTATAACTCGGGGAAACTTCCTTTGGTGGCCTTATTTTTAAAATTTAAGGTATGATCACGTGTTTTAACAGCCAGGATAAAGCGCTTAATATCAGAACGGATTTCATTGATATAGTAGTAAAGCGAAATGATTGTTCCGAAAAAAATCAAACCCACACCAATAATCGTAAACCAAAGCTGAGTGTTTTTGATGAGATAGAAGAGCAGATAACCAAGTAAATTGATGATCAGCAGCCGGAAGATTAAACGAAAAGTAAAGCGTTTGTAAAACATGTTTTGTAGGCTAAAAGACTAAAGCTAAAAGACCAAAGCGAAAGGCCAAAGGTAATACTCCTTTAGTCTTTAAGCTTTTTGCTTTCGGCTCAAATCCCAAATTTCTCAATTCTCCTGTATAAAGCTGCGCGGGTTAAACCCAATTCTGCTGCGGCTTTTGAAATATTTCCTTTGTGTTTATCGATGGCTTTTTGTACCATCATTTTCTCCATATCGCCAAGCGCCATTTCATCCGGAATTGAATTGTTTTGTGCAAAACGTTGCGGACTAAGTTGCAGGTCTTCTTCGGTAATTTCCCGTCCGTCGCTCATAATTACCGCTCTTTCCAATACATGCTGCAATTCCCTTACGTTTCCGGGCCATTTATAATTTAGAAGAATATCTTCAGCTTTATTGCTTAAACTTCGGTTTTCTTTATGATATTTTGTGCTAAAAACCTGCATAAAATAATTGGCTAAAAGCAAAATGTCTCTTCCGCGCTGGCGTAAGGGTGGTAATAAAAGCTCAACAGTATTAATCCGGAAAAGTAAATCCTGTCTGAATGTATTTTTCGCAACCATATCGTTCAAAGGCATATTTGTTGCCGTAATCAACCGGACATTCACTTTCCGCTCCTTGCTTTCTCCTAAACGGATCACTGTTCTGTTCTGCAAAACACTCAAAAGTTTCGCCTGGAGTGGTAAGGTCAGATTTCCAATCTCATCTAAAAAGATGGTCCCGCCATCGGCCAGTTCAAACCGCCCGGGTTTATCTTCTTTTGCATCAGTAAAGGCACCTTTAGCATAACCAAAAAGTTCACTTTCAAATAAATTTTCATTTAACGAACCTAAATCCACATGCATAAATACTTGATTTTTTCGCTGGGAGTTTCCATGGATTTCATAAGCAAAAACTTGTTTACCAGTTCCGTTCTCGCCCAAAATCAAAACATTTGCATCTGTTGGTGCTACTTTTATCAAAGTGTTTTGAAGCTGTTTAATACCTTCCGCCTGACCAACAATATTCTCGAAACCCCGGGTCATATCTTTTTGTAAAGAAGAATGAATCTTTTCGAGTTTTTTTACTTTTCTGTTCGATTCCCGCAACTTAGAAGCGGCAGAAATGGTGGCAAAAAGTTTTTCATTTTCCCATGGCTTTAAAATGAAATCTGTTGCGCCTTTTTTTATCGCCTTAACAGCCAATTCGACATTTCCAAAAGCTGTCATCAAAATAACGACGTAATCTTTATCAATTGATAAAATATGCTCCAGCCAATACAATCCCTCGCGTCCGTCGCTGGCACCTTTTTGGTAATTCATATCCAAAAGGATGATATCCACTTCGTTTTTGCTCAGTAAAACGTTAATTTCTTTTGGCGATTTGCAGGTAATTACTTGTTTTACCTGCTGCTTGAGGAACAATCTGGCACTCAATAGAATGTCGTCATCATCATCAATGATTAAAACTGTGGCGTCTAACCCCTCCGCCCCTAAAGGGGAACCTGAATTTCTATCGTTCATGTAAGTTGTATTATGTAAAGCGTAAAACCAACTCCTCCGCCCCTAAAGGGGAACTTGAATTTCTATCGTTCATGTAAGTTATATTATGTAAAGCGTAAAACCAACCCCTCTGCCCCTAAAGGGGAACCTGAATTTCTATCGTTCATGTAAGTTGTATTATGTAAAGCGTAAAACAAACCCCTCTGCTCCTAAAGGGGAACCTGAATTTTTATTATTCACCTTTATTTTTACACATGTTATAGCTCTCGCTATTCAACATCGCCTGTAAACTCCTCCTTTAGGGGGCTGGGGGGTAAATTTAACGAAACTGTCCGCTCGCGTACATAAACTGTTCGATAATGAACAGAATAAATTATGTAAAAATATTAAATAGCTGATTATTAGCTTTTTGATTACGTTTGTTTCTTCTGGCACAAGCTTGGTTATTAGAGAAACCGAACAGTACAACCAAACAATGGATAAGAAAATAGAGAAAAAGAGATTTAGCAAAAAAACCTTGATAATGATAGGTGGGGCAGTTGTTTTTATAGCAATTGTACTTTATGGCTATACTTTATCGCTAAAAAAAACATATAGTGCCGATGCTGAGAAATTAACCATTAGTAAGGTTCAATATGGAGATTTCGAAGATGTTGTTTTACTGAATGCCAGTGTTGTTCCATTAACATCGGTTATTGTGAGTTCGGCAGAGGGCGGTACTGTTGCAGAAATTTTTACCGAAAATGGCGCATCTGTTGTAAAAGGAACGCCCTTATTAAGGATCGCTAATTCTAACGCGATGTTGGGTTATACTTCGCAACAAACTGCTGCAACAGAGCAAATCAATCAGTTGCGTAAATCCAGGTTAGATTTAGAGCAAAATCAAAGAATCTTAAACCAGGATGTACTTGATGTTGAAAATAACCTTCGTACGGCTACCCGCCAATATAGATTAGACAGTACCTTATATATTAAGAAAGTAATTACGCTTCAGGAATTTAATAAGTCGGTTCAGGATTACGAATATTATCAAGGTAAGCTCCGTATTGTAAGACAAGCCATTAAACAGGAAAATCAAAGTCGAAAAATGCAGCTTTCCCAGATCGATCAATCGATGAATCAAATGAACGAAAGCTTGGAGATGATCCGTAAAAATATTGAAAACATGACGATTAAGGCACCGGTTTCAGGTAAATTATCTTCTTATGATCCGGTAACTGGTAAATCTTATAATTCAAATGAAATGATTGGTAAAATCGATGTTTTGCAAGGTTATAAATTGCAGGCAGGAGTTGATGAATACTACATTAATCGGGTTAAAGAGGGGCAAACGGCAAGTTGCGAATTTAATGGTAAAATTTACAATCTAACCGTGAGTAAAGTTATTCCAGAAGTTACGGCCGGTCAGTTTCAGGTAGAAATGGTATTTAAAGGACCATCGCCTGAGGGTTTACGTCGCGGTTTATCGCTGCAAACCAAATTGACTTTATCTGATAATAGTAAATCGTTGCTTTTGGCACAAGGCCAGTTTTTTCAGAGTACTGGCGGATCGTGGGTATTTGTGGTAAACAACGGGAAGGCAACCAAGAAAAATGTTAAAATTGGTCGGAAAAATTATCTGTATTATGAAATTCTAGATGGTTTGGCCAAAGGTGATGAAGTGATTACCTCTTCTTATGACCAGTTTAATCAGTATGATCAGGTGGAGATAAGTAAGTAGAGATGTAAAATGGATGAGTTGGGAGTTGGGAGTTTTTAAAAATAGGAATACAGTTAGGAAATATATTCAAGTCTTGATACCTGATACTAAATACTTGCTACTAAATAATTAATAAAAATATATTCAGGTCTTGATACTTGATACTAAATACTTGATACTAAAACGCTATGATCAAAATAGAAAATCTGGAAAAAGTTTATAAAACTGAAGAAGTAGAAACTACGGCACTTAATGGCATTAACCTTCATGTAAAAGAGGGAGAATTTGTATCCATCATGGGACCATCGGGCTGTGGGAAATCTACCTTATTAAATGTGATGGGTTTATTGGATAAGCCTGAAAGTGGCAGTTACAAATTTATTGATACTGAGCTTTTAACACTAAACGACAGAGAACGTTCCAATTTCAGAAAAAGAAATATGGGTTTCGTGTTCCAGAATTTCAATTTAATTGATGAATTAACGGTTTTTGAAAATATCGAACTACCATTAATTTATAATAAAATCCCATCGGAAGAGCGCAAAAAATTAGTTAACGAGATCATTGAAAGAATGAACATCGTAAACAGAAGCGGTCACTTTCCACAGCAACTTTCTGGCGGACAGCAACAGCGGGTGGCCGTAGCCAGGGCATTGGTGACCAAACCGAAACTGGTTTTGGCAGATGAGCCTACCGGGAACTTAGATAGTTCTCATGGTAACGAGGTAATGGAATTGCTTTGCGAGTTAAACGAAACCGGAACAACTATCGTGATGGTAACGCACTCTAGTCATGATGCCAGCTTTTCTAACAGAATCATCAACCTGAAAGATGGTCATGTAATTTCTGAGAAGATTAACAAAAGCAGAAATGAGGAATTAATATAGGCAGGAAGACAGAAGGTTTTGAGGTTGAAGGTTAAAATGCTCAAACCTTTCTATCCTTAACCTTCCCGCCTTCAACCTTATAAAATAGTTTTAGTTTAGTTAATGATAGCCAACCGAATCTTCCTGGATAGGAAGATTCGGATAAGGCGCTGTAAAGGATTAAGGAGCAAGGATTAAAGATTTAAGCCAAAAGACTAAAGCGGAAAGAATAATGATTAAAGACCAAAGCAGAAAGACTAAAAATTAGAGATTAAAGCAATTTGCCGGCGTCTTGATACCTGATACTAAATACTTGCCACTATATACTCACTACTCGATACTACGATATGTTCAAACTCAACTTAAAAATCGCTTTGCGAAACCTTTGGAGAAATAAAGGATTTACCTTGATAAATGTAGGTGGATTAGCTATTGGTTTAGCCAGCTGCATGATTTTGTTATTGTATGTAAGCTACGAGTGGAGTTACGACAAGCAATTTAACAATAACGAAAAAACATATGTTGTTTATCAAAGTGTAGTTGCAAATGGTAAAACTTTTAGCTGGGCATGGACACCAAATGTGATGGCGAAGGAAGTACAGGGAAAAATTCCAGGAGTTAAATATGCGTCACGTTCTACCTATCCCAGACAAAAGTTAATTACAGTTGGAGATAATAAGATAGGTAGCAAGTCTGTTTTTGCAGACCAAGCATTTATTAAAATATTAGATTATAAATTTATAAAAGGCAATCCTGCGCAGGTTTTAAAAAATGTTAATTCTATCATTCTTACCAAATCTTTCGCTGAAAAATTATTTGGCAATGAGGATCCTATTAATAAAACGGTCAAGTTAGAAAATCAAGATGTTTTAAAAGTTGAAGCAGTAATTGAGGATGTACCGGCAAATAGCAGCATACAATTTGATTGCATCATGCCCTGGGCAATGTTCGAGAAAACAGAACCTTGGGTTAAAGAGGGTAATTGGGGCAATAACATGTGTTTAACGCTTGTTCAGCTAAAGGATAATCGCTTTTTTTCTGAAGCAAGTGCTTCAATGGAAGGGATTTATAAACGCAACCAAAAAGATAATCTGGCGGTGAGTTTATTACATCCTTTAACCAAATGGCACTTGTACGGCGATTTCGAAAACGGCAGATCTATTGGTGGTAAAATAGATCAGTTAAAAATATTTCTGTTGCTAGCCTTTTGCATTCTATTGATTGCCTGTTTTAACTTCATGAATTTATCAACTGCCCGGTCTGAGCGCAGAGCCAAAGAGGTCGGTGTTCGGAAGGCTATCGGATCAACGCGTAAATCGCTGGTGAGTCAGTTTTTCTTAGAATCGCTGCTCATCACATTTATCGCCACTGTTTTTGCTTTTATTTTGGTTGAAGTAAGTTTGCCTTATTTTAACAATTTATTAAACATCGAATTACAAATTGATTATAGTAATATCAATTTTTGGGCTACACTGTTTGTTTTGATGACGGTTACCGGTTTAATAGCTGGGAGTTACCCTGCACTTTACCTCTCTTCTTTTGATCCGGTTAAGGTGCTAAAGGGTTTCAAGATCAAGACAGATTCATCAGTTTCTGTAAGAAAAGTATTGGTGGTAGGACAGTTTGTTTTTGCAGCTTCTTTAATTGTCTGTACTTCAGTGATTTATCAGCAATTAAATTTTGTTAAAAATAAACCAATTGGATACGACCAGCGTAACTTGATACAAATAGCAGTAGAGGGCAAAATGCGTGATGAAGGTAAATTAGAATTGCTTAAGTCGCAGTTAATTAAGTCTGGCGCAACAACCCACGTAACCTTTTTTAGTTCAGACGTTACTGAAGGTGGAAATAATACTACGGATATCCAGTGGGAGGGGAAAAATCCAAATGAAAATATATCGTTTAACCATCGGGGAATAGGTTATGATTTCATTCAGACTATGGGTACCGAGTTGATGATCGGCAGAGCGTTTTCTCCGAAATTCCCTAATGATAGTAATAGTATAATGCTGAATGAGGCTGCCGTAAAAATGATGGGATTAAAAGACCCTATCGGCAAAATTATAACTTTTTGGGGACACAAGCTCACTACAGTTGGTGTGGTAAAAGATTTTGTAGTGGAAAGTGCTTATCAAAAGGTAGCTCCAATGGTTTTTCATCTGATAAATAAGAATAATGCAAACGTAGTCATTGCTCGTTTAAACCCTGATCAGAACATTAGTTCCTCGTTAGCGAAAATTGATGAGTTGGTAAAAGAAGCAGAACCCAATTACCCTGTTAACCGCAAATTTGTTAATGAATCTTTCGAAGTAAAATTTCAGGATGAAAAGTTATTGGGAACACTTTCTAACTGGTTCGGTGGTTTCGCCATCTTTATTTCTTGTCTGGGATTATTAGGCCTGGCACTTTTTATGGCAGAGCAACGCAAAAAGGAAATCAGTATCAGGAAAGTTTTAGGTGCCAGTACAGGTAATATTCTTACGTTGCTGAACAAAGATTTTATCAAACTTGTAGCCATAGCAAATCTAATCGCATTTCCGTTAGCTTACATAATAATCAACAAATGGCTTTCTGCTTTCGAATACCGGGTTTCCATATCTGCATTGCCCTTTATTGCAGCAGGAGGGATATCAGTAATTATTGCAGTACTAACAGTAAGCATACAATCGATAAAAGTGGCGAAAGCGAATCCGGTTGATGCTTTGAAATATGAATAGAAACGAGTTACAAGTTGCGAGTTACCAGTTTAAAGTCTGGGCTCGTAACCTGTAACTTATAACCCATAACCCAAATATGTTCAAATTAAACCTGAAAATCGCTTTGCGAAACCTGTGGAAGAACAAAGGCTTCTCGTTAATAAATATTGGTGGCTTGGCTATAGGTTTAGCCAGTTGTATGCTTCTATTATTGTATGTATCCTACGAATTTGGGTTTGATAGGCAATTTAAGAATTACGACACCACTTATATTGCCCATACCAATATGACGGCCAATGGAAAAGTACACAGCTGGGCTTGGACTCCAGGTTTACTGGCACCAGAACTTAAAGAAAAATATGCAGGTATTGTAAATGCAGCTAGATCTTCTTATCCATTTGATCAATTAATTAGCTATAACGATAAAAAAATCAAAAATAGGGGTTTGTTTGCTGATCCATCTTTTCTTGATATACTGGATTATAAATTTATAAGTGGTAATGCGGTAACGCCACTTAAAGATATTAATAGCGTTATTTTAACTCAATCATTGGCAGAAAAATTATTTGCAGGCGAAAATCCTTTAGGTAAAATAGTAAAGCTGGATAATAAAGATGGATTAAAAGTTGAAGCGGTAATTGCTGATCTGCCAGTGAATAGCAGTATAAAATTCGATTATTTAATGCCATGGAAATTAAATGAAAAAAAACATGAATGGATAGCTAAGCAGGGATGGGGGAGTAATTTCTGTTTAACCCTGGTTCAACTTCAAAATAGTAGTTTATTGGATGGGGTAAATGCTAAAATTAAAAATATTTATAAAGGCCATGATAATGAAGTAAATACCAACGAATTGTTTTTGCATCCTTTATCAAAATGGCATTTATATAACGAATTCGAAAACGGGGTAACTATTGGTGGAAAAATAGATCAACTGAAGATTTTCTTGATGCTGGCAATTTGTATCCTTCTTATTGCTTGTGTTAACTTCATGAACCTTTCTACTGCACGATCAGAAAAAAGAGCCAAAGAAGTTGGTATTCGCAAAGCAATTGGATCTAGCAGGAAATCTTTAATAAGTCAGTTTATACTCGAAAGTACTTTACTATCTTTAATTGGAACCGTAGTTGCCTTCACCTTGGTTGAAATTAGCCTGCCTTACTTTAACACATTATTAGATATTAGTCTGATTATTCAATACAACGACTGGAGGTATTGGGCAACTTTAATTGGATTAATTTTATTTACTGGCTTATTAGCCGGTAGTTATCCTGCGTTTTACTTGTCATCTTTTGAACCAGTAAAAGTGCTTAAGGGCTTTAATCTTAGAGATGGATCAGCTATATCAGTAAGAAAAGTATTGGTTATCTCTCAATTTGTGTTCGCGGCAAGTTTAATTGTTTGCACTGCAGTTATCTATCAGCAATTAAACTACATTAAAAATAAACCAATAGGCTATAACCAGGGTAATTTAATACAAATGGCAGCTATAGGTGCTTTGACGAGTACTAAAAAAATCGACTTATTAAAAACGCAGTTAATCAAATCAGGTGCCGCCCAAAACGTTTCTTTGCTGAGTATGAATATTGATGAAGGTGGGAATAATACATCAGATATACACTGGCAGGGTAAAAATCCTAATGAAAAGGTATTGTTTAACCAAAGGGGAATAGGGTACGATTTTATAGCTACTACTGGTACAAAAATGATAGAAGGAAGAGAATTTGGTGTTAAATTTCCAGGTGATTCTAACAAGGTTTTGGTAAATGAAGCTGCTGTTAAAATAATGGGGCTGAAAAATCCGCTAGGTACTGTAATTGATTATGGAGATTCTAAAGCTACTATTATTGGCGTAATGAAAGATTTTGTTGCAGAATCTCCCTACCAAAAAGTAGCACCAATGATTTTTAATAAAATCTATCATGATGAAGGAGGTGTAATTTTAATTCGATTAAATGAAGCACAAAACATTAGTACTTCGCTTGCAAAAATAGATGCACTTGTGAAAATTATAAATCCAGATTATCCCGTAGATAGAAAGTTTGTCAGTGATTCTTTCGAAGAAAAATTCCAATCTGAAAAACTCTTAGGTACACTCTCTAACTGGTTTGGTGGCTTTGCAATTTTCATTTCCTGCCTGGGATTATTAGGCCTAGCCCTGTTTATGGCAGAACAACGTAAAAAGGAGATCAGCATCCGCAAAGTTCTGGGGGCGAGCACGGCAAATATCCTTACGCTGCTAAATAAAGACTTTATTAAGTTGGTAGCGATTGCAAATGCCATTGCTTTTCCATTGGCTTACATTATCATTAATAAATGGCTTTCTAAATATGAATACCGGATTGATATTTCAGCCCTGCCCTTCATGATAGCGATTACTTTATCTGTTTTGATCGCCATTTTAACCGTCAGCATTCAATCTGTTAAGGTGGCGAAGGCTAATCCGATTGATGCACTTAAATATGAATAAATAAAGGAAGGAAGGAAGAAGGTTTGAAGGTAGAGGGTTAGCACCCAAAGCCTTACCGCCTTTAGCCTTCCAACCCTCAACCTTAAAAATATGTTCAAACTCAACTTAAAAATCGCATTGCGAAACCTTTGGAAAAACCGGGGAATAACGGCCATTAATGTTGGTGGTTTGGCTATTGCTTTAGCTGCTTTTATTTTGGTGGCCATGTATTTTACTTATGAAACCAGCTTTGATCAGACAAATCCTCACTACGAGAATATTTATGTGGTTGGAAGGATAGAGCCTGATTTTAAAACCAATTATACCTCTCCGCCACTAGCAAAAGTGATTAAGCAAAACTTTCCTGAAGTCGAAAATGCAGGGATAACAAAGATAAACCGATCATGGGAGTTGGCCATTAAAAATGGCAAAAATGCCATTTTCACGAAAAATATTTTGCAGGCTGATTACAATGCCGCAGAAATTCTAGATATCAATCCTATAGGTGGGCTGATTAAGCCCTCGGGTGATGTGGAAAGATTGACTTATCTAAATGTTGAGAACATAAAAACGCTGTTTCCAGATAAGCAGGATAATAAACCCGAAATGGTTAGCTATGGATCTGCCAGTTCAGGGATAACCGGAACAATAGCCGGTGCGATCATTAATAATGAACATTCAAATTTTAGCTTCGACGGTGTATCTATAGGCAACGAGATTGGAAAAGGAGAAACCTACGGTTATAATAATTATAACACTTTCATCCAGGTAAAACCAGGAACTGATGTTGCAAACCTTCAGGAGAAAATTACCAATTTATACAGAGCTGAATTATTAAAGGGCGAAACCGATTTAAAGACAATCGATGAAATAAAGGGTATATCTATATTTTTAGATCCTTTAGCAAATCAGCATTTAAAGCCGAAAGCAGGTAATGACACACCATACAAAATATTAATTTCGCTCTCGGTTTTAGGTTTCTTAATTCTGGTAATTGCCTGTATCAATTTTACTAACCTCAGTATTGCTCAGGCCACCAAAAGAGCCAAAGAAGTAGGGATTAAAAAGGTGATGGGCGCTTATCGACTTCAGCTAACGGTTCAATTTCTAACTGAAATATTCGTTCAGTGTTTGGTTGCAACTGTTTTGGCAATGGTTTTTGCAGAATCGGCTTTACCATATTTTAACAATTTGTTTCAGGTAAACTTAACGCTATGGCATGTTGATAATAATTTATTCTGGCAATTGCCTTTGGTTTTATGCCTCATCACCATCATCGCCGGGATTTATCCTGCTTTAGTCCTATCTGGGTTTAAGCCAGCATTGGTTTTGAAAGGGAATTTTTCCACCAGTAAACAAAGTTCCTGGTTACGAAACGGATTATTAGTTTTTCAGTTCAGTATCGCCGTAATTTTCATTATTGGTTTGTTCATCATCAACTCACAATTGAAATATATGCGAAGTGAGGATCTAGGATTTACGGCCAATCAAGTCGTTTATGTTAAGAATATCGCTTATTTTAATGATCCTGCTAAATTTAAAACCATTAGAAAAAAAATCCTTAAAATTCCTGGAGTAAAATCTGCAACAGTAGCTACTGATGTACCTGATGGTTCTGGAAATGGATTGAATGGCTATACCTTTGAAGGTCAGCAGAAAAGCATTGATTTTGTTGATGTGGATTTCGACTATTTTGAAACCTTAAATATTAAGCTAAAAGACGGTCGGTTTTTCTCGCCAAAATTCAGCACAGATACCGGAAATGCTGCGGTGATTAATGAAAGTGCCGTTGCCAAATACGGCATGAAAAATCCTATAGGTAAAACAATTCGAGGTTGTGAAACCGATTATAAAATTGTTGGTATTGCTAAAGATTTTAAAGCCCAAGGATTTGAAAGCACCATTCAGCCTACAATTTATACCATTAAAAATCCTTGTGGCAATTCTAAAACACAAATCATGCTCAAAATTGAGGAAAGCAAAATGGCGGATGCCCTGGCTGCTTTGAAAGCACAGTGGTCTCAAATAAATCCTAAAGATGGTGAAGATTTCAGATATGAATTTTTAGATGATTTATATGGTAAACTCTTTAAAAAACAAGAGCAATTACAATCTGCATTTTTTGCAGCGGCATTATTAACCATTTTTATTGCCATCTTAGGTTTGTTTGCCTTCGCAAAATACATCACTAACGGTCGGATTAAAGAAATAGCTGTTCGCAAAATTTTAGGTGCAAGCGACATTCAAATCTTTAAATTAATAAACAGTTCATTCTTTATGATGGTACTTGTGGCAAATGTCATTTCATGGCCCGTGGCGTATATCCTAACTAAAAAATGGCTCGAAACCTTTGCTTATCGAATTGATTTGCCAGTTTTACCATTTATCAGCAGTGCATTGATTACGATTTTATTAACCGTTTTAACGGTGAGCATTCAGGCGAAAAAAGCAGTAAAAGCTAATCCTGTTGATGCTTTGAAATATGAATAAAAGGTTATGGAAGAGGTTAGATTGATTATAGGTTTAGGTGGTCCAAACTCCCAACAAATAACTTCCAACTTTAAAAGGTTAGATGGGGTATGGGGTTAGTAGCCTTAAACTTTAAAAGGGTATAGAAAGGGTTAGATGGGGTATAGGGTTAGAGCTTACAGCGTTCAACTATCTAAACTCATAACCTGCTCTACAGTCTTGATACTTGATACTAAATACTTGATACTAAACATGTTCAAATTAAACTTAAAAATCGCCCTTAGGAACCTTTGGAAAAACAAGGGATTCACTTTAATAAATATCGGCGGGTTAGCTATAGGCATGGCTTGCTGTTTAATGCTTTTATTATATGTTAACTATGAATGGAGTTATGATAAGCAATTTAAAAATCTGGATAAAATATATTTTGCCAAGTTAAAATTGAAATTCAATGGAGAGCTGGCCACGACAGGTGCTGTTCCTTATAAATTAGCCAAATCGGCTTTAGAAGAAATTCCGGGCATACAAGATGCCGCAAGATTATCCATCAATAATGGGCAGCAACTCTATAGCAATAAGGAGAATAAATTTAAACTTCATTCAATTTTTGTAGATAAATCCTTCATAAAAATACTTAGTTATAAATTTCTATATGGTAATTCGGCAACAGCCCTTGATGAGCCGGGTTCAGTAATCATCACCTCAACCACTGCCAAAAAGCTGTTTGGAAGTGAAAATGTAGTAGGGCAAAGTATTAAATGGGATAATCAGAGAACACTTAAAGTATCTGCTGTAGTAGAAGATCTTCCAAAAAATCAAACCATACAATTTGATGTTTTGCATCCCTGGGCTTTTTTAGAATACATAGAACCTGAAATTCCGGCAACAGGTTGGGGAAGTATAGATTGTGCTACAATATTCCAGCTGAAGGATAATGTTGTACTTAAAGATGTTAATGCAAGATTAAAGAATTTTATCGTAAATAAAAATCCACCAATGAAGGCTTATGTATACGAACCATTTCTTTTTCCTTTTAGTAAATCACATTTGTGGGATGAATTTAAAAATGGTGAAGTTGTTGGCGGAAAAATTGATGAGGTAAGATTATTTGCAATTCTCGGTCTTTGCGTTTTGCTTATTGCATGTATCAATTACATGAATTTATCTACGGCAAGGTCTGAAAAACGAGCCAGAGAAGTTGGCGTTAGAAAAGCATTGGGATCAGCAAGAAGTACACTTATTGGCCAGTTTCTTTTAGAATCTATTATTCTCTCTTTTGTGGCGGTGCTGATTGCATTTGTTTTGTTAGAAGTTTTTCTGCCATATTTTAATAACCTGCTTGATATTAAGATTTTTATCGACTACAGTTCCTCTACATTTTGGATTGTTTTAGTTAGCCTGGCGCTCCTAACGGGTTTTTTAGCCGGAAGTTACCCGGCATTTTATCTATCCTCATTTATTCCTGTAAAGGTGCTTAAAGGTTTTAAAGGAAGTTCGGGTTCACTCAGTATTCGGCGGGTATTAGTGATTTTGCAGTTTAGTCTTTCCATTTGCATGATTATTTCGGCAATTGTTGTGTATAGTCAAATCCAATATCTCAAAAATAAACCTTTGGGTTTCGATCAAAATAATATGGTTCAATTGGATATTGAAGGAGAATTGAAGAATCATTCCAGACTGGAAGCTTTTAAAAATAATCTGATCAAAAATGGAGCAGTAATATCTTCAACGGAGTTTGCGGGTAACTTCACTGGAGGGGGCTCAATTACAGGCGATTTAAGTTGGCCAGGTAAGGCCGCAGAAGATAATGCTATTATAAATTATAGAAGTACAGGCTTCGATTATACAAAGACCATTGGAACAAAAATTATTGCGGGGAGAGATTTATCAGCTAAATTCCCTGCAGATACTATTACCTCCGTATTATTAAATCAAACTGCTGTAAAGCGGATGAGCTTAAAGAAACCCGTTGGCACAATTCTTAAGTGGGGTGATAACCCACCATTAACAGTGGTAGGTGTAGTGCAAGATTATTTTAATGAAAGTTTGGGAAAGGTGGTTGAACCGACTATTTTTTATTATAATGTTAAAAAAAGTTCCGTTTTATTACTGCGACTAAACCCAAATCAATCACTAAGTAGTTCCATTCAGGCAATAAAGAAAATCGGTGAGCAATTTAATCCGGCCTATCCCCCTCAAATCACCTATGTTAATGATGGAATGAAAGAAAAACTGCAAAGTGAAAAATTGCTTAGCGTGCTTTCTAATATTTTCGGCGGTTTTGCCATTTTTATTTCCTGTCTGGGTTTATTAGGTTTAGCGCTTTACATGGCGGAACAGCGAAGTAAAGAAATTAGTATTAGGAAGGTTTTAGGTGCAAATTTATCGGATATTTTGGTGCTACTGAATAAAGATTTTATGAAGCTGGTTCTCATTTCGAATATTATTGCCATTCCGGCAGCTTATATTTTAGTCAGTAAATGGCTCGAAAAATATGATTATAAAATCACGATCAATCCGTGGCCTTTTGTAATTGCTCTTTTAACATCTATAATTATTGCTGTTTTAACCGTCAGTTTGCAAACTTTTAAAGTAGCCAAAGCCAACGCAGTAGATGCACTTAAATATGAATAAGAGGAGGGTTATGGAAGAGGTTTGATGGGGTATGGGTATAGGCGCCCAAACTCCTAACTATAAAAGGGTTATGGAAGAGGTTTGATGGATTATGGCCTTAACAGTGAACGATCTATCATCTAAACTCCTAAACCGGCTAACCTACTGTCCATCTTGATACTTGATACTAATACTTGATACTATTATACACTCACTACTATAAAACATGTTCAAATTAAACTTAAAAATCGCCCTGCGGAATCTTTGGAAATACAAAGGGTACACAGCCATTAATGTTTTTGGCTTATCCATTGGCTTAGCGAGTTGTATCCTCATTTTTATTTTTGTGCGGTATCAAATGAGCTTTGATCAGGATTATGACAATGGCAATCGAATTTATCGTGTCGTTTCCCAATGGAAATATAATGATGGGAATTTGTTTTATTCGCAAGGCGTACCACTGCCGTTAGCACCAGCTATGCGGAACGATTTTTCGCAATTCGATAAGGTTGCGGCAATACAGCAAAGCGGAGGTGTAGTTAAAGTTCGTGCACAAGCTGGTAAGCCAGAAATTAAAACTGAGGAAGATGTATATTATGCAGAACCATCATTTTTCGAAATTTTCGATTATAAATGGTTAGCCGGCAGTCCCAACCAATCCTTAACAGCACCTAATGCGGTAGTTTTATCAGAAAAAACTGCAAATACCTATTTTGGCGATTGGCGTAAAGCAGTTGGTAACAGCATTGATTTTGATAATAAAGGCCATTTTAAAGTAACAGGAGTCATTCAGGATAATCCTCAAAACAGTAGTTTTCCATTAACCATTGTTTTCAGTTATGCAAGTTATCAGAGCAGAAATAGCAAAAGCTGGGGGGCAGTATCTTCCGGTTCTGAATGCTATGTGTTGCTCAAAAAAGGGGAAACTATCGATCAGCTGCAGAAACCTTTAAATCAATTCATCCAAAAGTATTATACCGATAAAGGGCCAGGTAAGGAAAGTCATTCTTTTCAACCGTTAACTGAAATTCATCATGATGAGAATTATGGAAGTTTCGGCTCTAGTATTACGCCCTATAAGCAACTGGTTGGCATAAGTGTAATTGGTCTGTTTTTATTGTTAACTGCTTGCATTAATTTTATTAACCTGGCAACAGCCCAGGCGGTTAGCCGTTCAAAAGAAGTTGGTGTTCGTAAAGTAATGGGTGGCAGAAGAAAACAATTACTCTGGCAATTTTTAAGCGAAACCGCTTTGATCACCTTCATTGCCTTGTTATTTGCCTGTGTGTTAACCGAACTGGCGCTTCCCGGAATGGAAAGTTTGTTTGGTGCGAATATCTCATTTAGTCTTTTCGGTCACCCGGTTATTTTTCTCTTTTTATTTGTTTTACTGGTTTTAGTTAGCTTTCTGGCAGGATTGTATCCAGCTTTAATTATGTCTGGTTTTAGTCCTGCGCTAGCAATTAAAAATAAGGTTGCGGCAAATGCAGGTGGTGTTGGTTTACGCAAAACACTGGTTGTCGTTCAGTTTGCCATTACTGCCATTTTAATTATTGGCACACTTGTCGTTATTAAACAAATGAGCTTCATCCGAAATAAATCTTTAGGTTTTGATACCAGTGCCATTGCTTTACTAAGTATGCCTACAGATAGCTTAAGCAAGTTAAAGTATAATACTTTTAAAGAGATTATGCTAAAAACTCCTGGTATCAATAAAGTTAGCTTTTGTAGTGAAGGGCCTTCATCCAGTAATAATAATGAAACTAATTTTTCATACAACAGTTCGAAGGATGCTGATTTTCAGGTAAACGTTAAGATGGTTGATGAGGATTATGTTAAAACTTTTGGTTTACAGCTTATTGCAGGTAAGCTTTTACCAAAAAGCGATACTGCCAGCGCATATATTGTAAATGAAACGCTGCTTAAAAAGTTAAATGTAAGCAAGCCCGAAGAAGCGTTAGGCAAGATTATTAACCTTTCCGGCCATAGAGCCCCTGTTGCGGGTGTTGTTAAAGATTTTAATAATGCTTCCCTGCATGAAGCCATTTCGCCGATTATATTATTTTCGAGTAAAAATAATTACCACAGGTTAGCCATTAAGCTAGCATCGAAAGAAATGTTGCAAACTTTAAAAACCATAGAGCATACATTTAACAGCACCTTCCCGGATGATGTGTATACGGTCAAATTTATAGATGATCAAATTAAAAACTATTACCGCACCGAACAGGTAATGGGTACGCTTTTTAAGGTTTTTGCTGCCGTAGTCATATTTATATCGTTTATTGGCTTATTTGGTTTAATTTCTTTTGTAGCCACGCAAAGAACCAAAGAAATTGCCATTCGCAAGGTTTTAGGCGCAACAAATCTGGAGTTGATAAAAATGTTAAACAGTTCATTTCTATGGATGGTGCTAATTGCAAATATGGTAGCCTGGCCAGTGGCTTATATTTTTATTAAACAATGGTTATCCAGTTTCGAGTATCGGATTGATTTGAGTATCTGGCCGTTTGTGATTGCGATGTTTACCTCGTTGGCCATCACGCTGATTACCGTAACCATCAGGTCTTACCGGGCTGCGAAAGCCAATACGATTGATGCACTTAAATATGAATAGAGTGGAGGGTTATGGAAGAGGTTGGATAAAAGGGGGTATGGAAGAGGTTAGATGGGGTATGGGTTTAGGTGTCCAAACTCCTAGCTGATAACTCCCAACTTTAAGTGGGTTATGGAAGAGGTTAGATGGGTTATGGGTTTAGGTTCAAACTCTAAACTGATAACTCCCAACTTTAAGTGGGTTATAGAAGAGGTTAGATGGGTTATGGGTTTAGGCGTCCAAACTCCCAATTTATAACTCCCAACTTTAAGTAGGTTATGGAAGAGGTTAGATGGGTTATGGGTTTAGGTGTCCAAACTCCTAGCTGATAACTCCCAACTTTAAAAGGGTTATGGAAGAGGTTAGATGGGTTATGGGTTTAGGTTCAAACTCCTATCTAATAACTCCTTACTAACTAAGCCTCTAAGCTTAAAGTCTTGATACTTGATACTATATACTTGATACTATATACTTGATACTAAATACTCGATACTATAAAAAAAATGTTCAAACTCAACCTAAAAATCGCCTGGCGAAACTTGTGGAAAAATAAGGGCTATACCTTTATCAACGTAATGGGTCTATCCATCGGCATGGCCAGTTGCATCCTTATATTTTTATTTATCCGCTACCAGTTTAGCTTTGATGAAGGCATAAAAAATGAAGATCGTATATATAGGGTAGTTACCGATTGGAAGTATGATGCCTTTGATGATTACTCCGCTGGTGTTCCGATTCCGGTAGCCAAGGTTGCCAAAGAAGAAATCGTAGGATTAGAAAAAACAGCAGCAATTATAAAAAGGGGCACTATTATCAGGATAAAAGATGAAAGTGGAAAAGACGTTATCAAGGGCGATGAAGATGTTTATTATGCAGAGCCAGACTTCTTCCAGATTTTCGGCATCAATTGGACCATCGGTCATTCAAAGCAGGCATTGAATCAGCCCAATACGGTCGCTTTATCAGAAAAAATGGCGAAAAGATATTTTGGGAATTCAGAGGATGCAATAGGGAAAAGCATATTGATGGGGACCAAAACTTACTTGAAAGTTACAGGAGTATTCCATGATATGCCTGAAAATAGCAGTTTTCCTTTAAAAATTGTGATCAGTTACCAAACATTTCCTGATCGGAATGACGATTGTTGGGACTGTGTAAGCTCTGGGAATGAGTTTTATGTGTTACTAAAAAGTGGGTTAAAGGTTGAAGATATTGAAGGCTTATTAAGTAAGTTTAATATCATTCATTACAAGAATCAGCATATAGCAGGGAATCAACACCATAAACTTGAGGCTTTAAAAGACATTCACTTCAGCGAACTTTATGGTAATTTTTCGGAGAAGTGGATTAGTAAACGCGAAATTTATGGCCTAATCATTATTGGTTTATTTCTAATGATTACGGCTTGCATTAATTTTATCAATTTAAGCACAGCCCAAGCGATAACGCGAGCAAAGGAAGTTGGTGTTAGAAAGGTAATGGGAAGTATGCGCAAGCAGCTCATCATCCAGTTTTTAAGCGAAACATTTATGGTTACGCTCATAGCAATGCTTCTTGCATGTGTTTTAGCTGAATTATGCCTTCCTCAATTGCAAAATCTTTTTAAAGGTGCGCTCGTGTTAAGTCTGTTTCAGTACCCTGTCATTTTTATTTTCATGGGTATAATGGTTTTGTTTGTTGGTTTTCTAGCAGGTTTCTACCCATCAATGATCATGTCTGGTTTTAATCCTGCCTTGGCCATAAAGAATAAAGTAACACTAAATAATGGCGGACTCAGCCTTCGTAAAACATTAGTGATTGTGCAATTTGCTATAGCTATTATTTTAATTATAAGCACAATAGTGGTGGTAAAGCAGATGGACTATGTGCAAAAAAAATCACTTGGTTTTAATGCAAATGAAGTGGTAATGGTGAATGTGCCTACCGATAGTGTAAATTTAAATAAGCAGAGTACCTTCAAGGAACAGGTTTCGAAATTACCTGGAGTGCTGCAATTGAGCTTTTGTCAGGATCCACCATTATCTGGAAATGTAAATTCATCTGATTTTAAATTTAATGGAATTAAAAATAAAGATTTTGAAGTAAGAAGATTGAAAGCAGATGAAAATTTCTTTAATCTTTTCGATTTACAAATTATTGCTGGTAAGGTATTTGCCAAAAGCGATACTGCAAATGGTTATGTAGTAAATGAAACATTTCTGCGAAAAGTGCATATCAATAATCCGCTAGATGCAATCGGTAAAACGATCAATTCTAATGGGCAAGACATTCCAATTGTGGGCGTAGTTAAGGATTTTAATGATAAATCTTTAAAAGAAAGTATATCAGGCCTCACTATATCTGCAGGGAAAAATCAGTATTATCGGGCTGCTATAAAAATAGATGCCAATGAATTAATGGCTACCCGTAAACAAATCGAAGCATTGTGGAATAACATGTTTCCAAACTATATTTATTATTCCTTTTTTGTAAATGAAAGAATAAATGGATATTATGAAACCGAACAGATTACGGGCGTGCTGTTTAAAGTGTTTGCTGGCGTAATCATATTCATTTCTTTCATTGGTTTATTTGGATTGATGTCTTTCGTGGCCACACAACGTACTAAAGAAATGGCAATTAGAAAAGTATTGGGCGCAACTACATTTCAATCGGTGAAAATGCTGAATGGTTCTTTTTTATTGATGGTTTTTGTCGCCAATTTGGTTGCCTGGCCACTTGCCTATTTATTTGTAAATGGATGGTTAAATGGCTTTGCTTATAGAATGGAATTAAATGTGTGGCCATTTTTGTTGGCAATGTTGATATCGATGTTAATTACTGTAATTACAGTGAGTTTTCGATCGTTGAAAGCGGCAAAAGCAAATGCAATTGATGCTTTGAAATATGAATAGAGCAGAGGGTTATGGAAGAGGTTAGATAAAAGGGGGTATGGAAGAGGTGAGATGGGTTATTGGTTTAGGTGTTCAAACTCCCAACTTTAAAAGGGTTATGGAAGAGGTTAGATGGGTTATGGGTTTAGGCGTCCAAACTCCGAACTGATAACTCCTAACTTTAAGTGGGTTATGGAAGAGGTTAGATGGGTTATGGGTTTAGGCGTCCAAACTCCGAACTGATAACTCCTAACTTTAAGTGGGTTATGGAAGAGGTTAGATGGGTTATGGGTTTAGGCGTCCAAACTCCGAAC